>JAKJGY010000013.1 GCA_022704145.1 Verrucomicrobiota bacterium
GGAGGGGTCCGCGGGGGGGCGGACGGCGGCGTTCAGCGACACGCCGTCCGGGCTGAAGGAGCGGGCGAGGTCGGCGATCCGGAGCATGGCCTCAGGCGTGTCGTTGAAGCCTGGGATGACGAAGACCTCGAGGTCCAGGCGGCCTGCGTACATCTGCCGGAAGGCGCGGTAGCCGTCGAGGAGCGTGTCGAAGCGGAGGGAGGGGTGGGGGCGTACGGCGTGCTCGAAAGAGGCCTGGTCCCAGGTGTGGAGCGAGAGCTTGACCACATCGGCGAGCGCGGCGTCGCGGCGCACCTCGGGGAGGGAGAGGAGGGAGCCGTTGGTGAGCAGCAGGGAGCGGCAGGGCGTCTCGGCGCGGACGAGCCGGAAGAGGTCGCCGAAGTGCAGGTGGAGGGTCGGCTCTCCCGAGCCGCTCGCGGTGATGAAGTCGGCGGTGTGGCCTTCAGCGAGCCAGGCGCGCAGCTCGGCGAGGATTTCGCCGATGGGGGGCGTGTCGCTGCGCGTGACCGTGGTGCGGGGGGTGGGGCCGAGCTGGCAGAAGCGGCAGTCGAGCGTGCAGGTCTTGGGTACGGAGAGGTCCACGCCGAGCGAGCGGCCATAGCGACGTGAGGGGACGGGGCCGAAGAGGTAACGCATGAGGGGAGAGTGTAATCCAAGCGTGCTGCGGCCGCAAGTTCGGGCTCTAAAGGGGTGCTTGACCGCAACGGGGGCGTCCGGTTAAAGTATGGCCCTCAATTAGGAAATCAAACTGGTGTCGAACACCGAGGAGTCAGTGATGAGCATCTCGACAGGCGCGCTGCTGCCGCGCGGAGTGATCGTGGAGTTCGATTTTGCGGTTCTGCCGGGCCACCGCCTGATGCTGGATCTGTACGCTGCGCGGCTCGCGAAGGACGGGGTGGAGCTGGATGCCGCGCGGGCGGCCCGTTATCTCTGGGGCAAGTCGTTCTCGTCGGGTCTGAACGCGTTGTGTAACCGGCAGCAGAAGACGGTGGATGTGCCGGGGGTGATCGCGGAGTGTAACGAGGCGTTTTCGGCGGCGTTGAAGGAGGAGCTGGCCAAGGTGCCTGCGGGGTTCACGGCTTTTGTGGGCGCGCTGCTGGCGAAGGGGATGAAGGTGGTGCTGCTGACGCGAGTCGATACGGAGGCGGTGAGGGCCGCTTTCGCGAGCGTGGCGACGGAGAGCCTGGTGGTGATGCACGACGCGTCGTCCGGTTTCGGCTTCTTCGGTTGGGACGGCTGGCGCCGCGCTTCGCGCAAGAACGACCTGTATGAGCGCCTGAGTGTCGCGGTGGCCGGAAGCGGCTGTTCGGTGAAAGGCGCGCTGACCGCCGGTTTGGGCGTGCTGGTCAAGGACAGTCCCGAGGTCGCCTATCAGGATGTGAGCGGCAGCGATGTGCGCGTGGTCGAGTACGCGGCAAGTCTGGCCGATGAGGTGCGCCGTATTTTGCGCGTTTAGCGCGGGGCGTCCGCAGGCCGGTCGGAGAGGATCTTCTGGAGCCCCGTTTCGGTGAAACGGGGCTTTTTGTTTAGGAGGGGGCGCGATGGCAGAGGTGGTTGCGAGTGTGGCGAGGCTGCTGGAGATCATGCGGCGGCTGCGGGCGCCGGGCGGCTGCCCGTGGGATCGGGAGCAGACGCTCAGGTCGTTGAAGCCGTGTCTGCTGGAGGAGACCTACGAGCTGCTGGAGGCGATGGAGGGGGGCGACGCCGGGGCGCATGTCGAGGAGCTGGGCGACGTGCTGCTGCAGGTGGTCTTCCAATGCGCGATCCGGGAGGAGGAGGGGGTGTTCTCCTTCGGCGATGTGGCGGAGGCGCTGGCTGACAAGCTGGTGCGGCGTCACCCGCATGTGTTCGGCGAGGTCGCGGCGGCGACTTCCGGCGAGGTCCTGCGGAACTGGGAGGCGATCAAGCAGGGCGAGCGGGCCGGTCAGCCGGAGCGCTCGGCGCTCGACGGGGTTCCGGCGGCGCTGCCGGCCCTGCTGAAGGCGCAGCGCGTGCAGGCCAAGGCGTCGCGGGTCGGCTTCGACTGGCCGGACGCGTCCGGCGCGGTGGAGAAGGTCGAGGAGGAGCTGGCCGAGCTGCGTGAGGCGGTCGCGTCAGGAGACCGTCGCCAAGTCGAGGAGGAGGCGGGCGACCTGTTGTTCTCGGTGGTCAACTATTGCCGTTTCCTGGAGGTTGACGCCGAGGGCGCGCTCGACGGAACGGTGGGCAAGTTCGGTCGCCGTTTCCGTGCGGTCGAGCGGCTGATGCGCGAGCGCGGCCGTCCGCTCAAGAGCTGTACGCTCGCGGAGCTGGACGAGGCCTGGGAGGCGGTCAAGGGCAAGGAGCGGGCTGGCGTTTAAAGGGTACACGGCCGGGGGCCTGAGGCCGCGAGGCGCCGCGTATTCGTAGCGAATTGGTTGGCGCGATTTGCCGTTCTCGTATATCTTATCCTTTATCTCAGTTTTGTTCGGAAACCGGAGTTGGGGTTGTGTGTGGCGTTGGGCTTAGGCTGCGTGAGGAAAGGTGGGCGTGTCATGGCGGTATTTTCTGGCTTCAAGCAGGCAGTCAGGCGTCTTGCCTGTGGCATCGTGTGGGCATGCGCCTGCGCCCAGTGTGCGCAAGCCGCTGACGTGACGCTGGTGGCGGCAGGCGCGGCCTGCCGGTATCAGGTGCCGTCCAGCGGGGCCGACGGCACGAGCTGGACGGGCGTGGCCTTTGACGACTCGTCCTGGGACGAGGGCGCGAGCGGGATCGGGTATGACACGGCGCCGACCTATGTCCCGCTGTTCGGGGCCACAGTCCCGGTGGGCACGGTCGGTTTCTATGCGCGTTTCCCTTTTACGGTTTCGGCGGGGAGCGTCTTCGAAAGCCTGACGCTGCGCCTCAAGTATGAGGACGGTTTCATCGCCTATCTCAACGGCGTGGAGGTCGCACGTTCCAACGCGCCTGCGGCGGCGGTGTACAACTCAGACGCGACCGCCCTGCGCGGCGACGACCTGGCCCAGGTCTTTGCCGATTTCGATGTGTCCGCCTATCTGCCGCTCGTGGTCGAGGGCACGAACGTGCTGGCAATCCATGCGCTGAACGATTCCAGCGGCAGCTCCGATCTGCTGATGTTGCCGGAGCTGAAGGCGAGTGCCCTGGGGCCGATCACGAGTGTGGTGGTCAATGAGTTCATGGCGCTCAACGACTCGACACGGAAGAACTCGCTGGGCAAGTACGAGGACTGGGTGGAGATCTACAACCCGTTCGCGACGAATGTGAATCTCAGTGGCTGGTATCTGACCGATAACGCCTCGCGGCTGACCAAGTGGCAGTTTCCCCAGCATGCGGCCGCGGTCGTGCCGGCGCGGGGCTATCTGCTGGTCTGGGCGGACGACAAGTCGTATTCGGTCACGAACAACGAGCTGCACACGAGTTTCGCACTGAGCGGCGGCGGCGAGTATCTGGGGCTGGTGCGGCCGGACGGCGTGACGGTGGCGCATGCTTACGCGCCGACCTTCCCTCAGCAGTACGCGGACATCTCGTACGGGCTGGGCGAGTTCGGCGAGAAGCGCTATTTCGGCACGCCCACGCCGGGGGCGGTGAACGCGTTCTCCGGGCCGAGCAATGAGGTTAATGGGGTTAAGTTCACCCCCAAGCGCGGCGTCTACACCAACGCGATGCCGCAGGTGGTGGTGAGCGCCACGGATACGGGTTCGGAGATCCGTTACACGGCCGACTGCGAGGTGCCGACGGCCGCGAGCGCGCTCTACACCGCGCCGTTCGACCTCACGCAGACGGCGGTCTTCCGCGCGGCGGCGTACAAGAGCGGGTTCGCGCCTTCCGCGATCGACACCCACAGCTACATCTCGGCGGATACGGTCTTGCGGCAGGGGAATGCGCCGGCCGGCTACCCGTCCACCTGGGCCGGTTATGCGGCCGACTACGAGATGAATCCGGCGGTGGTGGCCGCGAACGGCGCGGCGATCACCAACGCGCTCAAGGCGCTGCCGTCGATATCGGTCGTGACCTCGATATCCAACCTCTTCCATGCGGTCACCGGCATCTACACCCATCCGACGTCTACGGGAACCGCCTGGGAGCGGCGCGCCTCGGCGGAGTGGGTCGATGCGGACAACGACAGCCGCTTCCAGGTCGACTGCGGCCTGGAGATTCAGGGCGGCGCGTTCCGCGGCTTCAACCTGTCGATGAAGAAATCGTTCTCGTTCCAGTTCCGAGGCGTGTATGGCGAGGGGCGCTTGCAGGAGGAGCTGTTCCCGAAGGGCGCGGCCACCTCGTTCGACGACCTGGTGCTGCGCGCAGGCGCCAACGACGCCTGGAACAAGTGGACGACGAACCCGTACAAGAAGCAGTATATCGTCGACGAGTTCCTGCGCGAGCGGCAGCGGGCCATGGGCGGTCTCGCGCCGTACGGCTGTTTCGCGCACCTCTATCTGAACGGTCTCTACTGGGGGCTCTATAATGTGACCGAGAAGGTCTCGTCGGAGTTCGGCGCGGCCTACTGCGGCGGCAGCGAGGACACCTGGGACGTGCTCAGTCAGGGGAGTCCGGTGACCGTTCTGGACGGCAACATCGCCGCCTGGGCGGCGATGACCAACCTGCTGTATGCGGGTGTGGTCGACAACGCGGCCTATCAGCGCGTGCAGGGCAACGCGCCCGACGGGACGCGCAACCCGGCCTATCCGGTCTATCTGGACGTTGAGAATTATATCGATTATCTGGTCCTGCAGTACTGGAGCGCGAACAATGACTGGCCGCACAATAACTGGCGTGCGTTCCGTGACCGGATCGACTCGGTCAGCACAGGCTTCAAGTTCTCGACCTGGGATGCGGAGGCCGGACTGGGTGTCTGGGGCGACCTGGGCACGGATATGACGGGTGACACACGTGGCGTGGCCATCCCGCAGAGCCGCCTTATCGCCAATGCCGAGTACCGGCTGCGCTTCGCCGACCGCGTGCAGAAGCACCTGTTCAACGGGGGCGCTCTGTCACCCGAGGTCACGGTCCCGCGTTATCTGGAGATGGCGGCGCAGGTCGAGCCGGCGCTGATCGCGGAGAGCGCGCGCTGGGGCGACATGGACGGTAGCGCCACGCGCACGGTTGAGCAGTGGCGCACGCAGCGCGACTATGTGACGGGCTCGTTCCTGCCGCTGCGCGGCGCGAACGTGCTGCAGCACTTCCGCAACCGCGGCCTCTTTCCGAGTGTCAACGCGCCGGTGTTCGCCCGGTTCGGCGGGGCTTTCTCGAACGCGCTCAGCTTGACCGTCAGCGCGTCGGCGCCTGTCTACTACACGCTTGACGGCAGCGATCCGCGACAGTTCGGGACCGGTGCGGCGGTGGGCGTGCTCTACACGAATGGCGTGGCGCTGTCGCGCACGGCGCGCGTCAAGGCGCGCGCGCGCACGGCGGGAGGCGAGTGGAGCGCCCTGACCGAGGCGGTGTTCACTCGGGAGGAGCCGTCGGGGCTGCGGCTGACGGAGCTGATGTACCACCCGCGCAGGCCGGTGGTCGTGGCGGGCGAGATAGATCCCGACGGCGAGGATGAGTTCATCGAGCTGTGCAACACCGGCAGCGCGCCGCTCGGGCTAGCCGGACTGCACTTCACGGAGGGCGTGACCTTCGACTTCTCGCAAGGGGCTGTGGACCTGTTACAGCCGGGCGAGTACGTGCTGGTGGTGCGGAACCTTCAGGCGTTCACGAACCGCTACCCGACGGTGGCCAGGCAGCGGATCGCCGGTGTTTTCGCTTATCCGGCGACCAGTCTCGACGATGCGGGTGAGAAGGTCGAGCTGCGGGACGCGCTCGACCGCAAGGTGCTCTCTTTCACGTATAACAACTCCTGGCTGGTTGCGACGGATGGCGCCGGCCACTCGCTGGTTCCAGATGCGGGCATGGCGCAGTCCGACGGCGAGCTGGACTACCGCGGCCACTGGCGTGCCAGCGTGAATATCGGCGGTTCGCCCGGAGCGGCCGAGCCCGAGGCTCCGGCGGCCTCGCTGGTCCTGAATGAGATCTTGGCCCATACGGACTACGACGTGCCGCCTTACGACTCCAACGACGGCATCGAGGTTTACAACACGACCGGCCAGCCCGTCACGTTCGGCCCGGGATGGTATTTAAGCGACGATCCGAATGTGTTGGATAAATGGGCCATTCCGGCGACGGACACGGTGCCGGCCTACGGCTGGCGCTATTTTGACGAGGTGCACGACTTTCATGTCGGCCTCACCAACGGGTTCGGCCTGAACAAGGCCGGCGACCAGGTGCTGCTCTCCTATCTGCCGGACGGCGGGGTCGGCCGCGTGGTCGACGCCGTGCGAGTCGCGGGGGAGGAGAACGGCGTCTCCAAGGCGCGCTACCCGGATGGCTCCGCGTACTGGTATAACGCCGTGCCGACGCCGGGCGCCTCCAACCGGCTGGTGGCAGCGGACATCCGCATCGACGAGGTGATGTATCACCCGCTGCCGACGGCGGCCCATCCCGAGAACAACGAGAACGACGAGTATGTCGAGCTGTTCAATCCCACAGATGCCGCCGTCACCCTGATGGATGTCGCGGGCGGCGCGGGCGCGTGGCGGCTCTCGGGAGGGGTGGACTACGTGTTCCCGTCGGGAACCGTCCTGCCGGCCGGCGACCGCCTGACGGTGGTCTCCTTCAACCCGCTGACCGACACGGAGGCGCTCGCCGCCTTTCTTGACGCCTACGGGTTGACGAACGGCCAGATCCGTCTCTTGGGGCCGTTCTCCGGGCAGTTGAACAACAAGACCGACACGGTTAGGTTGGAGCGGCCGGTGGCGCCGGATACGGCCGGCGACGAGGCGTCCTGGCATGCTGTCGACCAGGTGAGCTATTACGATGCGGCGCCGTGGCCGGTTGCGGCCGACGGCGGCGGCAGCGCGCTGGTGAGGCGGCGGCTGCAGGCCAGCGGCGACGACCCGGACGCGTGGCTCCCCAGCCTGTCCGCCACGCCGGGCCAGCCTTCCGCGAAGGTGGCCATCAGCGTGCCGGCTGCAGAGGCGGGCTATCTGACGCCGTCGCAGATCGCGGTGGCGGCGGTGCTTGCAGACGAGTTCGTTGTGGGGCCCGTGCAGCGGGTGGTGTTCACGGTGGACGGCGTGGACGCCGCGACGGCGGTGACAGCCCCGTACGCGGCCTCGGTGGCGCTCGGCGCGCGTGAAGGCGTGAGCCAGATCCGCGCGCGGCTGACTGATGCGGAGGGCGAGTCGGTCTCGGCAGCGGTTGCGTTCATGACCTACACCAACGTGCCGGCGTTCTCAGCCGGGCTCAACCAGGCGATCAACCTGACGGTGACGGATCACGTGGCGTTACGGGCCGTCGTTGAGGGCCTGGCGGGTGCGGCCCATCCGGTCTCGCTCCTCTGGACGTGTCCCGGCGACCCTTCGGTCGTGATCGTCAATCCGGAGCAGGCGGGGGCGGCGGCCTACTTCTCACAGCCCGGCCAGTATGAGCTGGTGCTGACGATGACCTACGGGCAACTGGTGACGAACCGTACCCTCACCGTCACGGTGGCCGAGACGAACACGTTGAACCCGGTGCCCTACCGTGAGGGGTTTGAGGGGTTTGAGCTGGACGTGACCATGGCGGGCGTGCATGGCTGGTACAGCGCCGATCCCGCGTTCGCGCTGATCGCGACGAACCGTTTCGGGCCGGGCGCCGGAGGCTCTCCGCTGCGGGGCGCCCGTGAGAAGGGGCTGTTCTTCACCGGCAGTGTGACGAACATGCTGAGCGAGACGGCCGCACTGACCAACGTCTGCGTGGATATGCTGATCGGCTTTATGAACGGCGACGAGTCGCGGCCGGAGATCGACGCCGACGTGCAGATCGCGTTCTGCGTCAATGAGCGTCAGCGGCTGATGGTCTGGCATGGGCAGCCCGGAAGCACGAACCGCTGGACGGAGCTGACCGGCCTGGTGCTGCCGTCGAACGATTTCGCGCGCCTGACCTTCATGGCCGATTACTCGGGGAGCGACCCGGCAACACGCGGCTTCCGGCTGTGGGTTGACCGTCAGCCGGTCACGCAGCCGCAGGCCTGGTTTGCGAGCGCGGCGTCGGGCAGCGCCTTTCTGAGCAGTGTCGAGCTGCTGGGAGAGGGGCAGCTCGACGAGCTGGTGGTTGACACGTACAACTCGATGCTCTACCGCCGCATCACGGCGTCGGCAGGCGCGCACGGTCGGGTCGAGCCGTCGGGCGAGGTCTATGTGCCGGTCGGCGCGACGACCAACTTCACGCTCACCGCGGACGCCTTCTATCAGGTGGGCACCGTGCGGGTGGATGGTGTGGAGGCGGGTTCCCAGACGGTGTATACCTTCGAGGATGTTTGGGATGAGCACGACCTGGCGGCCGAGTTCGCGGCCCGCCTGACCGTGGCGGGCGTGCCGGAACTCTGGCTCAACGCCCTCAATCCCTCATGGACGGACAATTTCGAGGCGCATGCGCTTACGGACAGCGACGGCGACGGTGTCTCGAACGGCGCGGAGTTTGTGGCGGGCACTGACGCGACGAATGCGGCCAGCCTGTTCCAGCTCGACCTGTCGGTCAGCAACGGGTGGCCGGTCATCTCGTTCCCGACCGTGCCGTTCGAGGGGGGACGTTACGGGATGGGCGGGGTGCGCCGGTACGCGCTTGAGCAGGCCGCCGACCTCTCCGGGGGCGGGTGGTCCGAGGTGGCGGGAGTTCAGGGTGTGATCGGCGTGGGTCAGACGGTCATCCACACCAACGCGGTCGAGACGCCTGCGCGCTTCTTCCGCGGCCGGGTGTGGCTGGAGCCGTAAGTGCGGGGACCTGCGGAGGCCGCTGCCGCGGCGTCTCGGGGCCAGGGCCTTGCGGCTCACTCTCCCGAGACGCCGACCCGCTGGATCTGTGACGGCAGTTTGCTCAGCCGTACGGTCGGGTTCTTGTCGCTGAAATACTTGAGTTCCCAGTCGGTGTTGAACAGCACGACCGTACGGCCGGCGGCATCCTCGGCCAGTCGGCATCCCATCGGCAGCTTGCTCGGGCTGAGAGACTCGTGGTCGGCATCCTCCGGGGCGACCCAGCGCACGACCCGCCACGGCATCGGCTCGAGGCGTGAGGTCGCACCGTATTCGCTCTCCAGCCGGTACTGCAGGACATCGAATTGCAGGATGCCCACGGCGCCGAGAAGCGGAATGTTCTGAACCGAATCCTTGAGGGCAAACGCTTGGATCGCGCCCTCCTGCAGCAGGTGCTCCAGACCCGTACGGAAGCGCTTATAGGCCGAGCTGACCGGGTTGTGCAGCAGGGCGAAGCATTCGGGGGGGAATTGGGGGAGCGGCTCGTAGGTGAGGTCGGCCTCCTCGCTCAGGGTGTCGCCGATGCCGAACACGCCGTGTCCGACAAGTCCGATGACGTCCCCGGGGTAGGCGACGTCCACGGTCTCGCGGTCGCGTCCGAAGACGCGCTGCGAGCTGGCGAGGCGCAGCGTTTTGCCGGTGCGCGGATGGAAGACCTTCATGTCGCGCGTGAACGTGCCGGAGCAGACGCGCAGGAAGGCGATCTGGTCGCGGTGCTTGGGGTCCATGTTCGACTGGATCTTGAAGATGAAGCCGGAGAAGGACGGATGCTGCGGCGCGATCATGCCCTTGTTGGAGAGCCGCGGGTAGGGCGGAGGGGCATATTCGAGGAAGGCGTCGAGCAGCAGGTGGACGCCGAAATTGTTGATCGCGCTGCCGAAGAAGACCGGCGTCATATCGCCGGACCTGACCAGCGCGCGATCGAGCGGCTCGCTGGCCACATCGAGCATGTGGAGGTGCTCGATCAGGTTGGCGTAGGTCTGTTCGGACAGGCGCTCGCGCACCTGAGGGTCGCTCACGTCATGAACCGAGACAGGCGCGCGGTAGGCGCCGCCCGGGGTGCGCTCGAAAAAGTGCGCCTGGCGCTGCATGCGGTCATAGACGCCGCGGAAATCGGGCCCGTCGCCCAAGGGCCAGTTCATGGCGCAGACGTGGAGCTGGAGGGTCTGCTCCAGCTCGTCGATGATGGCGAGGGGGTCGCGCGCGGGACGGTCGAACTTGTTGACGAAGGTGAAGATCGGGATACCGCGCAGACGGCACATCTCGAAGAGCTTGAGGGTCTGGCTCTCGATGCCCTTGGCGGCGTCAATGACCATGACGACCGCATCGACGGCCATGAGCACGCGGTAGGTGTCTTCCGAGAAGTCCCGGTGTCCGGGCGTGTCGAGCAGGTTGATGCAGAAGTCCCGGTAGTCGAACTGGAGGACGGTGGAGCTGACCGAGATGCCGCGCTGCTTCTCCAGCTCCATCCAGTCGGAGGTGGTGGCGTTCTGGGTCTTGCGGGCCGTCACCGAGCCTGCGAGCTGGACGGCGCCGCCATAGAGGAGGAATTTTTCGGTCAGGGTGGTCTTGCCCGCATCCGGGTGCGAGATGATTGCGAATGTCCGACGTCGTGCGATCTCGGTGTCCATGTCCATACGGTTTCAATCCCTTGCGAAGCAGAGCAGACACCCTCTGTACGCGAGGGACGCTAGCTGAAAATGGGGCATTACCTTAGCTGAAACGCGGGTCCGTGACAAGGCCGCGCATCGCAAGTAACGTAACTGGCTGGTGCCGGGGTATACGAGACGTACGCCGGTCTGGCGAACCTGTGACGTCTGAACAGGAGAGGGGGCGCTTTGCCCTGGATAACCGAGCAGACGTCGTTCAGCAGGCGGTCGCTGCTTCGTCAGGTGCGGGGCCGCCTGGCACGGCCGTTCACGCCGGGTGCGAGGGAGTCCCCGCTGGACGCGTTGCCTCACGCCGTCATGCACCGGGCCGACGGCACAGGCGTCGCCTTCGTATGAGACCCTGCAGCGCAGGGGGCGGCGGCGTCAGAAGCGCATCTCCGGGTAGAGGGTGCACTCGATCTTCGCCCGGGACTTCAAGGAGGTGAAATACGTTTCGACCGCCTTGTTGTACTTCGTGCGCAGGATCGAGGCGTTCAGCCTCTTGCGGTCGACGGGGATGGGCCGGAGGAGGATCTGGGAGAGGCGTACGGTTTCGGGGATCGCGGGGGTTGAGGCGGTCGCGGCGCGCGCGGGGTTACGTGCGGCGACGCGCAGGATGTGGTAGCCCTCGACCGACTCGACGACCGGCCCGACCTGGCCGACCTGCTGAGAGAAGGCGGCGTCCTCGACGGGTTTGGGCAGGCGGCCGCGGCCGACCTCGCCGAGGTCGCCGCCCTTCTTAGCATGGGGGCACTCGGAGACGGTGCGCGCGACGTCCTCAAAGCTGGCGCCGTCGGCGAGCTGCTTGCGGACCGCTTCGGCCTGGGCGCGCTTGAGCTGGTTGGTCTCGTTGATGCGCGCGACGAGGCGCTCGAGGTCGGCGCTCTCCACGCGCACGTTGTCGCGGACGTTGACGCGCAGGAGCTTGTCGATCAGCAGCCCGTCCTCGAACTCGCGGCGCATGGTCGGCTCATCCATGGGGCCTTTGAGGAAGAAATCGTTGGTGGTCCAGTTGCGGGTCTGGAGGCTGCGGGCGAGGGCGGCGAGGCCGTTCTGGCGGTCGCGGTCGGTGAGGCGCAGGTTCTGCCGGGCGGCCTCCTCAAGCATGAGGGTCTTGTAGACGAAGGTGTTGATGGCGCGTTTGCGGAAGTGGGTCATGGCCTCATCGAGCCGGTTGGAGGGGACGATGAGGTGCTGGGTGTCGACCTCGTCCTTGAAGAAGCCTTTCGCGCGTTTCTCCATGTCGGCCCAGGTGAGGGGGCTCCCGTTGACGAGCGCCACGACGTAGTCGGGGGCGGGGTCGGAGGGGCGTGCGGCGGCGGGGGGCGGGCTCTGCTTGCCGCAACCGGCGGCGAAGGCGGCGAGTAGGGCGGCAAGCGGGGCGGCGAACGTAAGGAAGGGGTTTCTCATGGTCGGTGTCTCCCAGGGGCCGGTTGGGTCTGAAAGCGAGTTATGATACGGAAACGGGGGTGTTAATTCGAGTGCGAAGTGAAGGTTGGATAGGGAGGCGGTCTCACTTGGCCGGCGGCGGGAAGGTGAAGTCGAAGCGCCGGATCGTCTCGGGCTGCTCGTCGGCGAGCAGGCGGATACGGGAGACGTAGTCCGGGGGGGACTGGATCTCCCAGAAGGTGTCGCCGTCTGCGGAGACCTGCTTCACGAGGACGGGGTCGGGGAGGGTGAGCACGAACTTGTCGCGGACCATCTGGACGGCCTCGCGCAGCGGCACGGGGCGCTGCGGCAGGAAGGTCATCTCCTTGATTTTGCCTTTGCGACCGCTGGGCGTGAGGTAGAAGTCGGCGCTGACGTAGCTCCAGCCGTACATGGAGGTCGCGTCGCGCTGGAGGAAGGCGAGGGTCTTGTCGTCGCGCTCGTTGTTGGTGAGCTGGGTATAGGTCTTGAGGATGAGGCGGCGCACTTTCCGGTGGTGCTCCATCTTGTTCTTCTCGAGCTGGGTGGCCTGGCCGAAGGTGCGCGTCTGGGCGGCGGCGGCGGGGTTGAGGGTCTGGTCGATCCAGGCGAGGTCGAGGGGGGAGAGCTTGTCGCGGGCGGTGGCGACCTGGCGGCCGTCGGTGAGGCTGAGGAAGACCTTGCCGTCCTCCTCCTTGAGGAAGGTGCCTTCCAGGGTGTTGCCGCTGACGGAGGTCCAGGTGCGGACGGGGTAGGTCTTCGGGGCGGCGGGGGCGCTGTCCGCGGCGACGGTCGCGAGGGCGGCGAGCGCGGCGCAGAACAGGGCGCTGGCGGGCGTGAGGCTGGGGAGGGTCATGCGGGGGTGTCTCCTGTGGCGTAGGGGCAGCGGACGAGGCGGCTGCCGCAAGGGGTGAGTTCGGGGGCGTTATGGGCGCACGCGGGGCGGGCGACGGGGCAGCGGTCGTGGAAGCGGCAGCCGCCCGGGAACTGTCCGGCCGCGGGGACCTGGCCGGGGATGGCCTTGAGGCGCTGGCCGCGTGTCGAGGCGGAGGGGATGGCGGCGAGGAGGGCCGAGGAGTAGGGGTGGAGGGGGCGGGCGAAGAACTCGGCGGCGGGCGCCTGCTCGACGATCTGTCCGGCGTACATGACGGCGATGTGGGTGGCCATCTGCGAGACGACGCCCATATCGTGGGTGATGAGGAGGAGTCCGGAGTTCTTGCGGTGTAGCCGGCGCATCAGGTTCAGCACCTGGGCCTGGATCGTCACGTCGAGCGCGGTGGTGGGCTCGTCGGCGATGACCAGGTCGGGCTCGAGGATCAGGCCGATGGCGATCATGACACGCTGCTGCATGCCGCCGGAGAGTTCGTGAGGATAGGCGAGGGCGCGGGCGGCGGGGTCGGGGATGCCGACACGGCCGAGCCAGTCGAGGGCGAGGGCGCGGGCGGCGGCGGCGGAGATCTGGCGGTGGAGCAGGAGGGTCTCTTCGAGCTGGCGCCCGATACGGTGGAGGGGCGAGAGGGAGGACATGGGGTCCTGGAAGACCACGCCGAGGCGGGCGCCGCGGAGGCGGCGCAGCTCGGGCAGGGGCAGGCTGAGGAGGTCCTGGCCGTCGAACAGGGCGCGGCCGCGCGTGATCCGTGCGGGGGGGGAGGGCAGCAGGCGGGGCACGCTCATGGCGGTGGCGGTCTTACCGCAGCCGGACTCGCCGACGAGGCCCAGGACCTGGCCGCGGTCGACGCTGAGCGAGACGCCCTCGACGGCGCGCGTGATGTGGCCCTCGGCCTCAAACTGGATGTGCAGGTCGGTGATGGAGAGGAGCATGGTATGGCGTCCGGTGTGGGCGGGGTCGGGGGGTTACTCGAGTTTCGACTGCGGCCGGGGGTCGAAGGCGTCGCGCAGGCCCTCGCCCACGAGCACGGTCAGCAGCATGACGGTGAAGAGGGCGAGGGAGGGGAAGAGGATGAGCCACCAGGCCCAGCGGAACATCTGGGCCTGCTGGAGCAGCTCGCCCCAACTGGGGGTCAGCGGAGGGAGGCCGAAGCCGAGGAAGTCGAGCGCGGTGAGGGCACCGATGGCGCCGATCAGGCTGAAGGGGAAGAGGGTGATCAGCGGGGTGAGCGCATTGGGGAGGATGTGCCCGAAGATGATACGCGGCGCTGACAGGCCCTGGCAGCGGGCGGCCTCGACAAAGGTGCGCGCGCGCAGGCGGAGGAACTCGGCGCGCATGTAGTAGGAGATGCCGATCCAGTTGAAGAGCCCGTAGCAGACGAGGAGCAGGAGGAAGCTGCGTCCGAGCGCCGAGCCCACGAAGATCATGACATACAGGAAGGGCAGGGCGCTCCAGATCTCGGTGAGGCGCTGGCCTGCGATATCGGCCCAGCCGCCGAAGTAGCCCTGCAGCGCGCCGATGGTGAGCCCGAAGGCCATGGCCCAGAGGGCGAGCAGCAGCCCGAAGGCGAGGGCGGTGCGCATGCCGAAGAGCACACGGGCGAGCACGTCGCGGCCGGCGGAGTCGATCCCCATCCAGTGGTTGCGGACGGGCGGGAAGGGCCAGGCGACCTCGGTGAGGGCGCAGGCGACGGCGGCCTGCCGTCCCTTCCACGGGATCACGGAGTGGGGGGCTGTCCCCGTGAAAGCTTCGGAGGCGAGCCGCAGGAGGTCGGGCTGGTGAGCGGCGGGCACGCGGCGCCAGAGGCGGGGGGAGACCGGGTAGAGGGCGCCGTCGGGCGTGCGCCGGAAGCGGAGCTGGAAGGGTGTGTCGGGCGGTTCGGTCTGACGGAGCTGGAGACGGGCCGAGGGGGCGGGTGCGGGCCGCGGGCCTGTCGCCGGGAAAGTCGCGCGGGCGAGGAGGCCGGACACGGAGGCGTGCTTGAGCAGGAAGCTTGCGGCGGGCGCGGGGCGGCCGGACAGGCGCGCCTCCAGCGCGCGCCGGAAGTCGTCAGGGATCCGCCAGTGGGTGTCGAGGCGTGCGCCGTCGGGGTCGGCGAGCGAGGGGAAGAACGGCTCGCAGGACACGGGCCGTGTGACCGTCAGGTCCGGCCGGAGGTCGAGGCGGCCCATGTGGCAGTCCGGGACGACCGAGACGCGCACGGTGCGGTAGTCGCGGAGCGAGGCGGCGTCGATCACGTCGCCGGGGCTGAAGGGGACGGGCGCCCAGACCGCGCGGTTCCCCGGTGTGTTGGTAAAGGCGGCGGAGGCGGTGAAGGCGTGGTAGTTGACATGGGCGGCTTCGGCGTCGGGGCCGAGGAGGTCGCGCTGCGTGAGGCTCTGGAAGGCCGGGAAGAAGGTGCGCCCGTTGAAGCGCAGGTAGAGCGGGCGGGAGTTGCAGAGCAGCTCGGAGGCCAGGCCGGTCACGAACAGGACGGCCAGCAGCGCCAGCGCGACGCGCGCGCGGCGTATGCGCAGAAAGTTCTGCAGCCGTTTGCGGGTGAGGGGCGAGAGTCGGATGAGGGGGCGGAGTGTCATGAGCGGCCGAAGTGGATACGGGGGTCGATCAGCAGGTAACAGAAGTCCGAGAGCAGGTTGCCGGCGAGCTGGAGCATGGAGGTGAGGGAGAGGAGGGCCATGAAGACGGCGTAATCGCGGCCGGTGAGGGCGTCCCAGCTCAGGCGCCCCATGCCGGGGATCTCGAAGATGCGCTCGATGATGATCGAGCCGGCGAAAAGGATGCCGAGGATGGAGCCGAAGCCCGTGGCGATGGGCAGCAGGGCGTTACGGAAGGCGTGGCCCCAGATGGCGCGGCGGCGGGTGGCGCCTTTGGCCAGGACGGTGCGCACGTAGTCGCTGGCGATCTGGTCGAGCAGGGAGTTCTTCATGATGAGGGTGAGCACGGCGAAGTGTCCGGTGACATAGCAGGTGACGGGGATCGCCATGTGCCAGGCGCGGTCGGCCAGGCGGGTGCCGAGCGGGACGGCGGCGGCAAAGTCCGACTCGAAGCCGCCGAGCGGGAAGAAGTCGCCCAGCCCGTCCACCGTGCCGCAGAGGAGCATCTTGAGCACCATGCCGAGGGCGAAGGAGGGGATCGCGTAACCGGCGAAGACCAGGAGGCTTGAGGCGGCGTCGAAGGGCTGGCGGTGGCGCAGGGCTTTGGCGATGCCCAGCGGGATGCAGATCAGGTAGCTGAGGACGAAGCTGGTGAGGCCGAAGCTGAGGGAGACGGGGATGCGAGCGGAGATGAGCTGCCAGGCGTTGCGGTTGGGGTAGTCGTAGGAGGCGATGAGCAGCCCCATGCGTTTGTTGACGAGCCAGTCCCAGTACTGGACAGCAATCGGACGGTCGAACCCGAACTGGCGGTTCAGCTCCTCGCGGTACTCCTGGGTGACACGGGTGACGCCAGCGTTCCCCTGGCTGTCGGCCCCTCCGATATTCCGCATCTTCATGAGCTGGATATCGACCGGCCCGCCGGGCAGGAGGCGTGTGAGCGTGAAGCAGACCACCGTGATACCGAGAAAGGTGGGCACGGTGAGCAGCAGGCGGCGGGTGATATAGGCGAGGCGGTTCATGACGGTTCAGTCGGCACAGTACGGGGCGGCGGCCGGGCGCCGGCCGCAGCGATAACAGGCTCGTTGTCTCATAGCAGGGTAGAATAATATAAAAGGCCGCGCCGGACAACCTGTGAGTTCAGCCCTTTTTCCGAAGCGCGGGGACAAGGGCGGCCGCGACCAGCAGGCCGCCCGCTGCGAGCGCTGTCGGATGGGCACGCTCGCCGAACAGCGTGAGCGAGCACAGGACGCCGAACGGGATTTTCAGGTTGTTGGCGACAGCCAGCACGCCCGGCCTGACGCGGCGTGCGCCTGCGTTCCAAAGAAAGAAGCCCAGGCCTGAGGCGATGGCGCCCAGGTAGAGGAGCGCGGCGAGCTGCTTGAGCGTGGGGGTCGGGGGGGGGAGCGGCCCGGCCCAGAGAACGAAGGGCAGCAGCGCCGCCAGCCCGCCGAGGTAGGGCCAGAAGATGACGTCGCGGTCGCGTAGGCTGGCGCGTCCCGGCCCGCTGAAGCAGGCCCGGTAGCCGAGCTGTCCGACGGCGAAGCACAGGTTGGCGGCCTGGACAAGGAGGAAGCCGAGGAGCGTGCCGCGACCGGGCAAGCCGCGCCAGAGGGTCAGGCCCGCGCCGCAGACCGCGAGCAGCGCCGCCAGATGGTTGGCGGTCGTGAGGCGGCGGGCCAGGAGGTCGCTGAGCGCCGCGACGAAGAGCGGGGTGGTGACGGTGAAGAGGGCGACCTCATAGGCGCGCAGGTGGCTGAAGCTGGCCGTGTAGGCGAGGTACATCAGGCCGAACTGGACGCCGCCGACCGCAAGCAGGCTGAGGCCTGCGCGAACAGGCACGCGGCGCGCGAAGGGCAGGAAGACGAGGGCGGCGACCGCGAGGCGCGCCGTCGCGACCCAGGCGGCGGGCAAGCCGCTGAGGACCTGGCCGATCAGGCCGAAGGAAAAGCCCCAGATGAGCGAGGCGGCGAGCAGGTGCCACATGGCGGACACTGTAGCGCAATCCGTCCCTGAAGGCCAGCCCGCTTCGGGAGCTTCAGGCCTCAAGAACGCCAGGCCTCCGCAGAGGGCGCGGCCGTCACCCCTGCGCCGGGCGTCACCGGACGCCGTCGGGCAGGGCGGCGCGCCAGCCGGCCTTGAGCAGCGCGGCCATCTCAGCCTTAGCGGCGGCGTAGGCGGGGTCGTCGATCACGTTGACCGTCTCCCAAGGGTCTTGCGTCAGGTCGAAGAGCGCGGCGGGCAGCTCGCCTTTCTTGAACTCCAGGTAGCTGTATTTCGGTGTGCGCACACCGTCGCCGTCCTCGGTGTCGCCTTCCGTGATGAAGGCCGCCTTCTTCCAGGGCCGGGCGGGGTCGGCGAAGAGCGGCGCGAAACTGAGGCCCTCCTGGCCGGGCGGCGGCTTCACGCCGGCCAGCTCGCAGAGCGTGGGCACGAAGTCGACGAACTCCACGATGCCGGGGCAGGCCTTGCCGTTGCCGGCCGCGCCGGGCACGCGGATGACGAGCGGCGCGCGATGCGTGGCGGCGAGCATGGAGTACTTGGACCAGAAGCCGTGGTCGCCGAGGTGGAAGCCGTGGTCGCCGAGGAAAACCACGATCGTGTTCTTGCTGAGGCCGGTCTCGTCGAGCGCGTCGAGCATCAGGCCGATGTTCGCGTCGACCATGGTGCAGCAGGCGTAGTAGGCGGCGATCGCCTCGCGCGCCTGCTGTGGCGTGGGCTGCGCTTTCATGAAGATATCGGGGTTGCCGCCGGTGGCCCGCTTCATGTAGGGGAAACCCTTGAGCGACGAGGCCGGCGCGGGCGGGTCGGGCAGGGTGGCGGGGTCGTAGAGGTCAAGGAAGCGTTTGGGGGCGGTCAGCGGCGTGTGCGGCCGCGACTGTGAGACGGAGAGGAAGAAGCGCTGGCCGGTCTTCGCGTAGTCGCGGATCGCGGCGGCGGCGGTGGCGGCCATGCGGGTGTCGCCCTGTTCCTCGTAGGCGAGGCCGGAGTCGCCGTAGCGGTCGGAGTGGCGCGCCTTCCACTCGCGGTACTCGCGGCTCTTCTCGTCCTTGGGGGCCGGATCGCGGTTCGGGTTCTTGACCGGGGGGAACTTGAGCAGCGGCTCGGGCCCGCTCCAGCCGGACGGCTTGGGGTAGAACTCCAGGCGGTCAAAGGCGGCGTAACGCCTCTCGGCATAGTCGAGCTTGTGGAAGAGCTTGCCGACATTGGTGAGGTGGAAACCGCCGGCCTTAAGGATCTCCGGCAGCGAGAGCGTGCCGGGCGGCAGGTGCTTGTCCATGACATGGCCGTTGGAGGTGATCCCGGTGGTGCGCGGACGCAGGCCCGTGAGGAAGCTGCTGCGCGACGGGTTGCAGGCGATGGCCTGCACGTAGGCGGCGTCGAAGCGCACGCCGCCCGCACAGAGGCGGTCGAGGTTCGGCGTCTTGCAGATCGGGTTGCCGTAGCAGCCTAAGGCGGCCGCGTTGCAGTCCTCGATGTTGATGAAGAGGAGGTTCATCCGGGTCGTGTCCGGCAGGCTGGCCAAAGCCCCTACGTGCAGCCCGCATAAACCGACGAACAGGCTTGTCAGCGCCGTGCTTTTCACTGAGGCACCCCTCGCTCATATCCGCCAGAAACAGACTTGCGGATGTTTGGATCAGGATAGACGAATTCTTGGGGCGCATCAAGCCCTGTGACGCGCCCGGCCTGGCCCTGGCCGGCCGTGAGCGACGCGCAGACGGCGGTTTCGCTGTGACGATTCCCCTTGCCCCGGACCCTTTTCCCGTGTCACACTTACCCCGTTCCGCGCCCGGAGGGCGTGCGGCATGACCGGGCCAGCCGGCCCACACGCCGCGACGGAGCCGAGGGGGAGACCGATGACGTTTTTTCGTAAGCGAAAAGCCCGTAAGCATCTGAAGGCGGTGCTGCACCACGCGCGGACTTTCCGCGCCAGCCGTGAGGATCTGCTGGCGCAAGCCGAGCTGGCCGAAATTGACGCCGAGCTGGCCAAGGCGCAGGAGGCGTACCGCGCGGGCGGTCTGCCGGAGCTGGAGCAGGCAGCAGAGGCGCTGGACGCCTGTGTGGCGCGGCTGAACCCGCCCAAGCCGCTGGCGTTCCTGCGCGAGAATTTTGACGTGCTGGTGGTGGCGATCTCGGTGGCCATGGCCTTCCGCGCCTATTTCTATCAGCCGTTCAAGATCCCGACGGGCTCGATGCAGCCGACCCTTTACGGGATCCACATCGAGCCGCGGCCGCCCTCCGCAGCCGGGCTCCTCGACAGGCAGCCGTTCAAGTTCGCGAAGTGGCTGGTCACGGGGGAGTCGTTCAAGGTGATCCGTGCGCGGGCGCGGGGCGAGGTCAAGATCGTGGGGGTCGGCAACAGCGACAAGCCTGGCTACACCACGGTGGTCGTGGGGGGCTATCCGCACCTGGTGCCCAACGATGCGGTTGTGCGCGAGGGCATGAGTGTGATGCTGAAGGGCGGGGCGCGTCACGGCGCGACCGTGCGGGCGGGAGACGTGCTCTGGTCGGGCGTGGTGATCTCCGGCGACTTCGTGTTCGTGAACCGGTGGAAGTGGAATTTCTGCCATCCGAAGCGCGGCGAGGTGATGGTCTTTTCCACGACCGGCATCCGCGCGCTGCCGCAGGGCACGCACTACATCAAGCGGATGATGGGGCTGCCCACGGAGACGCTGAAGATCCGGCCGCCGGAGCTGCTCGTGAACGGCACGCCGGTCGCCGAGCCGGAGCGGGTGAGGCAGATCGCGCGGCGCGAGCGGCTCGCGCCCTGGGCGCCGCCCTATGCGGGTTTCAATCCCGGGGGGGAGCGCCAGCACGCGCTGAGCATCATCAGCGCCGAGGATGAGGTGGCGCTCGGGCCTGACCAGTATTACGCGATGGGCGACAACTCGTTCAACAGTGCCGACAGCCGCTATTGGGGGCCGGTGCCCGAGCGCAATCTGCTGGGGCCCGCGACGGTCGTCTACTGGCCGCTCAAGTCGCCGCGGTGGGGGCGGATCCGCTAACGTGCCGCTGGCGCGCGCCGCCATGGGCCGGAAACAACATGCCGGGGTCGGACGTCCCGGCGCAAGGGAGGGAACAGCATGAGCAAGCAAGCGAGACTCGCCGCCGGAGCGCGGCTCGGCAGGCGTTCGTTTATGACTTTGGCGGCAGGTGCCGTCGCGGTGCGCGGGAGCCTGTTCGCCGCGGAGGCGGCGGAGGGCGTGGTCCTGCCGGCCCTGCCTTACGCGCAGGACGCGCTGGCGCCGGTGGTCACCGCCCAGACAGTCAGTTTCCATTACGGCAAGCACCACCAGGGCTATGTCAACACGCTCAACAAGCTGCTGGCCGGGACGGCCCTGGCGGGCAAGCCGCTGGAGGAGATCGTCCGCGCCACGGCGGGGCAGGCGGGGCAGGCGGCGCTCTTCAACAACGCGGCCCAGATCTGGAACCACACCTTCTACTGGAACTCCCTGTCGCCGGCCGGCGGCACGCCATCCGGCGCGCTCGCGGAGGCGCTGGTGCGCGGGTTCGGCTCGGTCGACGCCTGCAAGGCCGCGCTGACCGAGGCCGCGCTGACCCAGTTCGGCAGCGGCTGGGCCTGGCTGGTGGCGGAGAAGGGGCAGGTCCGCGCGGTCAAGACGCCCAACGCCGAGACGCCTCTGACCCAGCCGGGCGTCATTCCGCTGCTCACCATCGACGTGTGGGAGCACGCGTACTATCTGGACTGGCAGAACCGTCGCGCGGACTATGTCAAGGCGGTGATCGACCAGCGGCTCAACTGGGCGTTCGCGGCGGCCAACTTCGCGCGGAGCGTCGCGGGGCAGGCGTAGTCTGGCTGTAGGCCGAAGGGCGGCTGGGGGGCGCATGGCACACGGGGCGGAGGGGGCGTCGGGCGGCGGGCCGAAGGTGGTGGCGTGGGAGGTCACGCGGCAATGTCCGCTCGCCTGCCGCCACTGCCGTGCGGGCGCGCGTGACTGCGCCTATGAGGGCGAGCTGACGGCCGCCGAGTGCCTGCGCGTGCTGGACTCGCTGGCGGGCTTCGGCCGGCCGATGATCATCTGGACGGGCGGCGAGCCGATGTGCCGCCCCGACATCCACGAGCTGGTGGGGGCGGCGACCGCGCGCGGGCTGCGGTCGGTGATGGCGCCGTGCGGGACGCGGGTCACGCGCGAGGCGCTGCTGGCGCTCAAGGAGGCCGGCGTGATGGCGTGCAGCTTCAGCCTCGACGGCGCCACGCCGGAGACGCACGACGCCTTCCGCGGCGTGCCCGGCGCGTTTGAGAACGTGACGCGCGCCATGGCCGTGGCGCGCGAGGTCGGCATGCCGTTCCAGGTCAACGCCACGGTCTCACGGCTGAACCGCGACGCGCTGCCCGCAATCCGCGACGTGGCGGCCGCGCACGGCGCGCGCACGCTGGACTTGTTCTTCCTGGTGCCGGTGGGCCGCGGCGCGGCGCTGCGCGACCTCTCGCTGCCGCCGCTGGAGGTGGAGGCGGTGCTGCGCTGGGCGTTCGAGATGGACCGGCAGGGGCCGCTGCGCGTGCGCGAGACGTGCGCGCCGCAGGCGGTCCGGATCTGGCATGACCTGGGTCAGCCCGGTACGCCGCCTGCGGGCTGCATGGGCGGCCGCGGCTTTGTCTTCATCTCCCACACCGGGGTGCTCCAGCCCTGCGGTTTCCTGGACGTGCCGAGCGGCGACTTGCGCGCGTTCGGCTTCGATTTCAGGCGGGCGTACGAGGCCTCGGAGGTCTTCCGCGACCTCTCCCGTCCGGACGGCTACGGCGGCGCGTGCGGGGTGTGCGCCCACCGCCACGGCTGCGGCGGGTGCCGCGCGCGGGCCTATGCGGCCACCGGCGATTATCTTGCGGCGGAGACCGCCTGCCCGGTGGCGAACCCGCGGCGGGCGTGAGCGCCGCCGGGGCACGGGGTTCCCGCGCCCCGGCCGGCCCTGCTCAGGGCTTGCGCTGGGAGAAGAGCCACTTCAGGACGGCCGGGTCGGCGTAGGTGCGCGACCAGACGTCGTGGCTGGCGCCCGCATACTCGCGATAGTCGATCTTGCCGCCGCAGGCCTTGAGGGCGGCCACCATATCGCGCGACCGTGAGACCGGCACGGCGCCGTCCTTGTCGCCGTGGAACGTCCAGATCGGCACCTGTTTGATTTTGGGGGCAAGCTCCGTGTCGCCGCCGCCGCAGATCGGCAGGGCGGCCGCGAACAGCTCCGGCTTGCGCTGGAGGAGGTCCCAGGTGCCATACCCGCCCATGGAGATGCCGGTCACGTAGACGCGTTTCGGATCGACCGGCAGACGGGCGAGCGCGTCCTGCAGGAGCAGCAGCACGAGGCGCATGGGTGTGGCAGGCATCGAAGGCATGCGGTGACTGTTCGACGACCAGTTGGTGTTGACCCACATCTGGCCGGTCGGGCATTGCGGGACAAGCACGATGGCCTGTCCGTTGGTCTGCGCGAAGCGGATGAGGTCGGTGACGCCGTGCTTAAGCTGCAGGGCGTTGTCGTCGCCCCGCTCGCCAGCGCCGTGCAGGAAGAGGATCAGCGGCACGCGCGCGCCCTCGGGCAGGTCGGACGGCAGGTGGATGCGGTATTTGAGGACGTCGCCGTTGGGGGCCGCGAAAGTGGCGGGGGCTGTGAGTTCTGCGGCGGTCTGCGCCAGCAGCGTCGCGGCCAGGGTGCTTAGGCAGGCGGCGGTCGTAAGGGTGTTCATGGGCACGTTCCTCATGCCGGCGTGGCGTCGCGCGAGTTGCGCGGCCTACGTCCCAGCCGACGTGCCAACAGGATACCAACGGGCGGCGGAGGTGTCAAACAACACGGCCGGCCAAGCGCACGAAGGGCTACCTATAGTATGCAGCCTGATATTCAAGGCGGAGCGTTTGGAAGCGGCCGGTCAGGGCCGGTTGAGCCATGAAATAAAGGGTTTCTGAAAATATTTTGAAAATAGCGGGCGAGGCTATTGACAGTGGGGGGTGCATCGTCTAATATACACCCCGTTCACGCGACCTCCCCCAGGTCGCTGGACAGTGCGGCCTACCGCGACGCTTCCCCCGTGATCGCGGATACAGGCATGACCTGTACGGACGCACCAAATATATATGTCCTCCCTGGCGGCGGGTAAAAGCGAAAGCTTTTATCCGCCGTTCTTTTTTTAGCGCCAGCGCTTATGCGCCCAGAGGTACTGTTCGGGATAGCGACGGATGACGTCCGCGAGGCGGGCGTTGATCTCGGTCAGGAGGCGGGTGGTGTCGGCGTCGCGGTCGCCGGTGGGCTCGAAGCGGATCGGCAGCCCGGTGACCATGCGGTAGCGGAAGGGGCCTTCGCGGATGATCGAGCCCGCGAGGATGGGCGCGCGGGTTTTGAGGTGCAGGCGTGCGGGCGAGGTGTGGGTGCCTGCGGGCCGGCCGAGGAAGTCGATCTTGAGCCCGTGTCTGGGGCCTGCGTGCTGGTCCATCACGATGGTCATGGCGGCCTTCTGCTCGGCCCACAGGCGCAGGACGCCTGAGGAGAAGCCGGATTTCTTCGGCACGATGGTGATGTTGCCGCGGAAATGGCGCCGCTTGAGGTAGCGGTCGACGAACGGGTTGTTCATTTTGCGGGCGACGGCGATCATGGGGCGTGAGAACGAGATCACGCACGCGCCGACCTCCCAGGAGCCGTGGTGGCCGGTGAGGATCATGATCGGCTGTTGCGGGGTGTCGAACAGCAGGCGCCAGGACTCTTCGGGGCCGTCGAAGGCGATGTGGTCGCGCCAGTTCTCGGGGCCGATGACGGCGCCGGCCTTGAGCGCCTCGCAGAGATGGCCGGCCAGGTGGCCGAAGGCGCGGCGGGCGAGGCGGTCGGCGGCGAGCGGGTCGGCGGTGATCCCGGCCTTGAGGATGTTCTCGACGGCGATCGCGCGACGTGTGCGGAAGAGGGGGAAGAGGGCGCGGGCGAGGCCGGCCGCGAGGTCATAAGCGCGGTAGGCGGGGATCAGCGCGTAGAGCAGGTCGGCGGTCAGGAGCGCGAGATATTCGGCGTAGGCGAGTGTGGTGCGGAGAGGGCTCATGGGTTCGGTGGGGAGAGGCGTTCGGTCAGTTCGTCCGCCAGGGGCTTGAGCTGGCGGGCGATCGCGGGGGGCAGCAGGTCGTCGTTCTCCAGCAGTTGGGAGGCGAGCAGGGCGGCCTCCTCGATCCGCTGCTGGGCGATACGGAGGCGGATCAGGGTGATCCGCACGTTGAGGTCTTCGGGGAGGGCGGTGAGCACGGGGGCGAGCGCGCTCGCGGCCTCGTCGGTGCGCTCGGTGGCCAGCAGGATCTTGGCGAGGGTGTGCTGGGCGCGGGTGAGGCTGGCGTCTAGGCCGAGCGCCTGGCGGGTGAGGGCCTCGGCCTGGTCGAGCTTGCCTTTCGCGAAAAGGACGGCGCCGAGGCCGGCGTAGGCCTGGGCGGAGGGCGCGTGCTCCAGGCTGCGGCTGAAGAGGTCTTCGGCCTTCTCGAGTTCGCCGCGGTGGAGCCGGACGGAGCCGAGCAGGTAGTTGGCGAAGGCGTGGTTGGGGTCGCGCAGCAGGACGGCCTTGGCGTCCTGTTCGGAGAAGGCGGGGATGCCGAGGGCGTCGTCGAGCCGCAGCAGGTCTTCGCGCACGCTGGTCAGGTTGGGGTTCAGGGCGAGGGCGCGCAGGAAGGCGGAGCGGGCGGCGGCGTACTCTTGCGGGCCGTTGTGCTGGCAGAGGCGTCCGCGCACCAGATGGAGCAGGTAATGGTCCTTACGGCTGGTGGCGCCGCGCATCGCGGGGTAGACGCGGTTCTCAAGCTCGTCATACTCGCCGCTGCGGATGAGGATCTCGGCCAGCAGGCCCCACAGGCGGACGTCGGAGGTGGCGGCGGGGATCGCCTCGTTCAGCCGGGCGCGGGCGGCCGGGAGGTCGTCCTGAAGGATGAGCAGGGCGGCCTCATTCCAGACCAGCTTCTCAGGCGGCGCGCCGTTCTCCTTGGCGAGGTCCATCCACAGGCCGGCCTCGGGCAGGTTGCGGCGTTCGATGGCGATCATCGCTTTGTTGATGAAGACGTTGGGATCTTTCTGATCGAGGTCGAGCAGGAGGTTAAGCTGGCGGTCGGCCTCGTCATAATCGGCGGCGTCGATGCTGCGGGAGACCGCCTGGTAGAGGTCGCCCTTGCGGTTGACGAGCAGGGTGAGGGGGTCTCGGGTGGAGTGAGCCGAGATGCCTAGCGCGCGGAAGGACGTGCCTTTACGCCAGTAGGTCTTACGGACGAGGTCAAGGACGTCGGGGTTGATCAGCGAGCCGCTGCGCGACTCGATGCCGGTGCGGGTCAGCGCGTACGTGTTCAGCCTCAGGGGGATGCTGCGGAGCCGTTCCACGAGGAGGCTCAGCGTGTCCGGGCCGGAGTTGAGCGCGGTGGCGAGGTGGAAGCGGTTGAGGAGGAGGCTGAGGCTGTCGGGCGCGAGCGCCTCAGTCTCCTGAAGCAGCTCCGCCGCCTCGGACAGCCGGTTTTGCGAGGCGAGCAGGAAGGCGAGTTCGTTGCCGATAAATCCGAGCTGGAGCCGCAGGGCGAGGCGGTAGTCGGCAAACAGCGGGATGGTGTCCGGGATGGCTGACGAGAGGTAGGGTTTCATCGACTGGACGAACGCGCGGTGCTCGGCGAGAGCGGCCAGGGCGTCGGGCGGCGTCGGGTCGGGCGCGCCGCGCAGGAAGAAGCCGCACGGCAGGGCCGCGAAGCCGTTGTCGCGCAGCAGTTCGGGTGTCCTGAACAGGACTGCGCGGCTGTAGGCGTTGGTCTGGCTCAGGAACCATTCGCGGAGGAACGAGGCGGGCGAGATGTCGGCCGCGTTGACGAGGCGGTAGCGGTTGAGGGCGAAGGCCGGGTCGGTCATGATGTGCTGGGTGAGTTCGGCGGCGTCGTACGCCTTGGACTGCGCATCCGTGGTGATGAGCCGCAGGCGGCGCCCGTCGCTGTGGGCGCGCAAGATGAGGTGGTGCTCGATACGGCTGTCGGTCGCGAGCCGCTGGCGGGAGGAGAAACGGGAGAGGTGGTGGTTCAGGATGTCGCTGTTGACGAGCCAGTCGCGCCCGTCGAGGTCGCGGTAGAGGGTCTCGGCCACCTCGTCCGCGAACGTTCCGACACGCGGGTCGATATCCTGGAAGCTGCGGAAGGGCACGAGCAGCGCGAGCGCGAGCAGCGGCCAGCAGAGAAAGGCGCCAAGCCGGCAGACGAGGGGGTTGTCGCGATACTCGTAGTAGTCCAGGTCCTCGTCGACCTTGTCCTGGAACAGCTCGCGCATAAGGTACCACGCGGCGACCAGCAGCCCGGTGAAGAGCGCAAGGATGGTATAGCTCAAGACCGGCACCTTGGAGGTCAGGCGGGCGATGCCCCAAGGCGAGAAGCGCAGGTTGAGGAGGCTCGGCACAAGACAGACCGCGATACCGACCTCCAGCGCGAACACCGAGAAGACGCGGCGCACGAAAGCGAAATGGAAGACGAAGAGGGCGATCGCGCAGGGCAGGAGGAGCTGCACGAAGATCAGGCTCCAGCCGGAGGCCGGTATCCAGGCGAGCAGTTCCTGCATAAAGCTGGCCTGATAGGCGCGCAGGATGGTGCGGGGGGAGGGGATGGCCACGGCCGAACAGTACCGGGAGGCGTCCCAGAGGACGGAGACGGCGACGATGGCGCCGGCCAGCCCGACGAGCAGCATACCTAGGACGCGGTAGGTGGTGGCCTGCTCGTTCAGCCGGAGCGAGCGCAGCAGGAAGAGCCCTCCGACCGGGAGCAGCACCATAAACAGCGGCGACTCCAGCATACAGACGGCCATCAGGAAGGTGCAACTGAACAGCGAGAGCAGGCGCTCCTGCTGGTCGTACGAGAGCAGCAGGTTGAGGATCAGGAAAAGGAGGGCCAGGTCGAACGTGTATGGGTAGAGGCGTGTGGCGGCGAGCCAGAAGGGTGCGCAGAAGGCGAGTACGGTGGCTGCGGCGAGGCCGCCGAAGACCGCGGCGTAAGCGACCCGCCAGTTGTGGGCGAGCACGGAGGGGGGGATCGACACGCTGCCGTCCGGGTTGAGGGCGAAGCTCGCATCCTCCTTGCTGCGCGAGTCGTCGTCGGTCTCACGCAAGCGCGGCGGCAGGGCGGCCATGGCGCCGCCGGGATCCTCGAACGCGAACACGAAGACGAGGCGGGCGGCGAAAAGGTAGAAAAGCGCGACGGCGAACGCGCCGCAGACGGCGCACAGGAGGTTGAGGCGGCCGGTCAGGGTGCCGTAGGGGAGGTCGGCCACACACCGCGCGACCAGCCGGAAAAGCGGGTTCATCAGGTCGTTCGTTTCGCAGAGCCCGGCGGAGGCGGCGGTCAGGAAGGCGGTTGTGCCCGGATAGACGCGAGGAAAGAGCGTGTGGGTGTAGACCGCAAACGGCGCCAGGGCCGTCAGCGGGATGAAGAGCCGGATGAGATGCCAGGGTGTGGCGAGGAAGTGGCGTCTGAAATAGCCCATGGGTCTTGTTCCTGTCTGCCGCGGCCGGAACCGCGGCGGCTAGTCGGTGAGGGCGCGGCGTCGCCAGGCCCGGTCGCCATAGACGCCGGCTTGGTCGGGGTCGAACGGGATGAAGCCGAGGCGGAAGGCGGGTGAGGCGGGCCGGAGCCGGAAGTCGCGAGCCGCAGCGTCACGGAACTGCGGGTCGGCGACCAGGCCGCCGGCGTCGCGGCCGTCCGCCTGCCACTCGGCGAAGCTCCGTCCGTTAAAGGTCACCGGGCCGTCGGCGCACCACCAGAGGTTGCTGACCCAGTCGACGCGCGCCTTGTCAGTGTTCTTGTAGCGGGTCGGGCTGAAGGCCGGACCGCGCTCCCAGTAGATCAGGTTCCTCTCAATGATGGCTGAGCGGTGCGGCTCGACGCGGCTGATGGCGATCTGGCACTCGCGGCTGTAGCAGAGGATGTTGTTGCGGACGACGTTATCGCGGCCGTAATGCTGGTGGAACGAGCTGTCCTTGGTGTCGTGGACGAGGTTGTTCTCAAACACAATGCCCTCGGAGCCCTCGTCCGGATAGAGGCCCCAGCCGCCGTATGTGTAGGAGTCGACGTCGAAGATGACGTTGTTGCAGACGCGGGTGCCGAAGGAGGTGCCGAGGGTGTAGACGCCGCCCATATCGCCGAGCGCACCCTGTCCGATCTTGCTGATGCGGTTGAAGGCGACCGTGTTGCGCTGGGCCACGCTGCCCTTGTATCCCCACACCCAGCCGACCGAGATGCCGGTGTAGAAATGGTCGCGGATCTCGCAGTGGGTAATGCGGTTGTCGCCGCTGTGACCGACCCAGACGGCGGTGGCGCTGGCGTGGAAGCGTCCGCCGCGTGTGATGATACAGTTGTCCACGGTATTGAAGGCGGTGCTGAAGCTGTTGAGGGTCTCGACAACGGCATTGCTCGAGATGCTGGCGCCTTTCCCGCCGGGGTCGCCGATGCGGATGCCGCCCGCGCCGAGGTCGGTGAAGAGGCAGCGCTCGATACGGTTGCTGACGCAGCCGGCGCGGAACCAGAGGCCGTATTCGCCCGTGTGCGCGATCTCACAGGCGCTGAAGGTCACGTCGTGCGCGCCGTCGGCCATGATTGCGGCCTCGGTGCGGGCGGCGGCCTGCATGGGCTCGAACTGCGTGGGGCCCGGGCGGTTCAGGTCGCCAAGGACTTCGGGCGGGAGGGAGGCCCGCTCGAGCTGGTCGGCGCGGCGCGGCGAGTCGCTGTAATGGAACGCGAGATCCCGGAAGGCGAGGTGCCGCACGAAGCGGCCCTCGGCCGGCACGCCGTTGAGCTGCACGAGGGTCTGCAGGCCGGGGACAGGCGCGAAGATCTCGGCGCGGGAGAGCCGCTCGCCGGGCAGGGGACGGTACCGGAGCAGGCCGGCGTTGCCGTCGTAGAGCCATTCGCCCGGCGCGTCGAAGGCCGCACGCACGTTCTCGACGTAGTAGAGCGAGTTGGTGCGCCACGGGTTCCAAGGCTTCCACCTGCCGCCTTGGGTGTGGAGCCTGCCGGTGTCGGCGTCGAACCCGAGGATCATGCGGCGGGTCGTGTCCCAGTTGTGGTGGACCACCACCTGCGCGAAACGCCAGTCCTGTTGCGGGGTGCCCGCCAGCAGGCCGAGGTCTTGCCCGCGTGCGGTGAGCGAGGCCAGCGCGTACTCGGTCCGTGTCGTGCGGTTGGTCAGGAGCGTCTGGCCCACCGCCTGGGGCAGGAGAAAGCCGCGGTCGGGGTGGCGGGCGCGCGTGGCGCGACGTCCGTTCACATAGAGCGTCTCGAAGTAGGCGGGCGTGCCGTCGGCCGCGCGCGGGATCGCGGCCTGCCAGGTGCCGTCGGGCTGCGCCTGCCAGCCGGTGACGGGGCGTCCGCCGATGACGCGGGTGCCGGCGCCTTCACCGATGAAGGAGACGGGCGCGCCGGGCAAGCCGGAGTCGGCGGGCTCGAAGACCAGCGGCGCGGACAGCGGGTAGACGCCCTCCGCCACGCGTACGGTCCAGGCCGAGGCGTCGCCCGCCTGCCGGGCGACGCGGATGGCGTCACGTGCGCGGGACAGCGTGGCGAACGGCTGGCGGCGCGTGCCGGGGTTGGCGTCGTCGCCCTTGGGCGAGACATGCCACTCGCCCGCGCGGCACGCGCAGGCCGCGAGGAGGGCGGCAGACAGGAGGGGCGTTCTCATGGCGTTAACGGAAGGTGGCGAGGTCGCACTTGTCCATATCGTCGAACTCCTGGTTCTCGCCGCCCATGGCCCAGACGAACGAGTAGGCGCCGGTGCCTGCGCCGCAGTGGACGGACCAGGGCGGGGAGAGGACCGCCTGCTTCTCCTGTAACGTCACGTGGCGCGTCTCCTGAGGTTCGCCGAGGAAGTGCATCACCTTGCCGTTCGGCCGTAAGTCGAAGTAACAGTAAACCTCCGTCCGCCGGTCGTGGGTATGGGGCGGGAACGAGTTCCAGACGCTGCCCTCGTGCAGCTCGGTGAAGCCCATGACGAGCTGGCAGCTCGCGATGAACCCCGGCCGGATATACTGGTAGATCGTGCGCCGGTTGCTGTCGGCCGACGCGCCCAGCTCGAGGCGGTTGGCGTCCTTTGGCGTGGCGTGGGTGGTCGGGTGGTCGGCATGGGCCGGGTAGGAGACCAGATAGAACTGGGCGGGGCGCTGCGGGTTGTCGCTGGCGAAGAGCACGCCCCGGCTGCCGCGCCGGATGTAGAGGCAGTCGCGCGGCGCCATCGCGTAGGTCGTGCCGTCGACCGTGACGCTGCCCGGCCCGCCGAGGTTGAGGAGGCCCGCCTCGCGCCGCTCACAGAAGTAGGCGCTGGCGAGCGCCCGCGAGCCTTTCAGCTCAAGCTCGGACGTCGTGGGCACGATGCCCCCGACCACCGCTCGGTCGACGCTGGTGTACGCCAGTTCGACAGCGTCGGGCCGGAACAGGTCTTCCAGGACAAAGCGGTCACGCAACTCTTGGGTGGTCAGGCGGCGGTAGGCCTGCCGGTCGGCCGTCTCGATCATTCGCATACGGGCTGCTCCTCGTTACTCCGGTGAACAGAACGGATTGGGTATCACTATAGCAGAGCGGACAAGGCGTACCAAGGGCTTAATTCCGCGGCGGCGCGCGGTCCAGCAAAAATGGCGCGGCTGGCGACTTTCGGTTTTCACATCCGTTAAGGAAGCGGTATACTGAAACGCAAAGGGGACGGGTAGGCTATGGCGGCACAGACAGCAAGGCGGGTGGTGTGCTCCGTCTGCCCCAAGCGGTGCCGGATACCGCCGGGGGCGAGCGGCGCGTGCCGGGCCCGGATCAATCTCGACGGACGGCTGGTCGCGGCGACCTTCGCGCGGCCCTGTGCGGTGCATGTCGATCCGATGGAGAAAAAGCCCCTGTTCCACTTCTTTCCGGGGAGCCCGATCCTCTCGATCGGCGCCGCCGGCTGCAACCTGCACTGCAAGAACTGCCAGAACGCCGAAATCTCGCAGGGCAACCCCGAGGAGGTGCCCTCGTTCGAGCTGCAGCCGTGCGACGTGCCGGCCCTGGCGCGGCGCCACGGGTGCGGCCATGTGGCCTACACCTACACCGAGCCGCTGGTCAGCTACGAGTACACCCGGGCGTGCTGCGCGGCGGCGCGCGAGGCGGGGCTGCGCAACGTGCTGGTGACGGCGGGGTACATCAACGAGGCGCCGCTGCGGGAGCTGCTGCCCCTTGTGGATGCGGCCAATGTCGACATCAAGGCCTTCAGCGACGCCTTCTACCGCGAGGTGTGCGAGGCCACGCTGGAGCCGGTGTTGCGTACCGTGCTCACGCTGCTCGGGGCGGGCGTGCATGTGGAGGTCACCCATCTGGTGATCCCCACGCTGAACGACACCGACGAGCAGTTCAGCGCGCTCTCCGGCTGGCTGCGCGAGCGGGCCGGTGCCGAGGTGCCGCTGCATGTCTCGCGCTTCTTTCCCCAGTACCGTATGGCGCACCTGCCGCCGACGCCGGTCGCGACGCTCCTGCGGGCGCGGGAGCTGGCGCGCGCGGCCGGGCTGAAGCATGTCTATGTGGGCAACGCCGAGGCGCCCGACGGCGAGACCACATGCTGCGCGGGGTGCGGCGCGCGCGTGGTGCAGCGGCGGCGCTACACGGTGACGGAGAACCGGCTGGGCGCGTCGGGCCTGTGCCCGGCATGCGGGCGTCGCGCCTACGGGGTGTGGGGATGAGCGCGGGCGGCGCCAGACGCCTGACGCGGCGACGCTTCCTTCTGCGGGCGCTGGCCGCGGCCTGGTGCGCGGCCGTGCGGCCGCGGCCCGCGCCTGACCCCGTGCGGGTCGGGACAATGGCGGTTTGGGCGGGGTGACGGGATGACGCGTGTGTTCTATCTTGCGCTGGCGCTGGGGTGCTGCGGCTGGCTCGGCTGTCCCGCCGGGAAGGCGCGGCCGTCTGCTGAGGAGGAGGTGCCGATGGTCAGGAAAGTGATGGTCTCGCCGCTGGCGGGCAAGTGGTTCCCGTCGGGCGAGCGGGCGTTGCGCGACGAGCTTGCCGAACGCTGCAAGGGCGTCACCGTCATCCGCCGGCGCAACGTGTGCGCGGCGGTGGTGCCGCACGCCGGCTACCGGTTCTCAGGCAGCGTGGCGGCCGGCGTGTACCTGCGCATCGACCCCAAACGCCTGAGCCGTGTGGTGGTGCTCGGCCCGAGCCATTACGTGGCGCTGCACAACCGCCTGAGCGTGCCGGACGCGACCCATTTCCGGACGCCTTTGGGCGAGCTTGCCGCGGACACCGAGTGGCTGTCGCGGTTGCGCGCCCTGCCGTTCGTCACCCACGAGCCCGCCGCCCATGCCAGCGAGCACAGCGACCAGATCCAACTGCCGCTGATCCAGGCCTGCCTCGCGACGAATATCCCGGTGGCATGCGTGGTCTGCGGCGCGTTCGACGCCGCCCATCTGGTCGAGGCGGCGGACGCCCTCCGCGGCCTGCTGGACGACCGCACGCTGGTGGTGGCCAGCTCGGACTTCACCCACTACGGCGCGAACTACGGCTATGTGCCGTTCACGCAGGATGTGGAGAAAAATATCGAGACGCTCGACATGGGCGTGTTCGAGCTGTTCGCGCGCGGCGACCTGCCCGGCTTCCTGCGTTACCTGGAGGAGACCGGCGCGACCGTCTGCGGCCGCGACCCCCTGGCGCTGCTGCTGGCGATGATGCCCGAGGACGCGCGGGTGGAGCGCACCGGCTACGACACCTCGGGCCGGATGCTGCACGACGACCGGAACTCGGTGAGCTATATCGGGGCGCTGGTCTCGGGCTCCTGGGAGCGGCCCGCGCGGGCCAGGGGCCGTGCGTCCGCCGCCGCAGACGCCTCCGGCGGACGCCTGGACGAGGCGGACTGCGCCCGCCTGCTCGCGCTGGCGCGCGACACGATCGCCCAGGCGCTCGCCTCGGGCGCGCGCCGCGCCTCAGCCGCCGCGCCCGACGGGCTGACCGACGGGATGCGCGCGATCCGGGGCGGCTTCGTGACGCTGCACAAGAACGGCGAGCTGCGCGGCTGCATCGGCGAGATCGTGCCGCGGCGCGAGATCTGGAAGGTCGTGCGCGAGCAGGCGCTCAACGCGGCCTTCCAAGACCCCCGCTTCCCGCCGCTGGCCGCGGCCGAATGGCCCGAGGTCGAGGTGGAGCTTTCCGTGCTCACGCCGCCGCGCCCGGTGGGCTCGTGGCGCGAGATCGAGATCGGGCGGCATGGCATGGTGCTGACCAAGGGCGGCCGCAGCGCGGTCTTCCTGCCGCAGGTCGCGCCCGAGCAGGGCTGGGGGCTGGAGGAGACGCTGACGCATCTGTCCGCCAAGGCCGGCCTGCCTGCGGACGCATGGCGCGCCGGCGCGGAGTTCCTGGTGTTCGAGGCTCAGGTGGTGCGGGAGAAGGGCCTCACGGGCAAACACGCTCACAAATAATGTGGAGGTGGGGATGGAACAGGGTGACAGGCGGATGACACGGCGTGCGGCGGCGGCCTGGCTGTTGCGGGCCGGGACGGGCGCGCTGGTGGCGGCGCTGGCCGGGAGGGCCGCGAGCAGGCCCGCGCCGGGTCGCGGCGTGTGGCAGATCGACCCGCGCAAGTGTATCCAGTGCGGGCGCTGCGAGACCGAGTGCGTGCTCCAGCCTTCGGCGGTCAAGTGCGTGCACGGCTATGCGATGTGCGGATACTGCAAGCTCTGCTTCGGTTATTTCCTCCCGGACGCGGCACGGCTAGATGAGGCGGCCGAGAACCAGACCTGCCCGACCGGCGCGATCCGGCGCAAGTTTATCGAGGATCCCTATTTCGAGTATTCGATCGAGGAGGGCCTCTGTACGGGCTGCGGCCTGTGCGTCAAGGGCTGCACCAATTTCGGAAACGGCTCGCTTTATCTGCAGGTGCGGCACGACCGCTGCGTCAACTGCAACGCCTGCCGCATTGCTGAGGCCTGCCCCGCGCAGGCGTTCACGCGTGTGTCTGCGGCCTCGCCGTATCTGCTGAAAGAGACCCTGTCATGAGCGTCGTGCGCGTGTTCTGCCTGCTGCTCGCGCTGGGGCCGGCTTGGGCGTCGGCGGAGTCGCGCTTCCCCCAGCCGCAGTTCGATTCGGGCCATGTCGTGCCGCAGGCGGCCCACCCGCCGTCGTCGCTCGAGCACGTCCCTCCGTTGGCGGACACGCTGGCCCTCGTGCTCGCGCTGGCGGTCGCGGCCCTGCTGGTCCACAGAGTCCGCTCACGCCGCTGGCTGCTGGTGTTCACGGCCGGCTGCCTGCTCTGGTTCGGATTCTTGAAGCGCGGGTGCGTCTGCCCTGTGGGTGTGGTGCAGAACGTGGCTGAGGCGGTCTGGGCGGGCGGCGGCCTGGCGTGGCCGGTCGCCGCGCTTTTCGCCCTCCCGCTGCTGGCCGCGCTGCTCGGCGGACGCCTCTTCTGCGCGGCCGTCTGCCCGCTGGGCGCGGTTCAGGAGCTGGTCATCATCCGGCCGCTGCGCGTGCCGCGCGCGCTCGACGCGGTGTTGCGCCTCGTGCCGCTGGCCGTCCTGGCGTTCGGCACAGTCCTGGCGGTCAACGGCGCGGGTTACTGGATCTGCCGGACAGATCCGTTTGTGGGCCTCTTCCGGTGCAGCGCGCCGCTGCCGATGCTGCTGGCGGGCATGGCGGTGGTGCTGCTCGGTATGGTCGTGGCGCGTCCCTATTGCCGCTACTTCTGCCCGTACGGGGTGTTGCTGGAAGTGTGCGCGCGCCTCGCCTGGCGGCGCGTGGAGATCACCGGCTCGACCTGCGTCAACTGCCGCCTCTGCGTCGGGGTCTGCCCGGTCGGGGCCGTCGCGGCGCCGCGCGAGGCTCTGAACGAGGCGGCGCGGTCGCGCCAGTTCGGTCACTTCCTCCGCATCCTGGCGGTGATGCCGCTGCTGGTGGCGGGAGGCGCGGGCGCCGGCTGGCTGGCGGGCGCCGCGCTGGCGCGCGCGCATCCGCAGGTGGCGCTCGCAGCACGGCTCGCCGCGCAGGGGCCTGCGACGGCTGCCGAGGCGGAGGCCGAGGGGCCGGCCGAGGCCGAGGCCGCGCCTGAAATCCAGGCCTTCCGGCGCTCGGGGCGCGACCGCGCGGAGGTGGCGTCGCTCTCGGCCGCGCTCGTTCTGAGCTTCCGGCGCGGCTCCGCGTGGGCAGGCGCGTGCATCGGCCTGGTGGTGGCGCTACGGCTGCTGGGCCTCACGCGCCTGAGCGCGCTGAGCGTCCACGAGGCCGACCGCGTACGCTGCGTGGCGTGCGGCCGCTGCTTCCCCGCCTGTCCGAAGAACCGGCGGCCTACGGCCTGAGGCGCGTCCGGCAGGCCGCGCCGAATTCGGACTTGCGGCAGGCGGGGGTTTGGGCCACAATGAAACTTTTACAGCCCGTTACGGGTGTCCGTTAGTGAAGGGTCGATATGTCGAAGTCAAGCAGTCTGGATGTCATCTCGTCGCTGTGTAAGCGGCGCGGCTTTATTTTTCACAGCTCCGAGGTCTACGGCGGGATTAACGGCTTCTGGGACTACGGCCCCATGGGCTGCGAGATGAAGCGCAACATCAAGGAGGACTGGTGGCGCTTCACCGTGCGTAACCGCGAGGACGTGGCAGGCCTCGACGCGACGATCATCATGCACCCGGCCATCTGGAAGGCCTCAGGCCACCTCGACACCTTTTCCGATCCCATGAGCACCTGCCGCGCCTGCAAGAAGCTGATGCGCGCCGACCAGGTCTGGGATATCCTGACGGACGGCGAGATCGGCCAGAGCCTCACGGCGCTGCTCGCCGAAGGCGCCGACGCGGCCCGGATCGCGGGGTGGTGCAAGGGCAAGGCCAAGGGCCTCGCGCCCAACCTCGCCGCCGTGCTCGACGCGGACGCCCTGACCGCCGCGTTCGAGGCGGTCAAGGCCGACCCCTCCCTGGCTGCGACGGTGCAGGCGCTCTATACCCTGCTCGCGAACGCCAAGGGTCCTCAGCCCGCCGTCACGCCCTGCCCGTACTGCGGCGGCGAGCTGACCGAGCCCCGGCCCTTCAACCTGATGTTCAAGACCATCGTCGGCCCCGTCGAGGACCCCTCGAACGTCGCCTACCTGCGGCCCGAGACCGCGCAGGCGATCTTCGCGCAGTTCCAGAACGTGCTCGCCACCAGCCGCCAGCAGGTGCCCTTCGGCATCGCGCAGATGGGCAAGTCCTTCCGCAACGAGGTCACGCCGCGCAACTACACCTTCCGTTCGCGCGAGTTCGAGCAGATGGAGCTGGAGTATTTCATCCGTCCCGACGAGGCCGTCGCGCTGATCTGCGGCAAGGTCATCACCCTGGCCGACAGCCCCGACCTCTCGACCCCGCAGGACGCCTGGGGCTGGGAGGTGTGGCACAAGTACTGGGTCGAGCAGCGTAAGGCGTGGATTCAGGCGTGCGGCCTGCCCGCCGACTCCTTTGTCGAGTACTGGCAGAAGCCCGAGGAGCTGGCCCACTACGCCCGAGCCTGCGTGGACATCCAGTACAGCTTCCCCTTCGGCGTGCAGGAGCTGGAGGGCATCGCGGCCCGCTCGGACTTCGACCTCTCGCAGCACCAGAAGCACAGCGGCAAGAGCATGGAGGTCTTCGACGAGCCGCTCAAGCTCGCCGCCGCGAAGCTGGACGACGCGGCCAGGGCAGCCTTCGTCGAGACGGTCGTGGCGGACTGGACGGGCCGCGGCAAGGACGCCGACGCCGCACGTGCCTTTGTGGCCAAGCTCTTCGAGGGCAAGTACGTCCCGCACGTGATCGAGCCCTCCGCTGGCGTCGACCGCATGATGCTCGCCCTGCTCTGCAACGCCTACGAGGAGCAGAAGCTCGTCGACGAGAAGGGCAAGGAGGACGTGCGCGTCGTCCTGCACTTCAGCCCGCGCATCGCGCCGGTCAAGGTCGCCGTCTTCCCGCTCGTCAAGAACAAGCCCGAGGTCTACAACAAGGCCCGCGAGGTCTTCGAATACCTGCGCCGCCGCTACGCCACCTTCTGGGACGAGGGCGGCGCTATCGGCCGCCGCTACCGCCGCCAGGACGAGATCGGTACGCCGTGGTGCGTGACCATCGACTTCCAGACTCTCGACGACGGCACGGTCACGGTCCGCGACCGCGACACCATGCGGCAGGAGCGCGTGACGCTGGAGCAGCTCAAGGCCAAGCTCGAAGAGGCGCTGATCGTGTAATGGAGAGCCCTTGAAACTGGAAACTTGAAACTCGGCTCAGCAGCAAGCGGCTCTTCTAAACGGAGGCTGACCGCATGCCGAAGCCGTCCCAAGCTTCCAGTTCCCAGTTTCAAGTTTCCCTATGAACACCGACCTGCACTTCGCGAAGTCGGACTACGATCGCCAGCAGCGGCGGGGCATGCCGGAGGTGATCTACGGCGCGGGCAAGACCGCGCCGCAGATCGTCGCGATCATGCGCGCGCTGAACGCCGCCGGACAGAACGCCTTCGCCACGCGTGTGACGCCCGAGCAGGCCGCTGCGGTGCAGGCCGAGCTGCCCGGCGCGGTCTACCATGAGACGGCGCGTATCCTCGCGAGCGACGTCGCGCCGCTGCCGGAGCGACGCGGCAAGGTCGCCGTGCTCTGCGCCGGCACCTCCGACCTGCCGGTCGCCGAGGAGTGCGCGCTCACGGCCGAGCGTCTCGGCGCCGCCGTGGAGCGCATCTACGATGTGGGCGTGGCGGGCCTGCACCGCCTGCTCTCGCGTCTGGAGCGTTTCGCCGACGCGCGGGCGATCGTGGTTGCGGCGGGCATGGAGGGCGCGCTGCCTTCGGTCGTCGGCGGCCTGACGGACAAGCCGGTGATCGCCGTGCCCACCAGCATCGGCTATGGCGCGAGCTTCCAGGGCCTGGCCGCGCTGCTCGGCATGCTCAACTCCTGCGCCTCCGGCGTGACGGTCGTCAACATCGACAACGGCTTCGGCGCGGGCGTCGCCGCCGCGCTGATCAACCGCCAGTGCGAGGAGGGGCGGGGGGGCGAGGTTCGCGCGCCTTAAAAATCGCCTTAAAAATCCGCATTCGCGGATTGACAGGCGCGGCCCTTTCCGGTAAATTTTCACCCACTTTGTCCCTTCTGGGGCAAGCCACTTTTGTTCCGGCGTAGCGCAGTGGTAGCGCAGTTGGCTGTTAACCAATTGGTCGCAGGTTCGAATCCTGCCGCCGGAGCCACTTTTGACCCTCGGTTTCATTGGAAAAGCCCAATAAAACCGGGGGTTTTTCGTATATATTCCCCGTCTGTTTGGGCGATGGCCAAACCTGTGAAAACCTGTGCTGTTTGGGTAAATTTTCCCCAAACAACGCCCCAAACTGGGAAACGGGTGCCGAGCGAAATGATCGCTGGCTAAAGGGGCAGAAAATCGTTTTCCTTGAGCAAATCTATCAGATACCCGCGAAGTAATGGCTATTTCACGGTCGCAACATCCCAGACAATCTGGTGGTCGATACCGAAATAGCCGTGAATCAAACGGTCGCGTAACCCAGTGATCTTCCGCCACTCAAATTTCGGGGGGTGTAACCTTATGTCTGTAAAATCAATAAATGGGCCTGCGGCCCCCTCCCGAGGGGCTACGGCTTGAAAAAAGGCGGGTCATGGCTATCCTTACGTGTTGAAAGACACAAAGAAAGGACGAACAAGCCATGACCCACGAGGAGAAAGGTACCGCCATGGATGCGGTTTTGCAACCGGTATTTGAGCGGGGCTTCGACGGGATCAGGGAGGAATGGGAGACCGGTAAAATCTATCTCAGCACGGAGGGTATGCCCGCATGACCCGCCTTCACGAATTTACAGACAAATCCCTTGCACTGCCGAGGCAAATCGACCCCGATGCCGATACCGACCCCGAGAGATAACCATGAGCGCCAACAGAGATCTTTTGGACGCCGATTCCCTGATTCGCTTAGAATTCGGGTCAAGCACCGAAATGGGGATGCGCCCGAAAACTGCGCGTCTGAGAGCGTGGGCTGTCGCGGGAACAGCAAAACAGGACAGCGCGGATTTTCAAAACAGGACAGCGCGGAGCCGCAAAACAGGACATGCGTAGTAACCGAGGGCGAGCGGGTTGCCGGGGAAGGCGCCTGGCCGTCACTTCCAGCCCCCGCCCGTCTGGCCCCGAAGGGGCGGCCCGTAGGGCCGAAGACGGCGGGGGCTGGAAGTGACGAGTCTGCTATAATCGCCTGATGAAAAAAACCAGTTGCTGCACCGTTTCGCCGGACCGATGATCCGGCATGTTCTCCACCTGTTCCGGGCTGGCGAGATTGGAGCTCCAGAAGCCGCCTCACGGCTCGAGCTGTCGCGGAGCAGGCTCTATTCGCTGTACGGCGACTACCTGCGGGCCAGTGCTGGCGGGAGCGAAAGCTCATGGTTGCCCGGAGTCTCCGGCGGCGACCATGCCAAGGAATGGCCTGACGGAGTTGAGGATCTGTTGCGCAAGCGCCTGGCATCCGATCCGCCCGCAAGCTACGCTTTCGCGGCGTCCGAGGTCGACCGCGTCTTCGGATTCAGACTGGCGAGGTCACAGGTCAGGCGATGGGCTGTCAGGAACGGGTTCGCCCGGCCCGTAACGGATGCGCGGCAACCCGCCTCGGCAAGACGCTGGCAGAGGTCGCGTGTCGGCGAGCTCTGGCAGATGGACGCGACGCCGCACAGGTGGTTCGGCGCCGACGCCGGGCAGATGCCTATGCTGAACATGCTGGACGACTGCAGTCGTTTTCAGGTGGGCGGGCACATCTACGCGCGCGAGGTCTACCCGGCCTACCTGCACTTCCTTTCAAGGGCTTTTTCCGACCACGGGCTTCCCCTCGAGCTCTATGTCGACTATCACAGCATGTTCTTCTCGGACACGCCCCAGGCGTTGACGCGTCTCGGCGAGGCGCTGATGTTCTACGGCGTCAGCTTCAAATATGCGCCGACTCCGCAGGCGAAAGGCAAAATCGAGCGTGTCCACCAGGTCTGGCAGGACCGCCTCCCGGCTTACTTCGGTTCGGAGGGCGTGCGCCATCTGGATATCGCCAACGAGCATCTCGACGCCCTCGTCTACCAGCGCAACCACCGGGAGTCGCACCGCGAGATAGGCATGACGCCGGCAGACGCCTGGCGCGCCGCTGAGGCTGAAGGCCGCATCTGCCTGCGCCCAGCCCCGAAATGCCCGTGGTGGCCCTTCGTGTGGAGCGAGCGGGCCCATGTCCGCGTCGGGCCCGACAGAAAGGTCGACCTCGGAGTCAGAAAAGTCAGGGTCGAGACTTGCCCCGGCACGTGGCTTGTCAAGTGCTCTCACACCGACGGATACACGTCGCTCTTGGCAAAAGCGCCTTCTGCAGAAGCGCGCCCTCAAATACTCTTCTCCGACAGGCCCAAGTAGCTGTCCTGTTTTGCTTTGTACAAATATTCCAGTTTTGAAAACTACGCGACAGTCTGAGAGCGTGGGCTTGACCCATAACCGCTGTTTCGGGTACGCTCGCGAGCGTCGGTGTTTCGCGAAGTCGCCCCCGCCTGACCTGCCGATTGCGTTGTTGGCCCATTTCATGCACGGTAAGGGAAAGAGAACAGAACTGCACAAGATCGGGGTCGGTATCGGGGTCGAAAGGCAATCCGCATGGCTTTTTGGAGCCGAGAAACTGGACGTCTATCGCGCCGCCATCGAGTCTGTCGGCTGGGCGTGTCGATTTCGTGTCGGGCGGGGCGGGTGCCTGTGTTGTGTGTATAGGGAGAGAACGACGGGAAGGGGAGGGGATGACGATGAGAGCTGGGGTAAGCGTGACCGGACGGGCCATTTGGGCCGTCGCACTGACAGGAGCTTGGGTGCAGCTTGCGGCGGCGGGGGCTGAGCCTGCGCTGGTGCGGGCGGAGGAGCCGGGCTGGCCCCAGTGGCGGGGGCCGCGCCGCGACGGGGTGTCGGAGGAGCGTGGGCTGCTGCAGTCCTGGCCTGCGGGCGGGCCGCGGCTGCTGTGGCGGGCGGACGGCCTGGGCCGAGGGTATTCGTCGCCGGTCGTCAGCGGGCAGGCTGTCTTCGTGACGGGGGACACGAACGACACGCTGCGGATCACGGCGCTCACGGCCGACGGGCGGCGGCGGTGGCAGGTGGCGAACGGTGCGGCGTGGAAGAGGAATTTTCCGGGCGCGCGCGCGTCGTGCGCCTATCAGGGCGGCAAGGTGTATCACCTGAACGCGTTCGGCGACCTGGTCTGCCTGGACGCGGCGGACGGCGCGACGCGCTGGCGGGTGAACCTGCTGGAGCGCTACGCGGCGACGAACATCAACTGGGGCATCAGCGAGTCGGTGCTGGTCCACGGGGGCCGGGTGTTCGCGACGCCGGCCGGCGGGAAGGGGCTGATGGTGGCGCTCGACGCGGCCTCCGGCGCGCCTGTCTGGGCCACGCCCGGGATCGAGGGCGAGCAGGCGGGCTATGGG
>JAKJGY010000353.1 GCA_022704145.1 Verrucomicrobiota bacterium
GTATTGCCCATGCTTTCCAGGTTCCAATCGCGCGCCCGTTGGGGGTGCTCGTCGTATGGCCCAAACAACGAGTCCGCGCTGTACCACGCCTTGCCCGTGTTGACGATGGCCATGACCACGCGCGGCGGCTCAGGCTGCGGCGTCACCACCGGCGGCGCACTCTGTGGTTCGCCCTGCTCCGCCACGATCTCCGTTGCCAGGCTGTTGACCTCGTAAGGCTGCCATTGCGCGTCGACGATCTGCCCCGCCGTGAACACCGTCGCGCCTAGCACGTTGGGGTTGCTCTCACAGATAGCGTTGTACTCGCGCAGCTCGCGCAGGTAGCCGTTGGCCGTCAAGCCGCCGTCGGCGTGCCAGCCGCGATAGCCGCGCCCCTCTACCACGTCGCGCCCGCACTCGGTCACAATGATCTTGTGCTGCGCGATCTCTGGCACCATGCGCCAGCGCCCTACGTGCCACGGGTTCGCCATGTCCGCGCCGTGGCTCCAGTATTCGTGCAGACTGAGCACGTCCGTGCCGTGCATCGCGGCGAGCGCCGGTGCATACGTGGCCCAAACGGGTATGTCCGGCACCCCGACCGGCCACGAGCCGACCGCGCTGCGCCGACCGCCGACGTGCATCAGGCGCAGCCATTCCACCAGGAACGCGGCGTACTGCGGCGCCTGGCCGTCGGCGATCTCGTTGTAGGCCTCATAGTAGGCCAGCGGATCCACCATCATCGGGCGCAGTTTGGCGTACAGGTCGCGCGCGTTCTGCGCCGGATTGTCGAGCGGCTGTTCTCTGAGCGTCCAGCGCACCACCAGCGCGCAGCCGTCGCCCACCAACGCGCGCACTTCGCGGATATATTCCGGCGACGGGTCGACGAGCTTGACGATGCGCGGCTTGCCGAGGTTGCCGCGATAGCCGTTCTGGATGTGAAGGCCGAGTTTGCTCATGCCGCCCATCACGGCACCGCCTGCTGCCGCACGCGGAACCAGTGCTCCTCGCTTCCTTGCCCCGTGCCGGTCGAGTACCAGCGATAGTGCCAGTCGCCCGACGCCGTAATCGGGATCGCCGCGTAGTAAATGCCCAGACTCTCACGCACCAGCGCTGCGTCGACGCCATAGGTCAGTGTCGTCGTCATGCCTGCTGGGTCGCGGTATTTGAGATACACCGCCGTCGGGTCAATGAGGGTGCCACTTTCGTTTTTAAACTCAACTCTCACATGCGGAACGTCGCCAATGTCGTAGGTGTTCGCCATGTTATACATCCCCCTCATCGCTGACCGTCAGCGTCGTCATGAGCGCGTCGGACACTGTCAGCGTTGTCACAAGCGCGTCGGACACCGTTAGCCATGCGCGGTTATCCGGCGGCACATACACCGTCCACGGCAACCCGAACGGCCACGTCAGCCAGATCGCGCGATCCAGCGCAGCGATTGCCCCGTCGGGCGCTGCTACCAGCCTCAGCGTCACGATGCCGCCCCCTGTTCCTGGGTAACGCCGTCATCCGAGACCGCCTGCGTGGTGAGCGGCGTAGTGCCGTCGTCGGCGTAGGTCTTGATCTGTGTAGCCGTCATGGTCGACTTCTTGAACATCCGGCGCCAGAGCTGCACCACCATCTCGCGGAACGTAGTCGCCACGCCCTCCGGTGCCGTGATCGGGATTGCGTCCAGCCCCGTCGCGCTCAGCACCATCGCGTCGCCCTCTTGCGCGGCGGTCTTGGCCGCGTCGTAGGCAGCCGTCAGCGTCATCGCGTCACCCGTTGCGGCGGGACTGGCCGGGATGGTGTCGGTCTTGGCCTTGATCGCGTCAATCAGCGCATCGATGGCCACCAGCGTCTCGGTGCCCCAGCCCGCGCCCTTGATGGCCGTGAGTGTGGCCTCGAGTGCCACTGCGCCCGTCAGGTAGCCCGCCTTGGCGTCTGTCCACACGAGGTTGCTCAGCGCGGTCGCGGCCTTGGCAACGGTTGCGTCCTTGGCCACCGTGGCGTCTTTCGCCACCGTCGCGTCTTTCGCCACCGTGGCGTCTAGCGCATAGTTAGCCGCCAGTATTGTGCGCGCTTCCATCTCAGCGTTCGTCGGCGGATCGTAAGCGTTCAGCGCGTCGGTCGCCTCGCTCTGCACCTCCGCGTCCCAGGCGGCATTCCACGGCACTGCCGTCAGCCCCGCGCCCGCCGCGCC
>JAKJGY010000354.1 GCA_022704145.1 Verrucomicrobiota bacterium
TCCGGTTTCTTTTTTGTTTGGAAACTCAAGAAAACCAGAATCCGGCCCGTGGGGCACTCCTTTTTTCCGGCGGCCGGCCCCCATGGGGGCTGCTCCAGAGGCCCTCCCGGAACGTCCTCCGGACGCCCCGGGTCCCGGGGCCTCCTTCGCCTCCCCGGCCCAAGCCGCCTTACTTTCCGACGCGTGCGTTTTATTTTGCACTTCGGGAAAAACAGGGGTGGGATTCAAGATAGTTGATGGTTAAGCGGCAGGGAGGCGGGAGCGGAAGCGCGCGGCGAGCGCGCAGAGTGCGGCGGCGTTGAGGAAGCGCCAGTGCATGCCGGACTGCTTGCAGCGCCTGGCGACGTCTGTCCTGCAGGCGGCCTCGACGACGCCGGAGCCGATGAAGAGCCCCTGTTTGCGGTATTCGGCGTAGCGCATGTTGCCTTTGCGTTTCTCGAAGTAGTCCAACTGCTCCCATGCGGGGTGTTCCGGCGGCAGTGACGGGCAGCGGCTGCGCAGATGCTTCAGGAGGGAGGCGCCGCCGTGGCGACGCAGGACGGCGCGGGCGGTGCCGAAGGCCTTTCTGAGCTCGGTCGGCGGGAGGGCGAGGCCGAGGAAGGCGCGCAGGTGCTCGCAGGCGTGGTAGAAGTCGCAGGTGAAGATGACGTCCGCGCCGGGGAAGGCGTTCTTGACGATGTTGGCGATCCAGTCGGCTCCGTCGCCGACGACCTGTATCCTGAAACGGCCGGAGCCGAGGCCGCGGCTGAGGGCGAGGCGCCTGAGCAGCGAGCCGAACTCGGGTGCCGTTTTCGGGGAGACGATGTGCGACTCGCAGCCGGGGTCGCGGACGGGGCACCCCTTCCTGTCGAGCCTCCTGAAGGTGCCGACGACGCCGACCTTGACCTCGCGCGTCTTGGCCCTGCCGTCGGGCCCCCGGCCCCTGACGCCCCTCATGTCCTTCTTGACGCACGGCACGCCGGTGCCGTCGAGCGTGACGTACAGCGTGGGGACGGCCGGCGAGGTCGCGGCGAGCAGCCAGGCCGGCAGCAGGGGCTCGGGGACCCACGCGGCGGGGCTCTCCTGCGCCTCCAGCGCGCGCCCGCCGGCGGCGAGCGCCCTGCGCCGGAAGGTGGACTCGGAGAGCCGCACGGCCGAGAGCAGCGCGAGCAGGGCCGCGCCCTCGGCGAAGGAGCCCGCGGTCACGGCCGCGCGCTGGAGGCGGTCCGCGAGCGCCGGGGTCATGCCGTCGCCAAGCCCGAGCGCGTCCCTGAGAGGGAAGGCGGCCCCGGCCCCGCCGGTACGCGGGAAGCCTCCGTTTTTCCCGAGCCTTTTCCCCTTGGCGGCCGCGCGTTCCCGCGCCCTGCGGGCCTGCCGCGTCATGCTCTCCGGATCCGGCCCGTAGTAGGCGCAGGCGAACCGCACGTGGCCGAACAGCGTGTCCGCGCCGGTCTCTCGGAACCCGTCGGGCGCGCCGTGTGGCGCGGCCCGCCCGAGGGCGCCGAGGACGGCCGCCAGGAGGTCGGCCATGTCTTTGCGAGCCGCCCGCTCGATCAGTTCGTCGATCCGTCCGAGTCCGGGCGGGAACGCCGCCGGGCCGCACCCGGCGGCCGCGGCGCGCAGGTCGAGCAGCGCGTCCTCGACGTTCGCCATGACGGGGGCCGGGAACGCCGCCGTCAGGGCTTCTTTTTTTTTGGCGAGAGTGCCAGTTCCGCCGCGAGTGCCGTGTAGCGTTCCATCAGCCCCCGGTAGAGCCTGCCGGCCTCGAGCAGCCGCCCGATCTCGGCGACCTTCCCCGCAGGGACGCGCCTCGACCTGCGCTTGCCGGGCCCGACCCTGTACTGCAGGACGGGCGGCGCGGGATAGACGGAGACGCTGCCGTCCTTCTTCGTGTACCTGTTGGTCTTGTTCGCCAGCAGGTTCCCGTCCAGGCACGGGCCGATGGCCCGCACCCGGTTCAGGATGTCGCGCATTTCGACGATGATCTCGCGTTCGGTCATAGTGCCTCCTATTGTCTTCATGTCTGAAGACTCTAATATAGCATAAAAAATGATCCTCGCAAGCGGAAAAGTCGTAAAAACAGCGATAAGTTGCTCGAGGGTCGCAGAATCTCCCGTCTGACTGCCTCTTCACATCAACTATCTTGAATCCCACCGCCGGGAGCTCCGCCTTGGAAAA
>JAKJGY010000145.1 GCA_022704145.1 Verrucomicrobiota bacterium
GGCGGTCGCGGCGAACATCGTCTGGAAGAAGAGGAACGTCCAGTTCCAGTCGCCGCCGTTACCCAACACGCCCGTCATGAAGAACCCCTTCAGACCGATATACGGCGTGCCGTCGCCGAACATGAACGCGACGCCCAAGGCCCAGAAGGCCAGGGAGCCCAGCACGAAGTCGAAGAAGTTCTTCATCATGATGTTCGCGGCGTTCTTCGCACGCGTCAGGCCGGTCTCCACAAGCGCGAAACCGGTCTGCATGAAGAACACCAGCACGCCCGCCAGAAGCGTCCAGACCACGTTGAGGTTGGTCTGCACGCCATCCTTCACCAGTTGCTCGACCGCCTCCTTGGTCAGCGGGGCGGCCACCTCCTCCGCACACCATGCGGCGGCGGGAAACGTCACAAGGCCCAAAAGCGCAAGGCCCATCTTTTTCCATGCCTTCATGTTCTCTGCCCTTCCGGCCGTGTGAGCGGCCCTGGTTCTTCGCTTCAGGAGAGTTCTCGGGAACGGCAACCGTGCCGCCCACCTTCTCCTAACTGGCATTTAGCAGAGAATGTGCCAGCCCTCCGATACCCCCCAAAACACCCACGCTGGCGAAAGAAACCCCTCATTAACCCCATGCATCTCTGCGCCAGCGCGCGATGTTCCAAACCAGACGGACAGCCAAATATGACAATATTGTAGCAAAGTGACCGGAGCGGCACAATGCCACACGGGGACGGGCCTCTTGTAAGGAGCCCGTCACCGGCATCACGCGTCATTTGAGCAGCGTCACCTCATCAGCCTGCAGCGTGACCGTCACCGTGCGTCCGCCCCATTCCAGGCTGGCGGACTGCGGCTCGCGTGTCGCGTTGGCCAGGACCACCGCAAGCCTACCGTCGGACGAAAGGAAGGCGTTGTGGAACACTGCGGGTGTGGGCCGGTCGCGGTAGCTGACCGTCGCGCAGGTCAGCCGGGGCGGATGCTGCATGCGCCCGTACAGCAGCCAGGGCCGACCCTCGCCATGGTAGAGCGAGACCCACTTACGCATGAACCGGGCGTCGAGCGAGAGACCCTCGTTCCTGATCTCCCTGACGCCGCCGTCCTGCGCCACCGCCTCAAGCGTGACGTCGTCCACCCACAGCCGGGCCTCCCCGCTCGCATGGCACATGATGCGCAGCAGCTCCGCCCCGGCCGGCACGGAAAAGTCGGCCGAAACGCGCGTCCATCCCGCGCCCGCAGCAGGGAACGCGAGCTGGCCGCCCTGCCCGGTCGACTTGAGCCCGGGCGCGAAGACAGCGAAATTGATCATGTTCGGCTTCGCCTGCCGTTCGGTCTTGAGCCACGCGCTCAGACGGTACCGGCCCCCTGCGGCGAGACCCCGCTCGTCCACATTCACGTTCTGGGAGACCTGCACGGTGTCCCGCTCGGTCGCGTTCTCCAGTCGCAGGCTCGACCCGCCCCCGCGCTTCTCCCGGTCATCGGCCGCCGCCAGGCCGGTCCAGGTCCGGCCCTGATACCCGGGGACCCGCTCCCAGCCCCTGAACGCCTGCGCGCCGGCCGCGCGCGCCTCAAAACCGCCGTTGACCAGCACCTCGTCGTCGAGGTCGCCCGCCGACGGCACGAGGTGCGGCATCTGCCCGTCCGCCGCACAATAGGCGTTCATCACGCGGTCGTTGCCGCGCGGATTGCTCTGAAAACACGGCAGATACTCATGGTAAAGGTAGTTGAAGACCGACGCCCACTCGCGCGGCGCTTCGCAGTCGCGGTAATCCTGGAGCCCCACCAGATGGTTGAACCACTCGTTGGGCTCCTCGAAGCAGACCACCGCGTCGGGCTCGACTGTCCGCATCGCCTCGCGCATGGTCACCAGTTGCCGCGTAAAGGCCTCGGTCATCCAGACGCCCTTGCCCGGCGGATGGCCATGCTGCGGCGCGTAGCAGGCCGGCCAGTTGGCGCCGACCACCTGGTCGATCTGGATCAGCTCGCATCCGCGCCGCGTCAGCGGCAGACAGACCTCCTCGTTCCACCAGCGGCGGGTCCACGCGTCTCCGCCACACAGGCAGGCGGTCTCGCCGCCGTTCAGCCAGCTCGGCACGCGCACATACAGCGAACCGTCACGGTTGTGAACCGCGTGCGCGCGCCCCACCGCGTCGAACCGGGCGCGGTCGTCCCACTCGAATCCGCCGTCCGGACGCTTGTTGTAGGTCAGCGTCCAATGATACCCCGAGGGCCAGGGAAACGCATGGCACCCCAGCGCGCGCGTCCTCGCCACCAGGTTCGTGAACTGCTCGTCAGTCGGATAGACCGGAAAGTAGTCGGGCGTCACCCAGCTTCCCCGTTTCTCCCAGCCCCAGTAGGCCGTAATCAGCGGCGCCTGCGGGAAATGCCTGGCCCAGTACCGCTCCAGCCAGCTCAAGACCCGCTCCGGCTCGGCCAGCCAGTCACGGCCGAACCGCACCATCGCCGGCCCGTCCTTGAGCCAGGCGGGAAGGTCGCCGCGACGCTCGAACGGCACCGCGCACCACGGCTGGGCCAGCGCCCACGCCTTGTAGAGATCCGCCGCGTCGCGCCAGTCCGCAGGCGCCCCGCCGCGCCCGCCGAACGCCGCCGTCACGACCTCGTACGCCTGCTCGTCGGCGCCCACCGCATGACACGGCCGCGACCAACTGAACTCCAGGCCCGCCGCCGTACGCGACACGCTCAGCTCCTTGGGGTGGCCGTGACTGTCCTCGGCCGCAGTGAAGAAGCCGGCCCGGTCGTCGTAATAGCAGCCGAACTGCGCCGCCAGATTGCCCGGCTGGCTGAGCGAGACGACCGTCCCCGGCTTCGCCGCGCCGGGCTTGCGCAGCACGCCGCCCTTGGCACCGCCGAGAACGGCGGCGTCATCCTCCTCACGCGTGCCCAGCGGCACGGCGAGCGTCACGCAAGGATATTGCACCCGCTCCAGACGCCACCCCTCGCTGAGCCGCACCCGGAGGCCCCATCTCACGCGGGGGTCGCCCGGCCGCCACCGGAGCGTGCAGGCGACCTCCTCGACCGCGCCCTGGCGGAAACCGCTGAAACGCAGCGTGGCGCGCTCGCCGCCCCCCTCCTGACCCGCCGCCACCTCGACGCTCAGCCCGGCCGCGTCCGCGCTTGAAACAGAGGCGCTCTCGCCCGGCAACGGGGCGTCACGCGACACCGTCAGCGCAAACAGCCGCGGCGAGGCCGCCGCCAGCTCCACACCCTCGGCCGTGCGGAGCGACAGCACCCCGCCCTGCCCCTGCCCCGCCCGCGCCAGCTCCAGCGCCCCGCCACGCGTGCTGAGCGTCAGCGCCCGCTCCGCCCGCTCGCGCGAGAAGCCCTCCTGCGCCCGAACGCCGCAGGCCCCCGCCAGGACGAGCACCGCCCCGAGCTTGGCAAGCCGCGCGCCTGTCCCCAACCCCACCCGAGCTCCTGACCCCATACCGCCCCCCTCGCCGCCATCCCGCCTCAGCCCTCAAACTTCTGCAGATGCTTGCCCATCAGAGCGGGCAGACGCGTCTCCAACCAGGGAGTGACGTTCCAGAACGCCTTCAGCTCGAGGTACTCGCTGACCGCCGTCTGCTGGCCCGGCTTCACGGCGAACTCGGCCTTGAGCAGCACGTTGCGCGCCGTGGCTTCGGAGGAAACGAACTCCATCACGTTGACGCGGAAGCCCAAGATCCTCAGGATCTGCGCGCGGAACGTGTCGGTCAGCAGGTCCGCCAGCCGCTCCCGTAGGATACCGTGACGCAACACCGCCTGGAACGGCCCGCCGCCCTTCAGCGCCGTATGCAGCTCGTGCTGGCAGCAGGGAACGCAGAGCAGGTAGCGGCTGCGCCACTCGATGCCGCGCGCGAGCGCCTCGTCCGTGGCCGTGTCGCACGCGTGCAGGCTCAACACCAGGTCCGGCTCGAAACCGGGGTCCGCGACAGCGATCTCCGCCTCGATGAAGGTCACGCGGTCCGCCACGTCCAGCGCGGCGGCCAGGCCGCGCGCGGTCGCCACCACGGCGGCGTTGCGGTCGATCCCGCACACCCGCACGTCGAGCCCGTGCGCCTGGGTCAGATAGCAGTAGACCGCGAGCGTCAGATAGGCGCGGCCGCAGCCGCAGTCCACGATGTTGAGCGACCGCTCCGGCCTGTCCGCCAGCACCGTGTCGATCACCCTCAGGAACTCGTTGACCTGGTCGTATTTGCCGCGCATCGAGGCCTTGAGGCGCCCGTCGGCGTCAGCGATCCCGACCGCCTTAAGCAGCGCGGCCGAGTCGAAGGAGGTCAGCGGCTGGCGCTTCACGCGGTCGTGGGCCGGAGCCTCCTCGACCGTCCGCTCCAGCTTCGCGCTGCGCGACTCGAGCGCCTTGCCCTTGCGCGTCACACGCACATGCAGGTCGCCGGACGCGGTGATCAGGTGCAGCTCGCGCGGGCCGGCCTGCTCCAGCATCTCCTCCAGCCCCTTGCGCGCGCCCTCCGCATCGAAGTTCTTGACCGTGGTGCGGCCGGCCTCCGCCATCTCGCCCTGGTAGCACTTCTCGCCGCGCACCGTCACCGGCCGCAGGCTCACCCGGAAGGTGACGCCGCCGCGCCGCACCACCTGCGTGACCTTGACAAACCCCTCCTCCTCGAACACCCTGCGGCGGATCTCCTCCGCCACGCCCGCCGACAATCCCGTTCCCGACATCCCGCCTTCTCCTCTCCGGCCCCTTTGGCCGCACACGCCCTGAAATGGCACACGCCTAGTCGCGCGTCAGCCGCGCCACATAGCCGCCGAAGGGGGCGAGCCGCACGACGGCCGTCTCCATGCCCCCCAGAACAGCCCCCGACTCCACCAGCCCGTCCGGTCGGCCGGGCTCGTCGCCGACCGCCGCCACACGCACTTTTGACCACCCCGTGAACCACGGGGAGAACCCCATCAGCTTCTCCCGGCCTGTGCCGTTCACCACGGCCACATACCAGACGCCGCCCTTGCGCCGCGCCAAAGCCGCCAGCTCGCCGATGCGGCTGCCGTCGAGAACGCGCGTCTCGTCCCACGCCACCGGCAGCGACCTGATGAACGGCACGGCCGCCGCCAGCCGCGGCTCGCCGAGCAGCCGCTCGGGATGCTCGGCCATCACCAGCAGCGGCGACGTCACCAGGTAGGCCATCGCCAACTGGTGCGCCCACGTGGTCTCGCCGGGCCGCGAGAAAGCGAGCGGCGTATAGTCCGCCTGCCCGACCACACAGCGTGTGAACGGCAAGGCGGCGTTGTGCGACGCAGGAAGCTCCTGGTTCTCCCCGCCCGGCACAGCCGGCGCGGGCGCGACGCCCTTCTCGCGGAGGCGCTGGCGGTGCCGCTCGGCGATGCGGTTCAGCTCCAGCCCGCGCACCGCCTCGCGCGTCACCTCGTTGGGGTACGTCCGGCTCTCGCCCGTCGGTTTCTGGCACCCGTGGAAGTTGACGAGCAGCCGCCGCCGGGCAGCCTCCTGCAGCACCCACTCATCGAAGGTCACCAGGCCGAGGTCCTCGCCGTTCATGAAATCGACCTTGACCCCGGAGGCTCCGGCCTCGCGCACCTTGTCGAGAAACGTGCGCAGCGCCGCGTACCCTTCCGCAGGCACGTTCAGCTCCTTCGCATGCTTCCATACGAAAACACGCACCTTGCGCTCCCGCGCATAGTCGCACAGCTCACGCAGCCGCTCCCACGGCTCGGGCCAGCCCTCCCAGCCCTCGTCGACCGTCGTGAACTCGAAACCCAGCCGCGCCGCGCCGTCTATCACACGCCGCTCGCCCTCGGGGGTCAGGGCGTCGGGCGCGCCCTGCCACCAGCTCCAGACGCTACGCCCGCCCTCCGTCCACCCCGGAGGGTCAAAGAGCGCCGGATCAGGCGGCGGGCAGAGCCCCGCCACCAGATCGCTGTTCACCAGCGCGTCGAGCGTCGGCGCCAGCAGCAGCACGCGCCAAGGCGTGCGGAAACGCCCCTCGCGCACAAAACCCTCCGCCTCGCTGAACACGCCGCGCAGCTCGCCACCGGGACGCGCCTCAAGGCGCAGGCCGCTGTACTGGAACAGCGCCGCCTCGGTCACCGCCGCGTAACCGAGCGCGTCAGGCAGCTCGACCACCAGCGGCATCGTCTGGAGCGGCCCTTTGGGCGAGACCGTCGGCAGCGCGGACAGCGGCGCGCTCACCCATTCGCCCGCATAGGTCTTGAGCTTCCAGTCCGAGAGCCGCTCGGCGTACCACACCCGGCTCTCAGGCGGCAGCCGCCAGCAGGCGGTCTCGGCGTTCACGCGGCGCGGGGCCGCCCCGCCTGGAACGAGAAACCGCCAGGCGAACCCGCCATCGGCGACCGCAAGCTGAAGCCCGTAAGGCTCGCCCGCTCGCGGAACGGCCGTAAACAGCACCATCCGCGCGTCACACTGCCCCACAGCGTGCGCCCCCCGCACCGGAAAACGCTCGTGCACCTCGCGCACGCTGATCGCGGTCAGCGAAGCCACCTGCCCCAGCTCCCGGCCCTCCAGGGTGAGCCCGAGCGGCGACGGCGGCACGACCGGCCGGCCCCGGAACCAGAGCGCGTAGGTCACCTGCCCCGACGCGTCCACCGCCAGCTCGGCCTCGACCGCGCCGTTCGGGCTCTCGAAACGGCGCGCGCCCGCCCACGCGAGCCCCGCAGCCAGCAGCCACGCCACAGCCGCGCCCGCGACCGGCCGCCGCCAACAAGCCTCCGTTACCGACCCCTCTCGCCTCATGACCACGCCGCCCTCAGAAAAAACGTTTGACCAGCCGCAGCACGCCCTGCTTCCAAGGCACCCGGTGCGACACCCCCGAAGCGTTCTTGAAACTGTCGAGATGCGCGACGTACCAACGGTAGTTGCGCACCAGCGCCTGACGGTTCGAGAACACCGGCGCGTATCCGAGCTGGCGCTCAGCCTTCTCGATGCTCACATACGAATCCTCGCAGGCGGTCTCATACACCCACTTGTAGAGCGGCGACAGCCGCAGCAGCTCCAGAAACCGCAGCGCCCAGATCATCGGCGCCGCCGGGAACCCCCTGATCCGCTTGCCGTAGCCGGCCTCGTCCAGCACCGCCTGCCAGTCCTCGCGCATCGTCGTGTACACCTTGGCTCCGATGTTGAAGGTGTCGTTGACGCGCTCGCGCTCCAAGGTGAGCGCCTGCCAGATCGCCCCGCACAAGTCCTCCACATCCAGCAACTGGTAACGGTTCCGGCCGCTGCCGATCATCGGAAAGCCGTGCCCGGTGTGCGCCCAGTCGTAGAACAGGGCGAACACGCCCAGCCGCTCCGGCCCGACGAACGACTTGGGCCGGATCACCGGCACGCAAAGTCCCCGCTCGCGGAATTCGAAGCAGACGTCCTCAGCCATAATCTTGGCCCGGCCGTACGGGCCGACCCCTACCCGCCGGTCGGTCTCCAGCAGCGGATGGTGGTCGGGGATGCCGTAGACCGCCGTGGACGAGATCATCACCACGCGCTCGGCCCCCGCCTCCTTCGCCGCCTCAAGGACATTGCGCGTGCCGTCCACATCGGTGGTCATGATGTCGTGCTCGCTATACAGCGGCAACGCCGCCGCCGTGTGGACCACCCACGTCACGCCCTCCATCACACGCCGCAGCGCCTCGCGGTCGCGAATGTCGCCGACCACCGCCCCGACCCGACCCCGCTCCGGGTAGTCGAAGGGTACCAGGTCGATCGAGCGGATATCCGTGACACCCTTGTCCAGCAGGTGCCGGATCAGGTTGATCCCCAGAAACCCGCTCCCTCCCGTGACCAATACGCGCCGCCCCTTCATAACGACCCTCCCCGTCTGACCTAACCCACAGGAAACGCCCGTGGTAAAGACCATAGTACACGGCTTGCGCGTCAACCTCAAGTGTGGTAAATAAACGCCATGCGCCCTCCGACACAAGAGACGATCGAAGCCGCAGCCCGCCTGTTGCTTCAGGGCGGCGTCGCGGTGATCCCCACCGACACGGTCTACGGTATCGCCGCCCATCCGGGGCGGCCTGAAGCCGTGGCCCGCATCTGCACCATCAAGGGACGGCCCACCGGCAAGCCGATCGCCCTGCTCGCCTCGGACGCCGCCGCGGTGGCGGCCTACGGCGCCGCCTTCCCGCCCGCCGCGGCCCGCCTCGCCGCAGCCTTCTGGCCCGGCGCCCTCACCCTCGTCCTCCCGTGCGGCGGAGCCGCCGAAGGGTTCCGCGTGCCGGACCACGCCTTCACCCGCGCCCTGCTCGCCGCCTGCGGCGGAGTCCTGCGCGTGACCAGCGCCAACCTGAGCGGCGCGCTGCCCGCCCTCAGCGCCGTCGGCGCCTTGCGCGACGTCGGCCTTGAGGCCGACCTCGTGATCGACGACGGCCCCTCGCCCGGCGGCGTCGCCAGCACCGTCGTGCGGGTCGCCGAGGACGGCACGCTCACCCTCCTGCGCGAGGGCGCCCTTTCCTACGCCGACCTCACCCGCGCCGCAGGCGCCTGAAACGGTTGCCTTCCGCCCGCACCTATGCTTTAATCGCCACCTCACACAAACCTAGGAGGAGACCATGACCCGACTGCTAGCCGCCCTCGCCCTGTCCGCCGCCCTGTCCGCCACCGCCGACGAGATGGCCGTCAAGGCCGAGCCCGTACGTCCCACGCAGCGCCTCGCGCTCTTCAACGGCAAGGACCTGTCCGGCTGGACCAAGGTCATCACCGCCGAGCCCGGCAGTTGCCCCGACACCACCTGGTCCGTCGCCGACGGCGTGATCCGCTGTACCGGCAAGCCGTTCGGCTACCTGATGACGCAGCAGAGCTATGCGGATTTCCAGCTCCACGTGGACTACCGCTGGTACGGGACCTCCGAACAGATGAACAGCGGGATCTTCGTGCTCAAGACCGGACCCGACACGTTCTTCCTGCCCAAGGCGATCGAGGCGCAGCTCAAGAAGGATAACGCGGGCGACTTCGTGCTCCTCTCCCAGGCCACGCTCAACGGCCTCGAAAACCCCAAGAACCGCGCCGTCAAGAAGCTCGCCGACTCCTCCGAGAAGCCGCAGGGCGAGTGGAACACGGTCGTGGTCACGGTCCGCGGCCGCAGCGTCGAGGTCACCGTCAACGGCGTGCTGCAGAACAAGGGCACCGACGCCTACACCGACGCCGGACAGATCTGCCTCCAGAGCGAAGGCGGCCCGATCGAGTTCCGCAACGTCGTGATCGCCCCCCTGCCCTGACGCGGGCGGAACCCGCAACCCGCACCCCGGCCCTCTCCCAGGGGGCGATTCGGATAAACAGTGCCGCGACGCCGCTTGCGCGCCGCCTCCCGGTTATGTTATTGTCATTACGTAGTCACATGGCGTGACTGAACCGTGCATGCACGGAAGAAGGAGAATGAAAGTTATGAAACGTCTGATCTGTCTCGCGTTCGTCGCCACGCTGGTCCTGGCCTTCAGCGGCTGCAAGAAAAAGGAGCCGACTCTCGGCGAGAAGCTTGACGCCGTCGCCAAGCAGGCCGAAGCGGGCGCTGCCGACGCCACCAAGCAGGCCGACAAGACCGCCGCCGACCTGCAGAAGAAGCTCGACGGCGCGCTGAGCAAGTAAGCCGCGCGTCTCGATGCCACTGGGCGGCCGTCCTCCGGGGCGGCCGCCCTTTTTTTCCGCCGTCTTGACCATTCCGGCCGTTCCGCCTACTCTACCCGCATGAACACGCAACGCCCCCCCCTGAAAATCGGCGTGCTGGGCTCCGGCTCCGGCTCCAACATGCAGTCCGTCCTCGACGCGATCCGCGCGGGCGCCCTCGACGCGGAGCTGCGCCTGGTGCTCTCCGACGTGCCCGACGCCAAGATCCTCGACCGCGCCCGCGCTCACGGCGTTGCGTGCGAATGGCTCGACTGCGCGCCGTTCAAGACCAAACTCGACGGCGAGGCCGAACGCCGCTGCATCGCCCGCCTGCGCGAGCATGGCGTCGACACTGTCGTGCTCGCGGGCTTCATGCGGATCGTGAAGCCGGGGCTCCTCCAGGCCTTCCCCTGGCGCGTCATCAACATCCACCCGGCGCTGCTCCCCGCGTTCCCGGGCCTCCACGCCTGGAAACAGGCCCTGGATTACGGCGCGAAGGTGGCGGGGTGCACCGTACATTTCGTTGACGAGGGCACGGACACCGGGCCGATCATCGTGCAGCGTAGCGTGCCCGTGCTTGACGGCGACACGCCCGAGACGCTGCACGCGCGTATCCAGGTGGAGGAACATCGCGCCTACCCCGAGGCGCTGCGCCTGCTCGCGGAGGGCAGGGTCGCCATCGAGGGGCGCCGCGTTCGCCTCCGCTAGGCGTCGGCCGTGACAGCCGCCTCGGCGG
>JAKJGY010000355.1 GCA_022704145.1 Verrucomicrobiota bacterium
GGCGGTGTACGTGAGCCTGCCGCTCGCGCCCAAGCCGCTGGTCGTCGCGGTGACGCAGGACGCGGAGACCGCGCGGTTTCTGCGTGAGAAGGTGATCGACCGGGGCTACGGCCTGCTGCTGACGGAATCGGGCCGCGAGGCGCTGGAGGTCTGCCGCAACAAGCCGCCGGCCGTGCTGGTGCTCGACCGGCGGATCCAGGGCTCGGATGTGCGCGAGATCATCCTGCAACTGCGCGAAGACGCGAAGACCAAACGGTTGCCGGTGATCGTGCTGGGTCTGCAGACGCTCGAGCGCAACGAGGTGGATCTCTACCGCCACTTTGGCATTTTCTACTCCACGCTGCCGTGGCGTGAGAAAGAGCTGTCGCGCAGCCTAGCGATGGCGGTGCTCGGCAAGTTGCGCTGAGCGCGTCACTCGACGTCGAGGCGCCACTCCAGCACGCCGCCTGAAAATCCGGGCTGCAACACGGCGCGGAGCCGCAGGGCGCGGGCCGACACCGGCGTTGCGAAGCGCGCCTCGCACAGTTTGTCTTTGGCCACGGGATAGGTGCCGGGCACATCCGTCCAGCCCTCCTGTCCGTCGGAGATCTGAACCGTCCAGGAAGCCGGCAGGCGGCAGCCGCCGCGACCGGTGTCGTCGAACCAATACACCGAGCACCCGGTCACCTTTTCCGTTTTTTTCAGATCGACGTGCACCCACTCCGCCGTGCCTTTGCGCGGCCACCAGGTCATGCGCGGGATGTCGTGGTCGCCGGAGTTTTTCGGCAGGAACCCGTCGTGAAGCGCGGTCAGGCTGTCGGCCTCGTGACAGTGCGACGCGGTGAACGCGAGGTCGCTGGCGGGCTCGGCATGCTCGTCGCCGGTCGGGATCCAGACCTGCATCTCGCCGGCGCCGCGGTGGCACCAAGCGAAGTAGGGGATCAGAGTGGCGGCGGTCGGGCGCGACGAGCGCCGCCCGCGCAGGTCCGCGCTGACCGCGCGCGCGTCGGCCGTGAGTGCGACGAGCCGGTGCCCCAGCACATCCACGGTGCCTTCACGAAACGCGGCATCGGGCGCGAGCGTCAAATTCAGCACGCGCCCGCCGTTGTCGGCTGCTTCGGCGCAGTAAACCAGTGGACCGCGCTCCACCGCCAGCCGCCCGTGGTTGGCGGTGGCAGTCTGATGGCAGCGGATACGGCGGACGGGCATGGCGAGGGCCAACGTGACGGTGTCGCCGGCGCGCCATTCGCGTCCGAGTGTCAGATACCCGCGATCAAGCGTGATCGGCACCGACTGCCCGTTGACCGCGACGGAGACATCTTTGAGCGAACCGGGCTCGGTCTGCGCGTAGAGATCGGACGGCACCGGCGTGCCGGTTGCCCAGCCGGGGATGCGGATCTTGAGCGGGAACGAGAGGCGCTCCTTGTCCGGGGTCACCTCGATACGCACATTACCGTTCCAAGGGTAGTCGGTCGTCTGGATCAGGGTGACTGCGCCGGCGGGTGTTTTGAGCGTGGCCCGGCTGGCGACGAAGAGGTTGACGTAGACCGACGCGTCGCGCTGCGCGTAGGTGAACGGGCCGATCTGCGGGATGAAGCGCACGACGTTCACGGGACAGCAGGAGCAGCCGAACCATTTGGAACGGGCATAGCCGCCGCGGCTGGCCAGCGGGTTGGGATAGAAGAACTCATCGCCGCGGATCGAGATGCCGGAGAGAAAGCCGTTGTAGATCACGCGCTCCAGGACATCGATATACTTGGCGTCGCCGTGCAGCAGGAACATGCGCTGGTTCCAGAGGGCGTTGGCGATGGCGGCGCAAGTTTCCAGGTAGGCCGTTTCATTCGGCAGTTCGAAGTTGTCGCCGAACGCTTCGCCTTGGTGGCGCGCACCGATGCCGCCCGTGAGGTGCATTTTTTTCGCGACGACATTATCCCAAAGCGCGTCGATGGCGGCCATCAACGCGCGGTCGCCGGTCAATGCGGCGACATCCGCCATGCCGGCGTAGAGATAGCCCGCGCGGACCGCGTGGCCGACGGCTTCCGTCTGCTGGACGACGGGGACGTGGTCTTGGCAGTAGGGACCAAAGACCTTTCCGCGCAGGTCGCTGCGGCCGCGCATGTCGATGAAGAACTTTGCGAGGTTGAGGTAGCGCGCGTCGCCTGTG
>JAKJGY010000014.1 GCA_022704145.1 Verrucomicrobiota bacterium
CGCTGCGCGTCCGAGCCGGAGGCGACCGCGCCCCGCTCCCGAACAGCGCCCGCAGCCTCCTTCATCCCCTGCGCCAGCAGCAGCTCGATCACCCCGTCGAGCGCCTCGTCCCGCCGCTTCTGGGCCGCCTCATGCAGCGCGCGTATCCGTTCGGCCTCCGCCGCGCGGCCCGCGCGCGTCTCGTCCACATACGGCCCCTCGTCACGCGCCAACAGCGCCAGCGCCTCCTCCAGCCGCCCCGCCTCCTCCAGCTCGCGCACCTGAAGCTTCAGCGCCGCCACCGCCTTCTCGACAGCCGCCGCCTTGGCGGCAGTACGGCCGGCCGCCAGAGCCGCGGCCGACTCCGCCGCAGCCGAGCCCGGGAAACGCTCCGCGACCTCCTTCAGGCGCGCGGCGGCCTCCTCGTACCGCTCCGGATTCGCCTCCGCCCAAGCCTGTGCCACAGCCAGCGCGTTCGACGCCAGGGCACCGGCAGAAGGCGCCTCCGGCTGGGCCGCGACACGCGCCGGCATGCTGGCGCGCGCCTCGCGGCCGGAAGGCCGCAGGCTGGCCCGGAGGAGCACCACCGCCACACCCGCCACCGCCACACCAAGAATGATCCGTCGAATCACGGCACCCCCCTAACCTCTGACCTATCCGGCATACTACCGCGCCACGTAGGTCCTGTCAAGAAGCCCGCCCAGCATGCGGCCGCGGCTGACTTGCCAAAGCGGTTCTTTTCCCTTATGCTCCCGGCCAATCACTGGAAACCACACTCCGGAGGACACCCCTATGTCAAACAGCCTCACGCGCCGCGCCTTCCTCAGCCACACGGGTCTCGCCGCGGCCGCCTGCTGCTCCTCCTGCGTCTCAACCGGCCGCTCCGCCAGACCGCCCAACATCGTCGTGATCTTCCTCGACGACTCCGGCTTTTCCGACTTCCACCCTTTCGGCTCGCCCGCCTACGACACGCCCAACGTCCGCCGCCTGGCGGCCGAAGGCTGCCGCTTCACCAACTTCCATGTGCCGCAGGCGATCTGCTCCGCCTCGCGTGGCGCCCTGCTCACCGGCTGCTATCCCGAGCGCACAAGGCTGTTCGGCGCGCACGGCCCGCGCGCCCGAGGCATGGACCCGTCGTGGCCGACGATCGCCCAGGTGCTCAAGCCCGCCGGCTACACCTCGGCCGTCTTCGGCAAATGGCACATCGGCGACCAGCCCGAGACGCGCCCCCTCGCCCGCGGCTTCGACGAGTGCTGCGGCCTGATGTACTCCAACGACATGTGGCGCCACCACCCCGAATCGCGGCACTACGACGCCTTCCCGCTGCAGTACTGGGAGAACGACCGGGTCACGATCCCGGACGTGACGCCCGCCGACCAGACGCACCTGACGCAGTGGTACACGCAGCACGCGGTCGACTTTATCCGGCGCAAGCGCGACCAGCCCTTCTTCCTCTATGTGCCGCATAACATGCCGCATGTGCCGCTTTTCGTCAGCCCGGCATTCGCGGGCCGCTCGGGCGCGGGACTCTACGGCGACGTGATGCTGGAGCTGGACAGTTCGGTGGGCGAGATCATGAAGGCCCTCGACGAGGCTGGCGTGGCCGAGAACACGCTGGTGGTCTTCACCTCGGACAACGGCCCCTGGACCTCATACGGCAACCACGCGGGCGCCACCCCCTACCGCGAGTCCAAAGGCACGAGCTTCGACGGCGGCACCCGCAGCGCCTGCATCATGCGTTTTCCCGGGCGCATCCCGGCCGGGTCGGTCTCCAACGCGATGCTCGGGTCCATCGACCTGCTGCCGACCTTCGCCCGGCTGGCGGGTGTCGCGCCCTCCCAGACCCCGCTCGACGGGCGCGACGTGTGGGAGCTGGTGTCGGGCCATCCGGACGCGACAAACCCGCACGAGTACTACGCCTTCACCACCGGCAACACTTTCGAGGGCGTGTTCAGCGGGGACGGTCGCTGGAAGCTCCACCTGCCGCACAACTACCGCACCCTGGCCGGCGAGCCCGGCGGACGAGACGGCATCCCCGTGAAATACCGCCAGGGGCAGATCGGCCTGTCGCTCTTCGACATGGCCGAAGACCCTTACGAGACCACCAACGTCCTCGACCGGCACCCGGAGGTCGGCGCACGGCTGCTGGCGCTGGCCGAGCGCCATCGCGCGGCCTTCTTCAGCCCGCCGCAGAAACAGCCCTGAAGGACACGCGCGGGAGCGGCACGGCCGCCCCGCGCGCCGCGCGCTTACAGGTCGTTGTACATCTGGAAGGCGTCCTTCGGGCTCAGGCCCTTGTGGACGACCGCCCAGACCGCCTGGATCATCGCCGCTGGCTTGTCGGACTGGAAGACGTTGCGGCCCATGTCCACTCCGGCCGCCCCGCTCTGGATGGCCTTGTACGCCAGCTCGAGCGCCTCCAGCTCCGGCAGCTTCTTGCCGCCCGCGATCACGATCGGCACGGGGCAGCAGGCCACCACCTTCTCGAAGTCCTCGGTGTAGTAGGTCTTGACGATATTCGCGCCGTTCTCCGCACAGACGCGCGAGGCCAGCCCGAAGTAGCGCGCGTCGCGCGCCATGTCCTTGCCCACCGCCGTGACGCCCATCACCGGCACGCCGAACGCCTGGCCCTCGTCCACCGCCTGATACAGGTTCGCCACCGTCTCGGCCTCGGTCTCCCTGTCGCCGATCGCCACCATCACGGCGATGGCCGAGGCGTTCAGCTTCACCGCGTCCTGCACGTCGATCACCACATTGTGGTTGAGTTCGGTCAGGATCGTCGAGCCCGCGTCGGAGCGCAGACAGACCGGTTTGCGGCTGGTCGGCGGCACCAGCGAGCGCAGCACGCCGCGCGCGCACATCAGGCAGTCCGCGTGCTCGATCAGCGGCACGATGCTCAGGTCGATACGCTCCACGCCCGAGGTCGGCCCCATGATGAAGCCGTGGTCGAACGCCAGCATCACGGTCTTGCCTGTCACCGGGTTAAAGATCCGGCTGAGCCGGTCCTTCATGCCCCAGTCGAGGTGGCTCGAGCCTTTCAAGAAAAAACCGCCGCAGGACTGCGCCACGCCGACGCCGTAATTCTTGCCGTCCCGGATATCATCTAAGTCTGCCATGATTGCTCCCTTGTTGTTCGTTAGAATCGAGAGAATCGACCGAATCGACTCCCTCGATTCTTTCGACTCGTTAGACGCCTTGCCGTTACTCCACCGCCGCCCTCGCGAACGCCGCGAAGATGCACGCCATCGAGGCCGAGCCGGCGTCGCGCGGGCCGATCGAGCGGTCGCCGAGATTCTTGGCGCGGCCGAACTTGGCCCGCATGCCGGCGGTCGCCTCCGAGCCGGCGGCCGCCGCGGCGGCCGCCGCGTCCAGCATCGCCGCGACGCCCTCGCCCTGCGCGGCGCACAGCGCCTCCGTCGCGGGGATCAGCGCGTCCATCAGCGTCTTGTCGCCCACCCGGGCGCGCGTCGTGAACCCGATCTCGTCGAGCCCGCCCTTGAAGGCCGCCGCCAGCGCGGCCGCGTCAAGCGCCGCCGCGCCTTCCGGCGCCGCCTCGCCCAAGCCCTGCAGCCACGCCCCGTAGAGCGTGCTGGTCGAGCCGCAGGCCTCGGCCTGCAGAGCGTCGCTCAGCGCCTTGAGATAGCCCTTGAAGTCCGCGCCGTCCGCCTTCGCCATCGCGTTGAAGGCCGTCACGATCGCGGTGCCGTGGTCGCCGTCGCCGCCCGCCGCCGCGTCCAGCTCGGAGAAGAGCTTCTCCCCCGCCCGGATGTCGTCGCCCGCCGCCGCCACCATCGCCTTGAATGTCTGAAGCGTAAGCATGATAAAATCCATTTTTCGAGAGAACCGGAAGAATCGACAGAATCGAATCCCTCGATTCCGTCGACTCTTCCGGGCGCCCTTCTCTTACGCCGTCCAATACGGGCTGCGGGCCTTGGCCTTGAGCAGCTCGAGGTGGTCGGCGTCAAGCTTGCACAGGATCATCTGGAAGCCGGCCATCTCCTGCACCGTGAGGTATTCGCCGCACGCGCCCGAGGTGACGTTCACGCCCTTGTCCGCCAGGATCTGGGCGGCCTTGCGGTAGATCAGGAACATCTCCATCAGGGTGGTCGCGCCGACGCCGTTGATGATCAGCAGCGCGGTGTCGCCCGCCTGCACGCCGGTCGCCTGCACCAGCGGCTCGATCATCCGCGCGGCCGTCTCGTCCGCCGTCAGGATCTTGCTGCGCCCGCCCCCGGCCTCGCCGTGCTGGCCCATGCCGATCTCCATCTCGTCGTCCGGCAGGACGGCGATCGTGCCGCCGTTCTGCGGGTGCGTGCAGCCGGTCATCGCCACGGCCAGCGTCGCCATCTGCCGGTTGAAGCGCTCGCCGATATCGACGATCTCCTCCAGGCTCTTGCCCGCTTCGGCGGCCGCGCCCACGACCTTGTAGAGCGGGACGCACCCGGCCAGGCCGCGCTTCTCCTCGGGGTCGATGTCGATGCCCGCGCTGATATCCTCGTGCGTGACGATCTCGACGACCTTGATGCCCTCCTTCTGGGCGTCGCGCAGCGCCTTGCTCGCGCTCATGCGGTCGCCCGCATGGTTCAGCGTCACCAGCAGGATGCCCGCCTCGCGCTTGAACATCCGCAGCGCCTCGAGCACCTTGGGCGCGCCCGGCGCGGCGAAGATGTCGCCCACCACGCTCGCGTCCAGCATGCCCTCGCCCACGAAGCCGCTCAGCGCCGGCTCGTGCCCCGCCCCGCCCAGCGTCACGATCGCGACCTTGCCCTCATCCTTCGGCGTCGCGCGCACGACGATCTTGTCGCTGACGATCTTGACGCGGCCCTTGTAACACAGCGCGAAACCCTCCAGCAGCTCCTTGGTCAGGTTCGCGGGCTCATTGAGAAACTTCTTCATCGGCATGTTCCAACTCCTCTCTTTTCGCGCCTCGGCGGCTCCGTGCTCCCGCACGCGAGCGCCCAGGCCCTTCAGAACTTATCCACCTCTTAACAGAACTGCATCAGCTCGACCGGCATCCCCTGGTCGTAAATGAACGCGATCTTCAGGGTCGGCATGACCTGCATCACCGGCCACAGGATGCTCTTGCCCTTGACCGCCTCCTCGATGTTCTCGACGCTGTAGGCCACGTGCGTCTCGTCCTGGATCGCCGCCGCCATGGGGCTGTCCGGCTCAAAGTACAGGAACTCGACCTTGTAGGGGCTCGCCCCGGCGTCCGTGACCCACACCTTCAGCGAGTCCACGTACATCATGCCGTCCATCTTTTCGAAAACCGGAATCCCCGTATGCTGATACGTCATCGCACCTCTCCCTTTTTTTGCGCGCCGCCGGCAAAGAGCCGGGCGCTTGCCTGTCCGCACCTAGCCGCCGTCGTCAGAGCGCCACGCCCGGCACGCTGAACCGCAGCCCCGCGCCGTCATGATAGGTCGCGTACTCCATGACGATCGCGCCCTCCGGCCCACCCTGCATGAAATGCCAGGTCTCCGGAGCCGCCAGCTTGTAGACCTTGCCGTCCGCGGCCCACCGCTCGACATGCACGCTCTTGAGGTGCGGCGCCTGGCACTTCGCCAGCATCGCCTTCGCCTCCGGAAACCGGTCGAGGTTCGGCTCACCCACCTCGCTGAAGCCGTAGACCGAGCCGTGGCGCACCTGCCAGCTCTCCGTCTTGCACGGGATCGCTTTCCCGTCCGCGCCCGCCGTGGGCAGGTGGCGGTGCTCGGGGATGTTCTGGCCGGGCAGCAGGAAGATCTCGTGACCGAAGTAGCTCTCCGCCTGCTCGTTGCACCAGAAGACGCCGCCCATGCCGTACGACACGAAGTCGCCCTGGCCGAAATCGACCGCCCAGAACGGCCCGTCCGGACGCGTCAGCTCGGCGAACACCGGGTAGCCGAAACGCTTCATCAGGTCGTAGTACGCCTGCTTGGCCTTGGACGCCTCAAGCTGGCCGCCCTTGTAAAAATCCGCATTCGTCATCCGCCTGCCCCCTCTTGCCGCACGCCCGCGCCACAAAACGATAAGCGCCCCGCCCGCCCGCGGCGGGCAACAGCCCTCAGTGTGATGGGGGCATTCTAGCGAATGTCACCCGCCGCTGTAAACCGCGAACGCGCGATTTTTGGCAGGGGGCTTCAACACACTTGCGGCCCGCCGTACGAAACCGCTACAGTATGGCCGCGTCTCTTGGCGTTCATCTCAGGGGAATCATCATGACCATACGTCTTGCCCGCTATTCTGGCATCGCGCTCGCGCTCGCCGCCTGCCTTGCCTCCGCCGACCTTTCCATCGAGAACGGCCACCTGCGGGTTCGCTATGAGGCGCAGACGCGCCGCCTCCTCCTCATCGACCGCGCCTCCGGCAAAGCCTTCGCCTCCGCCGACAGCTTCGTCCCGGCAGGGGGCCAGGCCGAAGTCATCACGTTCGAGGACGGCGTCCTCAAGGGCGACACGCTGCTCTTCACACGCCCTGACGGCTGTAGCGATTGCGTGACGCTCACCCCCGACCGCCCGTTCGCCTTCTTCTGCCGGGCCCTCAAGGGCGGACCGTCCGCAGGCCTCACCAACCGCATCCCCTACGCGGCCCTGACCCTCGACCTGGGCGTCCCGCCCGCCGCGCTGAACACGCTCGGCACCGGCGGGCTGCTCAAGCCCGACAAGTGCCCCGGCTCCTACATGTGGGCCGCCCTCGCCGACCCCGCCACCCGCCGCGGCGTGGTCGCGGGCTTCGTCACCACCGACCGCGGCAGCGGCGTGGTGCGCATGGAGGCCGACGCGCAAGCCGTGCGCCTCCTGCCGCATCTGGACTACGGCCGGCTCGCGCTGCCCGCCGACCGGACGCTCGCCCTCGAGACGTTCGCCATCGGCCTGTTCGACGACGCCCGCCTCGGCCTGGAAGCCTACGCCGACACCCTCGCCCGCACCCTCGACATCCGCCTGCCGCCCATGCCCACCGTCCACTGCACCTGGTATGTCGACGGCGCCTCGCGCGAGGCCGTGCTGACCGGCCGCACCGACTTCGCCGCCGCAGCCCTCAAGCCGTTCGGACTGAACGTGGTGCAGATCGACGACGGCTGGCAGCTCGGGAAATCCAAGAACGGCCCCAAAAAGGTCTTCTACAGCCATGACCCGCACGGCCCCTACCCCTCCGGCATGAAGCCCGTCGCCGACCACATCCGCCGCGCCGGCCTGACCGCCGGTCTCTGGCTGATCCCCTTCGCCGGCTCCAGCGACGACCCCTGGTTCGCCGACAAGACGGACTGGTTCGCCAAGAAGCCCGACGGCGCGCCCTACGACACCCGCTGGGGCGGCACCTGCCTCGACCTCACCCGCGCCGACACGCAAGAGTACCTGAAGCGCGTCATCCGCACCCTCACCCACGAGTGGGGCTACACCTACCTCAAGATGGACGGCCTCTACACCGGCGCGTCGGTCAACCTGAACTATGTCTGCGACACCTTCCGCGAGGACGAGTTCGGCCAGGCCGTGCTCTCCGACCCCAAGGTCACCCAGCTCGAGATGATGCGCAACAGCCTGCGCCTCGTGCGCGAGACCGCAGGCACGAACGTCTTCCTGCTCGGCTGCTGCGCGCCGCAGAACATGCGCAGCGCCGGCGCGGCCTACGGCCTTGTGGACGCCATGCGCATCGGCCCGGACAACGGCGCGAGCTGGTCAGCCCTGCTGCGCGGCCCGGAGTTCGGCGCCTGGCAGTACTTCCTGCACGGCCGCGTCTGGTATAACGACCCCGACCCGCTCTACGTGCGGCCCTCCCTGCCGCTCGAGCACGCGCAGGTCATCTGCTCGTGGGTGACGCTCAGCGGCCAGATGAACAGCAGCAGCGAGGAGTACGGCAAGCTGCCCCCCGAGCGCCTCGACCTGCTCAAGCGCACCATGCCCTCACACCGCGCCACCGCCCGGCCCGTCGACCTCTTCGAGAACCGCATCCCCGGCGTCTGGACCGTGACCGACCCCGCCACCGCCGCCCGCCCGCGCCGCGATGGGGTCGGCCTCTTCAACTGGGACGCCCAGGAGAAAACCTTCGACCGTACCTTCGCCGACCTCGGACTGCCCGGCACAGGCGCCTGGATCGCCTTCGACTTCTGGGCCAACGCCCTCACCCCCCCCTTCAGAGACCGCCTCTCCTACACCCTGCGCCCGCAGTCGTGCGCCGTGCTCGCGCTGCGCCCCGTGCTCGACCGCCCGCAGCTCATCTCCACCTCACGCCACATCACGCAGGGCCTTGTCGATGTCCTCGAAGAGCGCTGGGACCCCCGCACGCGCACACTCTCGGGCGTCAGCGAGGTCGTCGCCAACGACCCTTACGAGCTGCGCCTCCTCACCTATGTCTCCGCCGGCGCCTCAGTCGGCGAGCCCCTGCGCGCCGCCGTCACCGGCCCGAACGGCTACGAGCTGACCATCGCCCCCGGCGACGGTGTCGTGGCCCGCCCCGACGACGCCTACAGCCACGCCAACACGCCTGACGCGCCCATGTCGCGCCTCGCCGAGCCCAAGTCCGAGGAGGGCCTCGTGCGCCTCACCTTCACCAGCGGCACCAGCGGCCGGATCGCCTGGAAGGTCGTCTTCTCCGACCAGCCCGCACCCGCGCTCACGCCCGCCGCGACGGCGCTCAAGGCCGAGCAGCCCGACCCCTACGGCCCGGTGCTCCTCACCTGGCAGAGCAACACGCGGGCCTGCGAGGTCCGCCGCGACGGCCAGCTCGTCGCCCCTGCCGCGCTGGGCGGCGTCTGGCGCGACAGCCGCGCCCAGTCGGAACAGACCTACCGCTACGAGGTCGTCCCCGTCACGCTCACAGGCGCGCGCGGCGCGCCCCAGACCGCCTCCTTCACCGTGCCCAAGATCCCGCAGCTCGGCGCGGTGCCCCCCAAGCCCGCCGTCCCGCTCGACACCCTCAAACCCCTCAAGACCGCCGTCGGCTGGGGCTCGTTTAAGGTCGGCAAGGCCCTCAACGGCCCGCTCCGGCTCGGCAAGGACACCTTCACCTCGGGCGTCTGTATCCACGCCGACGGCCACGCGGTCTACGCGCGCGACCCGTCCTGGACGCGCTTCGTCGCCGTGGTCGGCATCGACGAGAGCCAGCGCCCGCAGCACCAGTCGAGCGTCCTGTTCAGCGTCGCCGTGGAGGCCGCCGACGGCCGCCGCGTACTCGCCGTCTCGCCCGTGCTGCGCTTCGGCCAGCGCGAACGCTGGCATTTCGACGTCGCCCTCCCGCAGGACGCCGAACGCATCGTCCTCCTCTGCGAGTCCGCAGGCGACGGCAACAAGAGCGACCACGGGAACTGGTGCGACGCCGGTTTCCTCGCCCAACCAGGAGCCCACCCATGACCCGACACCTCCGACGCCTTCTGAGCCACGACGCGCACCCGCTGGTGCAGTTCATCAAGTACGGCATCTCGGGCGGTATCGCCACCGGCTCCAACCTGGTGATCCTCTACGTGCTCGCCTCCTGGGTCTGGCCCTGCCTCACCGCGGACGACCGTATCCGCGGGCTCCTCAGCCTGCCCGACGCAGGCGCGCTCGCCCCGGATGTGCGCGCGACACGCGCCTTCCTGTGTAACGTCCCCGCGTTCCTGCTCTCCAACGGCGTCGCCTACGTCATGAACATCCTCTTCGTGTTCAAGCCCGGCCGCCACCCCTGGTTCATCGAGGTGGGCCTCTTCTACCTGGTGTCGGGGCTCTCGTTCGGCGTGGGCGTCGGCCTGCAGTCCGTCCTGATCCGCTACCTGCAGCTCACCACCTCAGCCGCCTTCGGCGCCAACATCCTTAGCGCCCTGCTGATCAACTTCGCCGTGCGCAAATATCTCATCTTCAAGCGCTAGGCGCGCGTCAGAAGATGCTCAGCGCGTCCACGTCCACCGCCACGGCGACGTCGGCCGGCGCGGGCCGCTGCCGCAGCGCCTCCCGCAGCGGGCGCGTGGCCGCGCGCGTCGTCGCGGCCCGCAGCAGCACCTGATAGCGGAAGAGCCCCTTGGCCCGCGCCAGGGGCGCGGGGCACGCCTCCGAGACCGCCAGCGCAGGCGCCAGCCGCCGCAGGTCCGCCACGCACGCCTCAGCACAGAACCGCACGCGCTCCTCGGACTCGCCCTTGAAGGTCAGGCACACCAGATGCGCGAACGGCGGATACGGCCCCTCCTCGCGCTCGCGCAGCTCCTGCGCGGCAAACGGCTCGAACCCCTCGTCCGCAGCCGCCGCACGCACGGCGGGATGCTCCGGCGAGAAGGTCTGGACGTACACCTCGCCCGGCAGCTCGGCGCGGCCCGCGCGCCCCGAGACCTGCGCGAGCAACTGGTAGGTGCGCTCGCCCGCGCGGAAATCAGGCATGTGCAGGCTCAGGTCGGCCGACAGCACCCCGACCAGCGTCACGTTCGGGAAGTCCAGCCCCTTGGCGATCATCTGCGTGCCGATCAGGATATCGGCCCGGCCGCCTTTGAATTTCGCCAGCAGCTCGTCATGGCTATGCTTGCGCGCGGTGACGTCGGCGTCCATACGCAGCACCCGCGCCTGCGGGAAACACTTGTGCAGCGCCTGCTCGACGCGCTGCGTGCCGAAGCCCGCATACCGGAACGCCGGGTCGCCGCAGGCCGGACAGGCCGACGGCACCGGCTTCCAGGCGCCGCAGATGTGGCACCGCAGGCAGGTGTCGGCCTGATGGTAGGTGAACGAGACGCTGCACGCGTCGCACGCCGCCGCCTCGCCGCACGAGGGACACACCAGCGAGTTGGAATACCCGCGCCGGTTCAGGAAGAGGATCGACTGCTCGCCGCGCTCCAGCCGCACCCGCAGCGCCTCCAGCAGCGCCTGCGAGAAGATCCGCACATGCCCCGCCGCCGCCGTCTCAAGGCGCATATCCACCACCTGCACCCGCGGCATCGGCCGGCCGGCCACACGCTGCGTCAGGCGGGCCACCGCGTACTTCCCCCGGCGCACGTTCTGCCACGTCTCCATCGCCGGCGTCGCCGTGCCCAGGACCACGGCGCAGCCCTCCAGATGCCCGCGCATCACGGCCACGTCACGGGCGTTGTAACGCGGGGCCTCGTCCTGCTTGTAGCTGGGCTCGTGCTCCTCGTCGACCACGATCAGCCCGAGGTCGCGGACCGGCGCGAAGACCGCCGAGCGCGGCCCCACCACCACCGTCGCCTCGCCGGTGCGGATGCGGTGCCACTCGTCAAAGCGCTCGCCGTCGCTCAGGGCGCTGTGCAACACCGCGATGCGGTCGCCGAAACGCGCCGCGAAACGCTGCACGGTCTGCGGCGTCAGCGCGATCTCCGGCACCAGCACGATCGCCCCGCGGCCGCGCGCCAGCAGCCCGGCGATCGCCTGCAGGTAGACCTCGGTCTTGCCCGAGCCGGTGACGCCGAAGAGCAGCAGCGGCCGGGGCGCCTCGCCCGCCGCCAGCGCGTCGATCGCCGCCAGCGCGTCGGCCTGCTCGCCCGCCAGCGGCAGCGGACGCGTGGGCAGCACCTTCCGGTTGGCCAGCGGGTTCCGCCGCACCTGCCGCGGCGCGAGCACGGCGCCGCCCTTCTCCGCCAGCGCCTTGAGCGTCTGCGGCGTGCAGGCGAACTCGCGCGTCAGCGCCTGCAGCCAGCCGCCGCCCACGCGCCGCAGCCCGTCGAGCAGCTCAGCCTGCCGCGGCGTCAGGCCGGGCACCGCGCCGGACACAGGCTCCACATAGAGCTGCTCCTTGGCGCGCATGCCGCTGTCGCGCACCGCCGCAGGCAGCGTGCAGCGCAGCGTCAGCTCGAACGGCGCACAGTAGTACTCGGCCATCCAGCGCGCCAGCGCGAGCAGGGCGGGCGAGAGGAACGGCACATCGTCCGCGATCTCCAGGACCGGCTTGAGGCCGCCGCAGGCCGCCTCGACGCCGCCATCCGGCCCCAAGAACAGCTCGCCCTGGCGCGCCGCGTCAGGAGCGCGCCCAGCAGCCGCCTCCGGCGCCTCCGCCGTCTCCACCACGTAGGCGTCCACCGTGCGGCGCCCGAACGGCACCCGCACGCGCTGCCCCACCCGGATACGGTCCGCGAGCGCCCCCGGCACCGCATAGTCGAAGAGCCGGTCTGCCGCTATCTCTGTGGCCACGCGGACGATCATGGCGCCGTTCGTCCCAAAAAAGAAGGGGCGGCAAGCCGCCCCTCCGTTCGTCAAAGCCTTGCGGAAGCCGCTTACTTCGGGTTCTGCGCGCTGTCAGGGCCGAGGTAGGTCAGCTCCGGCGCGGTCGAACCCGTCACCGTCGTCTGGAAGGACTGGTTCTTGTAGACCACCTTCACGATGGCGTACTTGGACGGGATCTTCTCGCTGGCGCCGTTCTTACGGATCAGGATGAAGCCCTTGCTGCCGAACGGCTTGGCGTAGGTTCTCGACCACGTCAGCTTGTCGCTGGTATTGCCGTCGGTCAGGTTCTTGTACAGGCTCGTGCAGTCGAGGTTGCGCGTCACGAGGATCGGGATGATGTCCTCCATCTCGTCGCGCACGTTCGCCGCGATCACCCACATGTTGTTCTCGGCCTGCAGCTCGCCCGTCGAGGACTTGGCCTTGACGCCGCCACCCGCCAGCTTCGACCAGTCGCAGCCCTTGGCCACGGGATCCCAGTTCTGCGTGCCGTAGTTCTGGCCGTCGTTCAGCTCGTAGAAGAACTTGCTGCTCGACGTGAAGGTCATCTCCGAGATGTCCGGGTTACTACCACCGCCGCCGGACGAACCGCTGTCCAACTGGGTCTTGGGCCACACGCTGCCGAGGCCGAGGGGCTCACGCTCGGTGTTGGCCGCCGTGATCGCGTTGAAAATGTCACGCCCGCGGGCGGACACGGCGGTCATCTGGGCCGAGGCCATGCCCTCGTTAATGGCAGGATACAGGGCGCCGGCGAGGATACCCAAGATACCGATCACGACGAGCAGCTCGACGAGCGTAAAGCCTTGTTTCTGAGCAGATTTCATAACTCTCTCCTTTGGGCGCAGGCCGGTAGCGGTCTGTCTCTCCATAGTTGTTGCGTCATTGTGCCACTCCGCTGGTTCAAGGTCAAGCACGGCCGAAAAGAAAATACGGGGCGCGTGTTCCGCGCCCCGGCCCGTGCCCTACCGCTTGGGCGGCGCGGCCTCGCGCACGACCGCGCCCAGCGCGTCGCTGAGCACCAGCACGGCGAGGCGCGAGGCGCCCTCCAGCTCGGGAGTGTTGAGCGAGGCGTAGTCGAAGCGCCCGCGCAGGTCGGTGTAGCCGTCCTTGAAGAACTTGACCGCCCCGTCCTGCCCCTTGGCGTAGACCTTCACATACGCGGCCGGCACGGGCTTGCCGGTCTCGGCGTGCGTCACGGCAAGCTGGCCGTAGGCCTCGACCATCTGGACCTTGAGCGTGTTGGCGTAGTAGGCCTGGGTCTTGCGCACCCCGGCGGCCAGCGCCTCGACCATCACGTTCTTGGCCTTGAACTCGGCAGGCAGATCCACCCAGGTCTCGCCCTTGCCGCCCGCGATCGCGACCTCGCGCGTCAGGGCGGGCCGGATGGTCGCGAACTGCGCCGCGCCCTCCTGCAGGAAGGGGCTGCGCGAGAAGAGCAGCTCGATGTCCATCGGATAGAAGCTGAGCGTGCACGCCTTGACGTTGCGCGTGTCGAGGCGGATGCGGCCCGCCTCGACCAGCAGCTCCAGCGCCGGCTCGGCTTCTCCTGGTCCGCCGCCGCGCCCGGCCCGCCCGCCAGCTCGTCGAGCTGGCCTAGCACCTGCACGAAGCGGTCGCGCCAACGGCCGACCCCCTCCTCCGCATGCCGCCTGGCGACCTTCCGCGCCGCGTCCAGCTCGCCGGTGTAGAACGCCAGATACGCCTCGAGGTAGTCGCACTGGAGCTGCTCCGGCACGGCCTTGCGATCGACACGGCCGAACCACGCGAGCGCCTCCGCCACGCGGTCCTGCAAGGTCAGATAGTACGCCACCGCCAGCGTGTCGGCGGCGTCCGGCTTGGCCTTGTAGCTCAGCACCCGCAGGAAGAGCTGGTAGTGCTCGCGGAAGCGGGTGTTGAGGATCGTGCGCCGGGGGCCGACCGCGTGCGCGCGCGGGTTGACCAGCGGCGCGTACTCGAGGTGCTGGTAGTCGAAGCGCTCGACCGGGTCGAGCGCCAGCAGCGGCGAATCCAGCCAGAGCCCGCACTGGTCGGCGAACGCGTGGTGCCGCAGGAACTCGCGGATCGCCACAGGCTCGCCGTGCAGCACGCCGTAGGACCAGAGCGTCGCGTCGAACAGGCGGCGCGCCTCCAGCCGCGCCAGCGCCTGCTTGAAGAACGCGCGGTCTTTCATCCGCCAGGCGATCTCGCCCAGCTCGCCCTCGACGCGGCGCAGGTTCTGCGTCTCGAGAAACGCGAGCACCTCGCCCTCCGTGCCGTTCTGCGAGAGCCACGCCCACGAGGCCGTGTCCACCTTGCTCAGCTTGGCCACCACATGGAACGTGAAGGGTGCGGCGCCGCCCGCCACCCGCGCGCCGTCCGCCAGCGTGGCGGGGTAGAGCGGATAGTCGCCGGTCGCCGGGAAGTAGAAGAAGAACTCCTGCTTCTGCGTGCTGTAGGGCTCCAGCTCGACATAGAAGCCGCGCGTGTAGAACCCGTTGCTGACCGGCACCGCGCCTTGCGGAATCTGCAGGAGCGCGTCGAGCTTGCGCCTGCTGCCCGTGGGGTTGGTCATCACCACCTGTGCGCCGTACACCACGCCGGGCAGGAACTCGTCGGTCACCAGCTTGTCAAAGCGCTCGCCGTTCTCGACGCGCTCGCGGTCGTCCGCGCGGAAGAAGTGCTGCGCCACAAGCACCCCGCCCGCCGGCCCGCGCGGCGCCTCGCCGACCTCGCGGTGGAAGAGCAGCGCGGGCGTGGCGGCGGTCAGCGTGTAGCTGACGCCCTCGACCTTCTCCGCGTGCGCCCCCGCCTTGAACGGGAGGTCCAGCACGGCCAGCGCCAGCAGCATCTCGGTGAAGCGCGTGGCCGTCTCGGGGAACGCCTGCGACAGGAACGGCCCCTGGCCGTCATGCGCCGCATAGTCGGACCAGAACGCGCCCGCCGCGATGAGTTCGGGCCCCTGCTCCTCAAGGGGCAGGTGCCAGTAGTTGTTCTCCGCCCACTCCTGCGTCTGGTCGAGCTTCTGGAAAAAGCGACGCGCGGCCGCGCGGGACTTGTCCTGCCGCGCGAAGTACAGCGACTCCTCGCCTGCGGCCGCGCCGTCCGCGTCAGCGTCCTTGCGCTCCGCGTCGGCCGCCACCAGCCCGCGCTGCCGCAGGCCGCTCTGGGGCGACGCCTGCTCCATCATCTTTCCGGCGACCGCATTCGCGCGGCGCTCGGCCTTCGCGCCCTCCTTGGCGTCGGCCGTGCCGAACCGGTCGGCAGCGGGCAGTTCTGCCGGCGCGGCGGCGGCCGGAGCCGGCGGGGCCGCCGCCGGCTTGGCCATACGGCCCGCCGCGGAGGAGAAGTCAGCCACCTCCATAAACGCCACCCCGAGCGACACCGCCTGCTTCTCGGCCTGTCCCTTACGCAGCCCGTCGATCGCGCCCGTGACGCCGCCTTCGTCGCCAGCCTCGAGCGCGCCGGCCTGCAGCACCGTATCGAAGCGGCGGTTGAACGCCTCCAGATCCGGCGGGAGCAGCTCGACCGTCTCGCGCAGGTCGCGCGCGACCGGCGCGCCGCCAGCCTTGAGACGCCGCGCCAGCAGCGCGCGCTCGGCCGCGTTCAGCCGGCCGTAGCGCCACGGCTCCAGGTAGCCCGAGAGGTCGTCGCCCAGCAGCCAGCGGTCAAGGAAGGTCTTGTCCCTCTTGTTCTTGAGGTAGGGCGCGATCACGGTGTCGAAGAACTTACGGTCCTTGTGATACAGGAAGAAACTCAGCTCGTGGCACGCGTACTTCGAGTAGAGCCGCCGCTGCTCGGCGGCGTCCAGCTCGGGCCACTTCGCCACAAAGGCGAACTCCTCGAGGGTCGCGTCCGGGCAGAGCGTGGCGAGCAGGCGGTAGGCCTCGGCCACGGTGTCGACCGCCTCAAAGCGCGCGGTCGTGACGTCGCCGATGGTCGCGGCCGCCTTCGGCGCCAGCGCCGTGACGCGCTTCTGCTCGGCGAAGCTCCGTTTCGGATCGAGCCCCGCGACCTGCCGCAGCTCGCGCGTCGCCACGGGCGAGTCCTCCAGCGCCACGCACCTGAGTGTCGCGCCCAGCGGGTCGACCGCCAGCGCGCGCACGAACGGCAGGCCCTTGAGCGCCTCGCGCGGCACCACCACCCTGCCCTCCTTATCCGGCACGAGGTTCAGCAGCGCCACGGCGGGCTGCCTGAGGAAGTCGAGCGCCGCGTAACCCAGCGAAGGCCCCGCCGCCTCCTTGCGCCGGGCAAGGCGGTCGCTCACGCTCCGCGTCAGCCCGGGCGCGCCGCCCGCATAGGCCCGGCCCTCGGCGAGGCGCTCGGCCTCGGCCTCGGTCGAGCGCACCGACCACGGGTTCAGCAGCAGCCCCGGCCGCTCCAGCATGTTACCGGGATACTTGGCGGCCTGCTGGCGGTCGAGGATGTAGCGGTACTCGTCGCCGATGTCACGGCCCGACTCATAGAGCGCACGCACGGGCTTGCGCGGCTGCGCGGACAGCCCCGGCTGCTGCACGGTGCCGAGCCGCTCGAAGAGGTCGTACTCGGGCTCGTAACGCGTGGCGAACACATGCACGCGGCTGAAGGGCGTGACGTTCGCCAGCCGGATCTCCACGCCCGCCTGTACGGGCGCCAGCGAGACGAGGGCCAGCGGCGCGAGGCGCGGCAGTTCCAGCACGCGACGCGGCGAGACGACAGTGCCGCCGCGCGCCGCGCCCTCCGTCAGGCGCACGGCGATCTCCTGGCCGGCCGAGCGCAGCGCGAGCGAGTACTCGCCAGCAGGCAGGCCGCGCAGCTCAAGGAAGCCGTCCGCGACCGCCAGCGCCGTACGCCAGTCCTTGACGAACTGCCCGCGCCGCGTCTCAAGCAGCGAGGCCTCGGCGTCCAGCGCGGCGGCGGACCACGGCACCGCCACGCGCAGCACCTCGCCCGCGCGCCCGTGCAGCCGCGCCGGGTAGGCGCAGGCGTCGCGTGTCGGCGCGCCGCGCAGCTCGGCGCCGGCCGACGCCTGCAGCCGGTAACTCGCGACGTCCGCCAGCGCGCCGAGGTGCGCGCGGCCCTGGGCGTCGGTCTTCAGCACGGCGTGCACCTCCTCGCGGAACGCGCGATGCTTGAAGAACGCGTTCAGCGGCTCGCCCGGCACCGGCTCGCCGTTCTTGCCGCGCGCGTCGACGTAGTAGCCCGCCGCCGTGCGCCCGACGTACAGGGCCAGCACGTCCGATGTGCGCTCCTGGCCGTTCAGCTCGAAGGTCTGCGCGGCGGACAGCTCCTCCTTCTTGCCCTGGCTGATGTTCTGCACGCGCCCTTTGAGCGTGACGGTCAGCGACACCGCGCCCTCCGGCACCAGGATCTCCTGCACCGTCTCGGCGTCCTCGCGCAGCGTGAGCCCCGCGATCTCGCGCTGCGTCGCGATGCCGTACAGGTCCGTCGAACGGATCTCGAGGCGCGGCTCCTCAAGCAGCTTCACGCTGACCGGGAAGCCCCGGAGCGTCAGCAGCGGCCGGAGCGCGAGCAGCGCCTTCTCGCGGCGCAGCAGCGACTCGCGGTCCACGTACGTGCGGGCCTGCAGCGCGTACTGCTCCGAAAGCTGAGAGAAGCCGACCAGCGCGGCGAAGCCCCCCCGGCGGACGACGAGCTTCTCCTCCTTGGCCTCGGCGCTGAAGGGCACGGTGATGCGGCCTTCGGCATCGGGCGCGAACTCGCGTCCGCCCAGCCAGCCGCTCGCATCCGTCACATGCACGCCCGCCTCGTCCAGCACGGTGAAGGCGTGGCCGGCTGGCGTGACCTCCTGCAGCACGTCGAGGCGTCCTTTGAGGACGAGGGCGCGGCTGCTCTTGCCGTTGCCGATCAGCTCTACCACATAGGCGCCGCGGCCCTTCAGCTCGGGCAGCTCGAACGTGCGGGCCATGCGGCGCTCCGCGCCCTCCTTGTACTCCGCGCGGCGCGTCACCGAGGCGACGAGCCCGTCGAGGTTAACGGCGAGGTTGAGCGGCTGCCCGGTCTCGCGATAATAGTTGAACAGGTTGATCTCGTAGACTTTGACGAGCAGCGCGGGCACGTTCTTGACGAAGGCGGTCAGCTTCACGGCGTCGTCCGCGCCGAAGACCGCGGGGTTGTCCGGCGCGAAGTCGATGTCCACGCGCTCCTTGAGGCGCTTATAGGCCTCCGGCGCGAGCAGCGGCGCCCACTGCTGCGGGTCGCCGACGCCGCCGACGATCTTGGCCTCGGCGAAGAGCGGCTTGAGGAAATCGTCGCGGAGGTAGGGCGCGAAGGCCTGGTAGTCGGCGTCGTCCCTGAAGAAGGCCAGCAGGATCTCGCGCACCAGCGGCTCCTCGTTCGCCACCGGCGGCAGGGCCACGAGCTGGTAATTCTGGTTCAGCCGGGCGAACTGCTCGGCGTGCGGCACCTGCTGACGGTACTCCGGCCGCAGGTAGTGCACGTCGCGCGGCAGCTTGATGTATTCCAGGAAGCGGGCGCGGTCGGTCACGCCCTGGCCCTGGTCGTGACGCAGACGGTTGAAGAGCGTGACCGCCTTGAGCGAGTTATGGACGGGCTCGAGCGTCCGCACGAAGGCCCAGATGCGGTCATAGTACGCCGCGCGGGCCGCCGCGTCGGTGTCGAGGTCGGCCTCGTCCTCCGGCGCGAGCTTGGCGAGGTACGCGGTGACGAACGCGGACTCGTTGCGCAGCGCGGGCCGCTTCTGCAGCAGCTCGTCCAGTTGCGCGAGCGTCAGCAGGCGGTGGACCGCATGCGAACCGAAGCCGCGGCTGTCACGGTAGGCCAGGTCCGCGAGGATCAGGTCCACCACGCCGGGGTAGTCCGGCCGACGCAGGCGGGCGAGCAGGTTGCGGCGCTGCTCGTCGCTGAGCGGCGCGCCCGCGGCCAGAGCGAGCCCCGCGTCCTCAAGGCGCTCCAGGCTGCGGGGGTCGTCGGCCAGGGCCTTACGCAGCAGGGCGGGCACGCCGATGAGCGCGTTGTCGAACGACGTGGGCGCGGTGGCGGCGCGCTCGCCGGTCTTGCGCGAGTGGCCGAAGTGCAGCCCCAGCTCGCGCCTTAGGTAGTCGAGGCTCCGCTTGGGGTCCTGGGCGTAGTCGAGCAGCGCCTGCCGGTTCAGCAGCTCGCGGGCGCGGTCGGTCACGGTCCCGTTGCGCGCGCGCACCCAGCGGTCGAGCGTCTCCTCGAACCGCTTGCGGTCGCCGAGGTTCTGCGCGTGCAGCGCGTGGAAGTAGTAGAAGTCGTCGGTGCCGGGAACCAGCTCCTTGAGCGCCGCCTCGCGGTCCGCCGCCAGGCTGAAGGTCTCGATGTACCCGATCTCCTGCGCGCCGGCGGCGAGCGCCAGCAGGGCGACGCACGCCCCCCAGTAAGCACGTTTCATAGCAACCCCTTTCGCATCAGCGGGCGGGTAGCGCATACCCGTCAGGCTGTGTCTATGATACGCCTGCCGGGGCGAGAACCTTAAGCGGAAAATGCGCGAATCTGCGGGAGCCTCACTCCTCCACGACCACCGGCACGCCGGGCGTGACCATCCCCAGCAGTTTGACCGCGTTCCAGTTGGAGAGCCGGAAGCAGCCCTTGGACTCGGCCCGGCCGATGTTCTCGGGTATCGGCGTGCCGTGGATGCCGTACCCCTGGAGCGAGAGGCCGATCCAGGCCAGGCCGACCGGGTTGTTGGGCCCGGGCGGGATCACCAGCTTGCCCTTCTTGCCGCTTCCCGGCTCGAACAGTTGCGGGTCGTAGGTGTAGTTCGGGTTGGGCGCGAGCGTCCGCACGCTCAGCTCGCCGTTGGGCCGGCGCGTCTTGTCGCGCGCGATCGAACAGGGGAAGAGGGCGAGCAGGCGTCCGTCGGTGCCGAAGACTGTGATCTCCATGCGCGTGAGCGCGATACGGATCGACCCGGCGCGCGCGGGCTTGTCGGCGGAGCAGTCCGGCAGCAGCAGCTCCGTCCCGGCTGGCGGGTTCGGCCAGCCGACGCCCGGATTGAGCCGCTCGACCGCGCGCTGCGAGGTGTGGCCGCGCTCCGCCACCAGCTCGCGGATCGTCTCGTAACGCATGGCGGGGAGCTTGGCGCGCTCGGCCCAGTCTTCCGGGAACGGCCCGAGCGCGGCGTGATCCTCCGCCGTCACCGTATACCGCTCCAGCACGTTGGTGCCGCCGCCTAAAGCGTCCAGCACGGCCGCGTCCGGGACGCCGGTGGCAGGCAGCCCGTTGACGGTCTGCCAGGTCAGCAGCGCGATCTGCGTGCGCGTGCCCCACACGCCGTCCACGCAACCACAGGACAGGTGACGGCGGTCGAGCTGCACCTGCAGCGCGAGCGTGTCCGTGCTGAAGCCCGAGCGATAGCCGGCAAAGGGCCTGCTGTGCGAAACACTCACCGCGAGCGCCACCAGAAGGGCCGGAAGAAGAGAGCGGTATCTGAATGACATGGTGACTCCCAGCGTATCAGGAAACGCCGCCCCACACCAGTCGTTTGGACTGGCGGAGTATTGGAATGCTGGAAGGAACGGCCGCCCTTCGTCTTCACGCTCATCCCTCTCACCCCTCCACACGCCACCGCTCCAATATTATACCAGTCCTCTACTCCAGTATCCCCGTCTGGCTTGCGGGCGATGCCTAAGCTTGGATAACCAACCAGGATGGGTGTCAACAGACCTTCGCTGCGCCCTTCGCACACGCACCGCCCGGGCAACAAATAAGGGGGCGGGCCGCCAAGGCGGACCGCCCCCTCAAAAGACCGGAAAACACGCCACCCGGCGCGCCCCGAAGAGCGTTGGAAAAGGACTCGGAAACGGACGCCCCTCACCCGGCCTAACCCTTCTTCACGCGAATATTTTCCGCTCCCTGTGTCAGCGTCGGATGGGCTTACTGTGAGTTTCTCGCGAGCCGCTCACCCGGCCCGGCGCGCCGCACGCTCGACCTGTTCCAGATAACGCTGCACATCCTCGCGCGGCTTCAGCTCCAGCGCGCGCTTAAGCAACGGCAGCGACTCCTGATACCGCCCGTTCTTAACCAGAAGCTGCGCGTGGCGCAACCGCGCCTCCGCCTCAACCCGCTCCAGCCCCGCCGCACGCTCGTAATAGAAGACCGCACGCTCCAGGTCGCGCCCGGCATAATATTGCCCGAGCAGGAGGATCGCATCACCGTCAAGGGGGTCCAGCTTCACCAGCTCCTCCAAGATCCGCGCCTGCTCCTCACCCGCCTCGTCACGCGCTGCGGCCAACCGCGCCTCAAGCTTGAGCAGGCGCTTGCGCACCTCCTCGGAAGCCTCCGCGCCGGACCGCTCGCGGACCTGCCGCAGCAGGCCCTCCGCCGCCGGATACGCCGCCCGGCTCATCAGGATCTCCACGTTCCGGAGCTGGCGCGCCGCATCCGCCTTCTCATCGCGCGCGAACGCCCGGCCGTAGGCGTCGGCCGCCTGCGCGAGCAGACCCTCGTTGATGTAGATGTCGCCCAGCGTGTGCAGCGCCGCCACCGGCGTCTTGCCCGCCAGATCCAGCAGCTCATAGATCTCTGCGGCCCGCATCGGCTGCTTCAGGCCGAGATACGCGTTGGCCTGCAGCAGCAGGTAATCCGCCTTCTCCGGCTCGGCGCGCTGGAGCTCCTCGCACATCGCGATCGCCTCGCCGAACTTCTGCTGCTTGAAGAGCGCCCGACACAGCCCCAACTTCCAGTCCAGCGTCTTGGGCTGGAACATCAGGGCCAGCCGGTAGGCGCTTTCGGCGGACACGTACTGCTCACCCATCGTGTACGCATACCCCAGCAGCCCGTAGGTGAGCCCGTCGTTGACCCCCAGTTCGATACAGCGCGTCAACGGCTCGACCGCCGCCCCATACTCGCCCTGCCGGATGTGGATCAGCCCCAGGTTCTTGTACGCACGCTGGAAGGTCGGGAACTTCTCGACCGCCGACCGGTACAGGGCGACCGCGTTCGTCAGCCGGTCCTCCTGGAAATGGATATTCGCCAAGGTGAAGTCGAACACCGCGCTGGCCGCCGGCTTGACGCTCTTCTCCAGCAGCGCCACCGCCTTGCCCGTGCCACCCTCGTCCGCCATGAGCTTCATGACCTTCTCAAGGACCTCCTTCTCCACAACGGTCACGCGCGGCTCGATCTCGGCACGCTGGCCGTACGACCCCATAAACGCCTTCTGGAACTCCGGGTCGCGCCAGAACGTCGCGGGCTGGTCGATCCACTCCCCCGCCACACCGTATCCCGCCACAACCGCCATCACCATCCCTAGCACCTGTCGTTTCATCGCTCTCTCCTTACAACGCAAACGTGATCGGCACCTTCATCCTGAACTGTACCGGCCGCCCGCCGACCTTCCCGGGCTCGAAGCGCCAGCGCCTGACAGCCGCGAGCGCGTTCTTGTCAAAGCCGGGGTTATCGGACTTATGAACCTTAGGCTCCTGTACCCGGCCGTCCGGATCGACGATGAACAGAATGTGCACCGTCCCCTGAACCTTCTTTTTCTTCAGCTCGGGCGGATACTGCGGCGCCGGCTGGAACACCACGCGCGGCGCCTGGTCAAGATCCGCCAGCGAAAAGATGTCGTCGCTGGACTGCATGCCGCCGCCCCCCTCCGCGCCGACCACCGAAAGCTTCACCGCGAAATCGCCGCCCAGCCCATCGCCGACCCCGGGATTCAGCGCCAGCTCCAGTTGCGACAGATCCAGCGGAGGCGCCGTCTCCGTCAGCTCCGGCGGCGGCGCCTCCTCGGGCGGCGGCTCGGGCTTCTGCTCCTCAACCGTCGGAGGCGGTGGAGGAGGCTCCACCGCATCCACGCTCGTCAACTGCAGGTCCGGCTTCTCCTCCGGCCGTCCGATGTTCTCAAGGATCGGCAACAGCAGGAACAGCCCGACCGTCAGCGCCGCACCCAACAGCAGCGCGCCGCCTGAAGCGAGCGTCCGCGCGAAACCCCGCGCCGCCTGGCCTGCCTGACGTCCGAACCTCATGTCCCGGATGCCTCCTTCCGCGCCGCCAGACTGACCTTCACCGCCCCGCCGAGCTTCGCCTCGTCGATCACGCGTACCAGCAGGCCCGACGGCACACTCTGGTCGGCCTGGATGATCACCGGCAGCTCCTCCTTCTCCAGCATGCGCTTGACCACCGTCTGCACGCCGCCCACACCGATCTCCTGACCTCCGTACACCACCTCGCCCTTTGCCGTGATCGCCAGCAGCACGCTGTTCTTCTCGAGGTTCACCGAAGAGGCCGCCTGCGGCTTATCCACCGCCACGCCGGTCTCCTCCACAAAGGTCGTCGTGACGATGAAGAAGATCAGCAAGATAAACACACAGTCGATCAGGGGCGACATGTCAATTCCCGCGCCCTCGCCCTCATCCCCCCCCAGACTTCTGAAACGGCTCATACGCCCTCCTCTCCCGTCCGCGGCAAGGCGCCCGCCGCTTGCCGGCTCTGGAACTCGCGCATACAGAGCGTCTCCACATGCGCGACCACCTTTTCATACCGCTGCTGCTGACGTGACAGGAAGAACTGGATCAGCACGCCGGTCAGCGCCACCACCAGCCCCGTCTCCGTCGTGATCAGCGCCTCTGAGATGCCTTTCGAGATGATCCCCATGGTCTGGTCGCCGCCGCCCCCCTTGGCCAGGCCGCTGAAGGTGGTCAGCATCCCCGTGACCGTCCCCAGCAGCCCCAGCAGCGGCGCGCACGCCACACAGACCTTCATGATCTGAAGCCGCCGTGCGAACGGCCGGACACCTTCGCTGACCAGCAGCCCGAAAAAGGTCTGCATCTCGTGCAACGTCGCCGATCCCATCGCCCCCGCGATGATCGCGCCGAGCGGGCCGCCCGGCCGTCCCGGCCGACGCAGCCACTGGCGCCACGCGCGATCCGGTGACCGCCGCGCCCCGAGCAGCAGGAGCTGGAAGAGCGAGCTTAACCCTAAGGTGTACATGATCAGCCCGGTCACCGCCAGCGGCACCATCGCCCAGCCGCCCCCCAGCCAGACGGGCATCGCCTGCTCGACCCAAGGCCGCAGCACGTCCGGCAGCCTATCCAGCACAGCCGTCATGACGCGCACCCCTCAGCCCCGACCACGGGCGCCTCCTCGACCGCCACGGGCGGCACCGCCGACGCCGCCTCAGGCAGCACCCTGCCGACCTCGCCCATGAAGCGGATCGCGATCTGCTCCAGGCGGTCCGCGATCCCCTTGGCCTTCCGCGACAGGAAGGCGTGGCACAGCACCGAGGGAATCGCGATGTACAGGCCAAACTCCGTGGTGATCAACGCCTCGGAGATACCCGACGACAGCATCTTCACGTCACCCGAACCGAACACGGTCATCAGCTTGAAGGTGCTGATAATACCCGTGACCGTCCCCAGCAGCCCCAGCAGCGGCGCGCATGCGGCCGTCACCGCAATGAAAGGCAACAGGCGGTTCAGCCGGAACTTCGCCTCCAGCATCCGCTCGAACATCGCCTCCTCGATCACCTCCTTCGGCTGATCCAACACCTCGCAGCCCGCGCGCAGCATCCGGCCGGCCGGGCCCCACAGCTTCTGGGCCAGCGCACGGCTCTTCGCGATATCCTTGACCCGCACCGCCTCCAGCAGCGGCGCCAGACGCCGCGCGCGCGGCATCGGCACGATCAGCAGCCCCAGCCATTTCAGCAGCGCGACCAGGGCCGCACAGCTCATCAGGCCGAGCATCGGATACATCACCGGGCCGCCCTTGTAAAAATGCTCCTCCAGCGTCTCCTGGGTCTCCTCGATCTTCCGCGCGTTACCGAGCGAGGCGTCAAACGGTATCTGTCCGTCATGCTTCGTGACCACTTCCCGGACCCACTCCGTGTGCTCGCCCTGCGTGTACGTCTCGACCACAGGGATCAGCGAGCCCACCCTCTGATTCGCCACCCCCACCAGCGCGCCGTCGTCCGAGGCGAAATACGCGACCGGCCCGAACAGCAGGAACTGCCCTTGCTTGACCAGCCCGTCCTCCCCCGCCGCCCGGCCTTTGAACGTCAGGCCTCCCGCCATCTCCTCCAGCCGCGCCAGGCTGACGAGGATCAGGCAGAGCTGGTCGTTGAACGCCCCCTCCGGCTCGTCCAGCAGCCGTTCCTGCGCGCTCTTGGCCGCGCCCAGCGCGTCACGGTACTGCTCCAGCTCGGTGATGTGCAGCCGCGTCTCGAAGTTTCTCGCATACTCGGCGAAGAGGCTGGAAAGGTAGTTACGCTCGCTTTCGCGCTGCTTGATCTCCGAGCGCAGCGACGACATCTCCAAGGCGGCGTTGTCCGCCTGCCGCTTCTCCGCGTCATAGCTCTTCCGCAGCTCGCTCAACGCCCGCTCCGCCTCCGCCAGCGATTGCGTCAGCGGGATCTTCTCATCCGCCACCCGCTTGCGCAGCTCGTTCAGCCGACCGACCGTCTCCTCCACGCGCGACCGCATCGCCGCAGCCGCCGCTTCGCCGACAACCGCCCCACGCTCGGCCGCCTCCTGCGCCCACGCGCCCACGGCCACCCCTCCCGCCAACACAAGACTCGCCACTCGTTTCATACCCGTTTCTCCGTCGTTTCAGCCCTTGCCAAAGTTCGCCCCGCCCCCTATTTCACCGTTACAGGCAGGGAGACATAGTTGGCCGGACGCTCTCCGCGATAGATGCCCAGCACCTCCGACACCGGCCCCGTAAGCTCGTTCCGCTCCTCCCACATCCACGTCCCCAGAGGCCCCAGCTTACCGATACCCGCCACCCCGCTCTTCTCGTTGACGTAATAGGCCTGCGACAGGCCGATGTAAAACACCGTGGCCTCCACCTGCCTCCCGTCCGCGAGCTTGCGCACCTCGCCCGAAACCGACAGCTCGCGCGTCGCCTTGTTAAGCTCGTTAAGCGTGCCGATCACATTCTGATAGCGTTCCGACAGCCCGAGCTTGGTCTCGGCCGGATTGGCCGGGATGCGCTGGCTCAGCGGCGCCACCCGCATCCGGACCGGCTCAGGCGTCCAAGGCAGCACGGCCAGCGTGCGCAGCTCCAGGAGCTTGATGTCGCTCAGCAACGGCTTCACCCCGCCCTTCAGCACCTCGTTCCGCGCCTTCAGCTCGGCAAGCTGCGCCGCCGTCTCCGCCTTCTCCCGCTGCGTCTGTGCGATGCGCTCCTTCAGTGCCTCGGCCTCCCTCCGCACGAGATCGATCCGCTCCTGCAGCAACTCCCGCCCCACGCGCCACTCCTGCTCCTCACGGGAAAGAACCTGCTGCGCCTCCATCCACTTCTCAAGACTCAGCCGGGCCGCCTCGCGCGCCTCCTGCGCGCAGACCCCTCCCGCCACCCCGACCACCATCGCCAACCGAACCCACACGGAACCGTTCACTCTGCTCATTTGACCCCTCCTACCACTCACAGGCCAGCGACACACTGTACTCGCGGCCCACCTTGTAACTGCTGCGCACCGCCTCGCCGCCCTTCTCCAGGCGATACTCCTGCTCGATCTCAGGATCGAGGATGTTCTTGACGCGAAGCCCAAGCGTCCACCGCTTGGTCAGCTTCTGCGAGAACCCGAAGTCGAGCGTGTCAAACGGGTTCTCGAAGACCATCGGAACGTACCGGTCACCATTGACGCTGTCGCCGGAAAGGAGCGCGTCGCCCCGACGCGTGAAGAACAGGCTAAAGCACGAGCCCCACGCCTCGACGTCATACATCAGGTTGAGCCCCAGCAGATGGTCCGGCTGGCCCGCCATGCGTCGCGTGCGCCCCCCGCCATACGCCTTCACGCTGGCGTACTCGTTCGCCGACCGCGTCACCTCCGACTCCATCAAGGCGAAGTTAGCACCGAGCGTCAGCCCCTTCGACCAGTCCAGCCACTCCCCGAGGCTCTGCCGCACCTCGAACTCGACACCCGAAATCTCGCCCTCCGGATAATTGACCGGCGTGATAAAGACCTCACCCTCCACATAGCCGTTGTAAGCCCGCATGTCGATCGGATTACGGAGCTTCTTATAAAAGGTGCTGATCGACCAGATCTGGCCGCCCGAGGGCATATACTCGAGCCGCACATCGTAATTCTCAACCTCGGCCATCTGCAGCCGCGGATTGCCGAAAAACGTCGGCGAGGCCGCGCTCTCCTTGAACTCGACCGGCATCAGCTCCTTGAAGGTCGGGCGCGCGACCGTCTCCGACCAGTTGAGGCGCAGGTTGAGCTTTTCGAAGGGCGAGTACTTCAGCCCCAGCGCGGGCAACTGATCCGTTCGCGACAGGTTCGGCGCATGCGCCGCCAGCTCCTCATCCGAAGACACCCTCAGCTTATTCACATACTCCGAACCGTTCATGTCGGTCAGTACGGTCAGCACCGCGAAATTGTTGTCGTAGACCCCTTTGGCCGGCCTCATCTGCGCCGAGATCTCAGTCGACTCCAGCCTGACGCCGCCCTGAAGGGAGAGCTGCGAGGTGAGCGGCAGATCGGCCATCAGATACCAGGCCTGGATGTCCTGTCTGCCCCGATAGTCGATATCCGAATCACCAGACGCCACATACCAGCCGCGCTTCAGGTCAGGCGGATCGCCCAGGGCCGGATAGCCTGTCAGAAACCAGTCCGACCACAGCGTGTCCGGATCGCCGGGATACTTGACGCCCTCGTTGCCGCTCTTGTAGATAAAGGTGTCCTGCGAATAGGTACGTGTGACCTGATCGTCGAAATAGCCGGCCTTCAGGAACCCCTCACTACCCGTCCACTGCGTGAAGGGGATCTTCTGGTTAAGGGAATATTGCCAGCCCGCCTCCTCAATATCCCGCCACCGCCTCTCCAGCGGGGAGAGCCCGCCGCTGGGGCCCGACCAATACCCGTTGTTATAGACATCCGTGAAGAGCCGCCTGTCCGGCTCGACCTGCGACGCCTTGTTGCGGCTGACCGACCAGTCGGTGACCGGCTGCAGCAGCGTCAGCCCACGCCAGCCGAACACCGGCAGCTCCTCAGGCAAGAAGAACCACGGGTGCGAAGCCTGTAACATCACCGTCTCCGTCGCGCGCTCGGAATAGTGCAGGCTTTGCGACCGCCAGATCGTGCCCGCGCCCGTCTCGTAATCGTAAGTCCGATCGTCGATCGCGCGCGTGACCGTATAGTCGGTCGCCTGGGAGCGCGTATAAGTCAGCCCGATATCCGTCCACGGCGACTCAAAACCGACGCCCACCGTCCCGCCCCACAGCACCGACTCCCGGCCGCGCTCGGTCTGGAACTCGGACGCCGAGGAGTCGAAATTGGAACGCCCGAAGGCCAGTCCATCCGGCGTCTCACGCGCCACGTAGCTGTTGTAACGGCCGCCGTCATAACCGGTCATATCGTTCTTATAGGAGAAGGTGCCCAGCACGCCGAGCCGGACATCCTCGGCCAACAGCAGGCTGTCTCCCGCCGTCGCGCTCCAGCGCGTCCCCGGTTCGGCCGTCTTATGGCTCGACCCGAAATCCCCCGAAAACGCCGACGTCTCCCGGTCGCTCCGCAGCCAGGAGTCACGACGCTCCTGCTTCTGAGCCTCGGTGTACCGCCGCCAGGCCGAGACCGAGGGGATGCTCATCGCGGAGCCCACCTCCCCCACCCGGAAAGGCAGGTCAAGGTCACCGTCGTCTCGGCCCCAGTACGACACCCCGCCCCCGCTGCTGGTCAGCATCTTGCGCCCGGTCACCTGGTCGTTGTAAGCCATGCCCACACTGGCGGCCAGCACGGTCTGCTCCGGCACACGCTTGAGCCGGATGTCAACCGCGCCGCCGCTGGCATCTCCCTGCTGATCCGGCATAAACGTCTTGTGGACCTGGATGCTCTCGATCATCGAGGCCGGGAACTGGTCCAACTGCACCGCCCGCTTGTCGGCGTCGGCAGAGGGCAGCCTCACACCATTGAGCTGCGAACTGACATAGCGGTCGGGCAGGCCCCGCACAACCGCATACTTGCCGTCCTGAACCGTCGCGCCCGCCACCAGCTTGAGCGCGCCCGCCGCATCGCTCGCGCCCGCCCGCTTGATCGTGTCCGCGCTGACCGCATCGATCGCCGCCGCGCTGGTCATCTTCAATGCGATCAATGCGGTGTCGCTTCCCGCGCTGATATCGATATCCTTCACCACCAACTCGTCCATCTCGGTGTAAACGGCGCCCAGCGGGACGTCAAGACGCTGAACCGCACCCGGCGTCACCGCCACGTTGCGAAGCAACTTGCGCTCGAAACCCGGACGGCTGACCAGCACCGAATAGTTCCCGAAAGGCACCTGCTCAAAGAGGACGCCGCCGTCAGGCCCCGTCTGCGCCCGCCTCTCCAGCTCGACCACGGTCACCGTCGCCTCGGCCAACGGCACCTCCCAGTCCGGGTCGGTCACCTGCACTCGCAACGCGCCCGTGCCCGTGTCCTGCGCCCAGACCCCAAGCAGGCTCAGCGCCGTCAGACCGGCCACAACGCGACGCATTAATGGCTGCCTCAGATAACCCTGTGTTGACATGCCGTTCTCCCGCCCAACCCTTACCACGGCTCCCCCAGACCCTCGCACACCGCAGCCAAAGCCGCGTCCAACGCGGCCTCCTCGACGCGGGCCCGGGCGAAGATCAGACACATGTGGACTGCCGCCGTCGCGCGCGGACGCGCGTTCTCCAGCGACTCCAGTGACGCGCAGGCCGCGCGCCAGCAGGCCGACGCGCGCGCCGCATCGCCCCACTCCTTCCAGGCCACGCCCTGCGTGGCCAGCAGCGCGGGACGCTCGGCAGCCAGAACAGCGGGGTCATCGAACAGAGGCCCCGCTTCCTCCAGACTCCGACGAGACCGCTCACGCTCACCGGCGCGCGCCAGGAAACGCGCATAGCGGAGCTGTACCGGAAGTCGCATATCCGCACGCACCGCACCGAGCCTGCCGTCGATCTCGCCGCAGACCCGTAACACAAGGTTCGTGTCGCCGCACGCCAAAGCCGCCTCGCCGAAGCCGACCAGCTTGTCGCAGGCGAGCGCAGGATGGAGGCTCCCGAAAACACCGGTCATGCCCACAAACACCCGCTCCCGGTAGTCCGCCGTCCGCGTGTCCGGCCCCGCCTTCTGATAGAGCACACGATACGCGTCCACGGCCGCTGCGGCCGCATCCAGATCCATCACCGAGTTGGTCACGGCCTCCAGCCGCACCAACGTCTCCGTCAGATTCGAAACCGCCACCGCCCGCTGCATCAGCTCGGGCAAGAGCGCCGCCTGATCCGCCGGCTCCAGCCGACTCACGGCCGCCGCCTCGCCGCGCGCCGCGCCCGGCCGCGCCTGCCGCGCTCGCTCCAGCGCCAACTTCACGCGGCTGACCTGCCAAGCCTCCAACGCCCGCTCGCGCGACACCTCCGCTGCCGCGTCCGCCAGGCGGTCGCCCCCCTCCACCTGCCCGAGGCTGTAGCTGCGGGCCGCCAGGCGCGCCAGAAGGTCGCCCCGCCGCCAGCCCTCAATCTCATCAGCAATGCGCCGGGCCTGTTTTTCAGAGCCGACCTCCAGCGCCACGACGGCCGCGTCCGCCAGCGCCCGGTTGCGCTCCACCTCGTGCGGGTCGGCCGGTATCCGGCAGGCAAGCCGCCGCGCCTGCTCGCACCATGCGCTCTCCGCCTGCGGGCACGAAGACGCCCCGCCGCGACGGCAGGCACAGCCGAACGTCGCAAGCAGGGCGCAAAGAATCAACCATCCCGTCAGTGACTGAGAAATCCGAAACATGTGCTATCCCTTTGTGTCACGTTCGCTATCCCGGAAACAGGAGCCCGCACCGGTTAAAGGTGGCCGGAGACACGCGTCCGTGTCTCCGGCCTTGTGCCGCGCGGGATAGCAATACGCGGCACAAGCGCCTGCGGCTTACTCAGCCACAACTTTGTAAAGCTTGGATGCGTCGTTCGCCACGCCGAAGTCGGCGAGCGTCATGTTGGCCTTGTCCGCCACAACCGTCGTCGCCCCATCGACAGACTCCCAGTTGGCGCCGCCGTCCGTGCTGGCGAGTAACGTGTAGCTCATGCCGACCTCCGCCGTGAACCCGACCGAAAAGGCCGCCTGCCCGACCGCCAGATCCGCCCCGCCGTCCTTGACGAGCATGCCGGAGGTGTAGAGCGCCGACCAGCCGTGCAGCCAGGTGTCGCCCGTGGGGGCGAAGGCGCCGTAGTAGCTGGCGGGAGTCGCGAAACCGTCGTCCTCAGCGGTGTAGGGCGAAGTCGCCCAGGCGCTGACCGGCCGCGGGTCGATCGTCTTGATGTTGTTGAGCAGGCCGTTTCCGACCGAAGGCATCGGCCGGGTCGGGTCGCTCAGCGCCTCGCGCTCCATGTGGCGGATCGGCAGCGCGCCGGCCAGGTTCCAGTCCCACGCCGCCTGAATGGTCACGTCGCCGCCCGCACGCTTGGCGTTGGCGCTGGTGGTCTTGCAGATCAGATGGGAGTTGTTGCAGTTGTAGACCACGAAGTTACGGAAGGCCGTCTGCGTGGCGTTGGTCGACTGCGACTGGTAGTAGTATCCCGTTTCAGCCAGCGCGCCAGCGCCCGGCGTGTGCGTCGGGAAGGCGTTCCAGGCGGCCGACATGCCCTCGAAGGAGTCGGGGGCCGCGTTGTCGCTCTCCACCGCGCAGAGCATCGAGTCCACGTCCATCACCAGACAGTTGAAGAACTGCGCACGGCAGTTGTCGTCCAGGTGGAAACACTCGCTCGAGGTCTCGCTGCCGCTGATGCCCGTGCCGCCCGTGCCGCGATACCGGTTACCGATCACGGTCACGTTCTCGTAACGCTGCAGGCCCCAAGGACGGTTGTCGTCTTTCGTCTCCACGCCGTCCATCTCGAAGGCGTGGTTGGCGATTCCGGAACCGGCCACGCTGTCGGCGTCGCAGAAGCCCTGCAGCACGAAGATGAACTGGCCGCGGCCGCGGTAGCCCTGATCCACGTCGAACGAGTCATCGCCAATGTTGACGATCGCGATGTTCTTGGTGTTGACCGTACCGCCGAAGAACTCGATCCCGTCATCCAGGTTCCCGATGACCTCGACGTGATCGATCTGCGTGCCGCGCCCGACACCGCACAGGGTGATGCCGTTGATTTCTGAGGCCGCCGCAAACCCGTAGCCGCCATAGCGGAGCGAGACGTAGGAGATCACACCGCTCGAGTCGTCATCGTCCGCGCCGCCGTACTTGGTCTCACCCGCGCCCGGGTCGGCCAGACCTTCGGCCAGCTTTTCGGTCTCGACCAGCGGGCCGACGTTCGCCGACGCGCTGACGGTGCAGTAGGCCTTGCCGCAGACCACCAGGCCGCCCCAGCGCTGCGACTTGTCCGGCAGGCCGTCGGTCGGGTTGATCGTCTTGTAATCGTCGAGCACATCCGCAGGATTGACCCAGGGGAAGTTGTTATCATCCATATCCGTGAAGATGATCGGCTTCTCCTTGGTGCCCTTGGCCATGAGCTTGCTGCCGCGCGTGATGAACAGCGCGGTCGGGCCGCCCGCGTTCGCGAAGGTCTCGCCGCGGATCACCGTACCGGGCTCGATCGTCAGCGTCGCGCCGTTCTTCACGAAAATGACGTCCAGCAGGACGTACTCGTTGGTCGAGACCCACTTGGTCGAGGCCGAGATGTCATTCAAGACTTCAATGGTCGCGGCTCGCGATCCGAACGCCGCGAAAGCCAGCGTCAGGCCGAACATGAGCTTTTTCATACTTTCAACTCCCATACCTGCGTTGCCCCCGACTCTGCGGTTGTCCGCCCTCACGCCGACCTAAGCCGACTGTGCGGCAGCGGGGTTTCTGCCGCCTGTTGGAGAGCCGCAGGTCACGTCATCCTACGCATGCCCTGAACCCTCCGCACGCCGCATAGAGTCGCAGACCAGCGTCAGCAGCACGCGAGCGTACTGTGAGATCTTGGTTTGGACGACACCAGAAGTGCGCTCTGCTACTTGGAGACCTCCAGCAGAATACGGGCACCCTGGCGGGTGACAAGCGCTCTGACCTTGCCGAGTTTGTCGATGACGGCGGCGGCTATCCGGGGCGGTCGCGCTCCGGGTGTGTGGTGTGCCCAGGCGGGGGAGTCATCAGGCGGCGAATCCGCCGAAGCGGGGGGACCGTCATCGGCCGCATAACAGCGGCAGCGCCCTGCGACTCCCGGTCAGGCGGGCAGGTAGAGGCTGAATGTGGCGCCCTGGCCCAGCTCGCTCTCCACGCCCACCGTGCCGCCGTGAATCAGCACGATGTGCTTGACGATCGCCAGCCCCAGCCCCGTGCCCCCCATCTCGCGGCTCCGGCCCTTGTCCACGCGGTAGAACCGCTCGAACAGGCGGTCCAGATGCGCGCGCTCGACCCCGTGGCCGAAGTCGCGCACCGCGAGCCGCACGCACGCGCCCTCGCGCCGGGCCGACACCACGACCTGCGGCTGCTCGGCGGTGGCGCCGTACTTGATCGCGTTGTCGATCAGGTTCACCACCGCCTGCTCGATCAGGCCGGCGTGCATCTGGACCGAGAGTTTCTCGGCACAGTCGATCATGACGGTCAACCCGCGCTCGGACGCACGCGCCTGGCAGAGTTCCACCGCGCTCTTGAGCACGCCCGCCACCGGCGTCTCCTGCCTTTCCAACGTCTGCGAGGAACTCTGCTCCAGACGCGACAGATCCAGCAGATCCCGGATGATCGTCTCCAACTGGCTCGCCTGCCGCACGATGATCTTCAGGAACCTCTCGGCCGTGGCCGCATCGTTCATCGCTCCGTCCAGCAGCGTCTCGGCAAAGCCCTTGACCGAGGTCACCGGCGTCCTCAGCTCATGCGAGACATTCGCCACAAAGTCCTGCCTGACCCGCTCCAGCTTACGCAGCACGGTCACGTCGCTCAGCACCATCAGCGTTCCGACGCGGTTGCTCTCGCGATCCTTAAGCGCCGTGGCGCGCATATTGAGCAGGATGTCCCCTGCCTCGCCGATCACCATCTCGCGCTCAACCGGCCCCTCCTGACGCTCGCTGGCGTCGATCAGCGCCAGCAGCTCGGCATAACGCACCGCCTCGCCGATCCGCGTCCCCTCCGCCACCGGCTCCTTGAGCCCCAGCATCTGCCGGGCGGAGTCGTTGATGTCCATCACCGCATGCCGCCGGTCGATCGCGATGACCCCGCGCGTCATGTTCGCCAGGATCAGCGCGCGCATGTTGCGCTCGTCGTCCACGGCCTGGATATACTTCTGCAGCCGGTCCGCAGTCCGGTTGATCGCCCGCGCCAGTTCGGCCAGGTGGGGCACGGCGGGAACCGCCAGACGATGCGAAAGGTCGCCGCCGCCGATCCGGTCCAGCCCCTCGCGGAACGCCGACACCGGACCGATGATCCGCAGCGCGGCCCAGTAGCTCAGCACCAGCGTCGCCACCAGCACGACCCCCAGAAGCAGGAAAAGGGTCCGATGGGTGGAAGCCAGCTCGTGCGTGAGCGAGCGCACCGGAACCGAAACGCGCACGACCGCCTGCTCCGGGCCGTCGGGCGGCACCCGTTGCGCCAGGTATAACATCGGCTTGCCCAGCGTCGCGCTATACCGCTCGCTGATCCCCATCCCCGTCCGCTTGGCCATCTTGACCTCCGGACGCTCATGGTGCAGATCCATGCGTGACGCGTCGGACTCCGAGTCGCCGAGCACCTTGCCGTCCGGAAGGATCAGCGTGAACCGCCGGTCGCCGAGCACCTTCAGCCGCTCCATAAAGCGCTGGGCCGCCACATCGTCCACCGCGCCGTCGCCGCGCGGCAGCAGCGCCGCCGCCAGTTTGGCCTGTGACTCCAACTCGCGGATCCATTGGCGATGGAACTCGCGGCTGCTGGTATGCCAGGCATAGAGTGCGACCGACCCGACCGCAACGATCAGGATCACGATATGCGCGCCAAAAAACTGCCAGAACAGGATCCGGTTCCTCACGGCTTACTCCACCCTCATGCGATAACCGACACCTCTGACCGTCTCGATCAGATCGCTGTAGGCGCCCAGCTTACGCCTCAGGCCGACGATCTGAACGTCGACCGAGCGGTCCGTGACCGGATAGTCCTCGCCGTGAACCGCGTCCACGATCTGATAACGAGAGAATACCACGCCGGGCCGCCGCATGAACAGATCCAGCGTCTTAAACTCGCTGAGGGTCAGCACCACGGGCTTGCCGTCCACCTTCACCGCATGGTGCGTGCGATCGATCTCGAGCGGCCCCCTCGTCAGCACGTCGCTGCCGTCCTCAGGCTCGGCCGTCCGACGCCGCAGCACCGCCCGCACGCGGGCCGAAAGGATGCGCGCGCTAAACGGCTTGGTCATATAGTCGTCGGCGCCGACCTCAAGTCCGGCGACGATATCGGCGTCCTCGTCGCGCGCCGTCACCATGATCACCGGGATCTTGGCTGTCCGCTCCGCCGCCCGGAGCGAACGGCAGAAGGCGAAGCCGTCCGTCCCCGGCAGCATGAGGTCCAGCAAGATCAGGTCGGGCAGCGTGCGCTTCAGCACCGCCTGCGCCTCTTCCGCGGAGGACGCCTCGAAGACCTTGAAGCCCTCGCGCTCCATGTTATACCGGATCAGCTCGCGGATATCCGCCTCATCCTCAACGATCAGGATTGTCTCGTTCGCCATGTTCCCCTCCCTTTTCCTCAGCCCCATGCCGATGGCGGATGATCGTGCCGTCCACCAGATAGGCGACGTCCTCAGCGATGTTGGTCGCGTGGTCGCCGATGCGCTCCAGGTCGCGCGCGACGCTGTGCAGGAGGATCAGCGACTCGGTGAGCGCACCGGTGTCCGCGACCGTCGCTTGGGCGACCACGCCGTTTCTGACAGCCACGTTCAGGCAGTCGACCTCATCGTCGCGCCGGATCACGTCGGTCGCCCGCTGCCGGTCCAGCCTGACCAGCGCGTCCAGGCTGTCTTTCAGCATGTCGCGCACCAGCCGGCCCATCTTCATGATCGTCTCCTGAAGCTCCGACACCGGAAAGGCCGCCAGGCGGACGCCGCGCGTGGCGATATTCACCACGATGTCGCCGATCCGCTCCAGATCGTTGTTGATCTTCAGCACGGCGACCACGAAGCGCAGGTCACGCGCCACCGGCTGGTGCAGGGCGAGGATCTTGAGGCACTCCTCCTCGATCTGGACCTCCCGCTCGTCGATCTCCGTGTCCAGCTCGATCAGGGTCAGCAGGGCCTCCTTGTCGCGCTGCTCGACCGCGCGCAAGACTGCCGCCAGACGCTGCTCGACCTCGCCCGCCAACCGTAAGATCGACTCTTTGAGCTGCTCGCTCTCGCGCAGAAATATCATGTTCATCGCTCCGCCCTCCGCACCTGTCACCCGAACCGCCCGGTGATGTAATCCTCCGTCCGCCGTTCGCGGGGCCGCGTGAAGAGGGTTTTTGTCTCGTCAAATTCTACAAGGTTACCCTCGTAAAAAAAAGCGGTCTTGTCGGAAACACGCGCCGCCTGCTGCATATTGTGGGTCACGATCGCGATCGTGTACCGGCCGCGCAACTGGACGATCAGCTCCTCGATGCGCGAGGTCGCCTTGGGGTCGAGCGCCGAGGTCGGCTCGTCCATGAGCAGGATCTCCGGCCGCACAGCCAGCGCGCGCGCCAGGCAGAGCCTTTGCGCCTGCCCGCCGGAAAGGCCGAGGGCGTTACGCCCGAGGCGGTCTTTGACCTCATCCCACAGCGCCGCGCCGCGCAGGCTCTCCTCGACGGTCTGCGCCAGCTCGGCCTTGGAAAGGTTGCCATGCAGCCGCGGTCCGTACGCGACATTGTCGAAGATCGTCTTCGGGAAGGGGTTCGGCTTCTGGAACACCATGCCGATGCGGCGCCGCAGCGCCGCCGTATCCACATTCCGCCCGTACACGTCCTGCCCGTCGAACAGGAGTTCCCCGGCCGCGCGGCATCCGGGGATGAGGTCGTTCATCCGGTTGATCGCGCGCAGGAAAGTGCTCTTGCCGCACCCACTGGGGCCGATGATCGCGGTGACCTCGCCCGTCGGGATCGCGAGGTCAACGCCTCTGACCGCCTCATGCGCGCCATAATACACCGAGAACCCCCTGGCCTCGACATGTGTCCCCTTAACCTGTTTGTCTGTCGTCATCGCGGCCATTCCCTTCCTAACCCTTCAGCCGTTTCGCCACCCGCGCGCGGATCAGGATCGCCGTCAGGTTCAGCGTCAGGACGATCAGCACGAGCGTGGCGGCCATCCCGTATTGCACGTGGCGGATCTCGTCGACCGCCTCATGCTCCGTGCAGATGTTGTAGAGGTTCCACGAGAGCGCGGGCGTGGCTTGGCTCAGCACCTCGGAAGGTCTGACCAGCGCCCCATAGCTGACCGCCGCCGTAAAGATGATCGGCGCCGTCTCACCCGCCGCACGCCCCATACTGATGACGGTCCCGGTCAGGATGCCGGGGAGCGCGGCAGGGAGGATCACCGTGAGGATGGTCCGCCACTGCCCCGCGCCAAGCGCCAGCGCCGCCTCCTTGTAGGCGCGCGGCACAGCCGCGATGGCCTCCTCCGAGGCGCGGATCACGGTCGGCAGCACCAGCAGCGCGAGCGTCAGGGAGCCTGCCAGGACGCTCTTGCCCGGCGAGACGTGCAGCGTATTGATGAAGAAGGCCAGTCCGAACAGGCCGAACACCACGCTCGGCACGCCCGCCAGGGTGTTGACGCACGACCGCAGCAGCGTGATGACCGCGCCCTCCCGGGCGTATTCCTGAAAATACACCGCAGCCACGATCCCCAGCGGCACCGCGATCAGCATCGCCCCTAACGCCAGATAGACCGTTCCCGCCACCTCGGCCCCGATGCCGCCGAAGAAGTGGATGTCGAGCGACTTGTCCGTGAGGAAGCGCGGGTAGAACGTCAGGCGCGGGCGCAGCAGCCCCTCCAGGTCCCGCTCCAGCAGGGGGAAGAGCGGCTCGAGCGCCGTACCGGCGAATTTCGGCGCGCGCGGCACCCAGACGCGGACGCCCTCGCCCTCCCCGCTATAGTCCCAGGTCTCCTCGCAGAGTACATTCCGCACCTTCTCCTGCGCGCGGTCCCAGCGGGTCTGCCCATAGAGGCGCCGGGTCAATGCGGGCAACGGCTCGCCGGGCTCAGGGCCGAGCAGAAGGCGGAGGCCCTCGCGCACCTCCTGGAAGGCGGGTTTCAGCTCCTTGCGGCGGGCGGCGGGCAGGTCCGGCAGGCTGCGTTCGAACGCGTCGAGCGCCTCGTAGAGCGGACGCCGGGCCTCCGCGACGGCCGCGCGCTCCGCCTGGATCTGCGCCTCATCGCCCCGTCCGAACTGGTCGAGCATCATGCGCCGATACTCCGTGGTCGCCCGGAACACATAGGCCCCGGCGCCACGCACAAGGATCGGCGCCAGGACCAGCACCAGGAACAGCGCCATCAGCCCGACGGCCAGGCAGGCGCCCCAGGTGAAGGCCCGGTCCAGAAGCTTACGGGTGCTCATGCGCATCGGTCAGCCCCCCCTCAGCCGCTTGCGCTGGCGGGCCACGATCCGCTCCCCCGCCAGATTGCAGGCAAAACTAAAGACCAGCAGGCTCAGGCCCATCGCGAACAGCACGTGATAATGCGCCGAGCCGGTCATCTGGTCGGCCTCGCCCATGTCGCCTGCGATGGTCGCCGTCAGCGTGCGGACCGGCTGGAGCAGGTTGAACCAGGGCTTGGGGATCTGCGCCGCGTTGCCCGAGGCCATCCAGACCACCATCGTCTCGCCCAAGGCCCGCATCACGCCCAGCAGCACGGCCGAGAACATGCCGCTGACCGAGGCTGGCACCACGACTTTGAACAGGGTTTCGGCGCGCGTCGCGCCCAGTGCGTAGCTGCCTTCGCGCAGCTCACGCCCGGCCGCCTGCAACGCATCCTCCGACACGCTGATGATGGTCGGGAGCGCCATCACGCCGAGGATGACCGAAGCGTTCAACGCGTTCACGCCGCTCGGCACCTGAAGCGCCGTCAGCGCCCGCCACCCCCAGACGCCGACCGCCCCTCCGGCAGTCAGGAACAGGGCCGTAAGGAGGCCCCGCACCAGCCGGTACGCGAGGCCCTTCAGCCGTTCCGGCGTCAGCAGGTCGCCCGCCACAACCGCAGCCAGCGACAGCACCGGCACCGCCAGCACACACCAGGCCGCAGCCAGCAGCCGCCCGCCCTTGTCCTGCAAGAGGGGCGCGAGGACGACCAGCGCGAAGAACCCGTAGGCGACGGAGGGGATCGCGGCGAGCACCTCGATCACCGGCTTGACGACCTGCCGCACGCCGAAGGGCAGGACGTCGCTCAGGCAAAGCGCCGCGAAGATCCCCGGCGGCACCGCCAGTACCACGGCGGTCGCCGTCACCAGCAGGCTGCCCGCGATGATCGCCGCGGCGCCGAACTGCGGCGTGGCATGCGCGGGATACCACGCCTTCGACAGAAAGAACGCGCCCGCGCCATGCTGCTGAAAGAACGGCCAGGCGTCACGGGCGATAAAGAAGATGATCGCGAGTACGGCCAGCGCGGCCACGGACGTCACCGCGAACAGCACGCCACGCCCGAGCAGGCCCAGCAGCTTGCGCTGGGCCCGCTCGCGTTCCGTCAGGATCATGTGCGCTTCAGCCCGCATCTTAAGCTTACTTCTTCTCAGGAACCGGAACAAAACCGATCTCTTCGATGATCTCGCGCCCCTTCTCCGAGCGGCTGAGGCCGATAAACGCCGCCACCAGCCCGTCCGGCGCAGGCTCGCCCTTGGTGAACATGAAGAGTTCGCGGGAGATCGGATAGCTCTTGGCGACCACCGTCTCGGCGCTCGGCGCCACACCGTTGATCTCCAGCGCCTTGACCGAACGGTCGACAAAGCCGAGGCCGGCGAAGCCGATCGCGCCCTTGGTCATCTGGACACGCTGGCGGACCCCGCCGTTGCTCCCCGTGTACTCGGTGCCCTCACAGATCTTGGCCTCTTTCCCCAGGACCAGCTCCTTGAAGGTCTCGAAGGTTCCGCTGTTGGTGTCGCGGCTGATCACGACGATCGGCAGGTCGGCGCCGCCCACCTGCTTCCAGTTCGTGACCTTGCCCGTGTAGATGTCGCGCACCTGCTCAAGGGTCAGGCCCTTGACCCGGTTGGACGGATGAACGATCACCGGCAGACCGTCATAGGCGACCACATGGGCGACGGGCTTGACGCCCTTCTGCTCCATCGCCTGCCGCTCGCTCTCCTTGAGGTCGCGCGACAGGTTCGCGATGTCGCAGGTGCCGTTCAGGAGCGCCTTGGCGCCGTTGCCGCTCCCGGACTCGCTGACCGTGATGTTCACATTCTGGTTCTGCCGCATGGTATACTCGGCGAAAGCCTTCGCGATCGGCCCGACCGTGGTCGAACCGTCCAGCGCCAGCTTGTCCTGCGCACAAACCGTCCGGGCTCCCGCGAGGGCGCCCGCCACCATCACCATCATCCCGAAACGTGTCGTTCTCATCGCTTTCCCTTTCTCTCGTTCGGCGGGCCGGAGCCCGTCCGTTGGTTCACATTTAACCAGATTCGCGTCAGGCGCGCGTGTGGGTCTCGTTAGACCCGTATGAGCGCGCGCCCGTACGGTTAGAATTTGCCGTTCAGCTCGAAGCGCAGCCAGTAGGCCACGGACTCGCCCGCCGCCTCATGCTGGTAGTAGTCGCCATAAGCCAGCGCCTCGCCCACCACGGCGCCGCTCAGCTCGCCGCGTTTGCCGAAGAGCTTGCTCACGAGCGGGAAGTCGTACCGGGTCTGGCCGTAGAGCCCGCGGTAGCTGTCCGACGCGCCGTTGTCGCGCTCCATGGCGAACATGGGGCCCGCCTGAACCTTGACCTTGTGCTTGCTGACCGGCTCGACGCCCAGCTCCACGTGCGGGTAGAGCAGGTTCGACCAGCGGTACTGGTCATACATGCTGGAGCACAGCTCGCTGAACCAGGTGGTGCGGTTGAAGACCGGGTTCCAGCCGGTGTCCGTGCTGCCGTCGGTCGTCTTGTAATAGCTGTCCTCATCGCCCGACAGGGCGAGCACCGCGCCGGTCAGCTTCGGTTTACCGAACAGCTCTTTGCGCGTGTAGGTCAGGCCGCCATACGCCATCCAGGCCAGGATATCCCGCCCCTCCATGCCCGGCTGCCCGTCCGTCCGGCCGACCTGTACCGCCGCTTCCACCTCGGCCGTAAGCGTGTCGGAGAGCTTGGGTGTCAGACGCGTGCCGAGCGTATGGAAGTCCCGTCCCGGATAGCGGGCCGCCTTATCGTAGAAGCGGTCTTCCTGCTTCCAGATCCAGTAGAACTCCATCGGGATGTTCTCGACCTCGTTGTAACGGAAGTAGGCCATCAGGCCCTTCTCGTCCATCTTGGAGTAGGGGGAGCCGCTCTTGATCTTGGTGTTGTCGTAGACATCATGCGGATTTCCCAGCGTCCAATCGTCACGATAGCGGTTCCAGGTGGCCATCAGATCGACCTCGCTCTTCTCCAGGAGCCGAACCTTGGCCAGGATCGCGTCGAAGTAGGTTGACCGGGACCC
>JAKJGY010000356.1 GCA_022704145.1 Verrucomicrobiota bacterium
GCAGCGGGGCAGGCTCAGGACAGCGGATACGCGGCGGCGGACTTCGACGCGACGGGCACGGCGAGCGGCCTACTGGCCTCTCACGTCTCGGCGCACCCGGTCCCGACGAACAGGGACACGCGCAACGCCACGGCGGCGCAGGGCGTGGAAGCCAACGAGGCCCACGACCTGACAGACGGCACCGAGCCGCTCGATACGGCGACGGTGGTGGACCGCAGCGTGATGGTGGTGGCGGGGTTTTCCGCCACGGGAATGACGGGCCTGAATCAGTCCTACAGTGAAAGTGGGACAGAAAACGGAAAGCCGAAGTATATCGGCGTCACTGATAGCGGTTGGGCATTGAGTTGGTACGACACGGAAGACCCCGAGCCGGGAGTGAACTTCTTCTGGTCGTTCCGCAAAAACGGAGATGATGTATCGGCATCGCTTACCGAGACCGCAGCCACACCTGATTTGGTCGACTGGGCGAGCAGTGAAAGCAGTTTCTACGACGGCAGTTTCATAGCTGGCACCGTGACCGCAGGCACCCGGACGCTGGTGGATGTGGCCGACAAGGCGGACGCAGCGATCCCCTACGGGCTGGGGCGGCGCTGGGATCGACGGCAAGCGGACGCAGAGCGACACGGCCAACGGCAAGCCGCGCTACGGCTACAGCGCGTCTGGCGTGGCAGAGGTCATCGAGTACAGCGGCACCCGCTGGCAGTTGATCCAGTACACGGATGGGGTGCTCTCCGACGAGCGCTATCAGGCTGCCGCGGGCGACGAGGCAACGCCTGATCTGGCGACCGGCTGGGAGCCAATGGTGGGCGGCACCGAACCCGCCGGCACCGTGACGGCCGGCACACGGACGCTGGTGAGCGTGGCCGACGGCGAAACGCAAGCCCTCACCGTTGACGGCGCGAAGGCGATCATGGTCACGCGCCCGCACACCGTCGTCAACGCCGCGATGGACGCCACGGCGACGGTCACGCTCAACGATCCGGCGACCGCGACGCGGCCCTACTGGCTTACGATTGTGTTCAAGCAGCACGCGGACGGCTCGAAGGTGCTGACGCTCGACGGCAACGTATCGTCTCCCGGCGCGGTGCAGCCCGTCCTTTCGACGGCGGGCAACGCGGTTGACGTTCTCAACTTCGTCTGGACCGGCGCAACGTGGCGGCTGATCGGCGCGACGTTCGCGCAGGGGGCGCTGTAATCATGGGCACTCGGCACCCAAATCTCGCTGGAGAATGGCGTCTCGACGGCAACCTGAACGACACCAGCGGAGCAGGGTTGACGCTTACCGACGCGGGGGTCACATTTGCCGCAGGGCGCGGCTCGCTGGTCGGAGTGTTTGACGATGCTTCGCCCGGAGACTCGGCAAGCGTGGCGGCCTTCGCGCCCACCGTTGCCATGACCGCGTGCCTATGGTTCAAGTGCGGCGCGTCCGAACAGGGGTACATATTCGCTATGGACGCCCCAATCTCCGCGCGTCGTTCTAACCTCTATGTCCGCTCCGCGTCACCGTTGATTTCTGTATTCGACCTCACGACGGAGATACAGGGTTCTGTTGTGTCGGCTGACTTTACGGCGTGGACGCACGCTGCCGTCACGTTCAGCGGTCGAAACGTCGCCATGTTCGTCAACGGGGTCGCGTGCGGAACCGGAACATACGGTGGCGATCCTGTCCTTACGGCAGCAACGCTGACCCTTGGCGCTCGCACCGGAGCATACTCTTCTGGCGCATGGTACAAGGGGCAGATGGCTGGCGTCCGCATCTACAACGCCGCGCTCTCGGCGGGCGACATCAAGCGCGACATGCTGGGCCTGCTGCCCGCGAGGCGCTACGCATGACCGCGCTGACCGGCATCTTGGCCGCGTGGGCCTTCGTGAGCGTGTGGGGCTGGCTGGCGATCATCGGAAACGGAACAACGCAAGGGTGAGAACATGACCGAACATGAAGCCATTGGAATGATCCGCGACTCGCTGGCCGACATCCGCACGGAAGTCCGCGCCCTGCGTGCCGACGTGTCGAGCATCAAGAACGGCGGCTGCATGGTCGGCGCGGCCAACAAGACGCGGCTCGATGAACTGGATAAGCGGAGCGCGGTCGCGGGCGGGGGCGCTGGGCTGTTCGCTGCGCTGGTCGTCGCCGTG
>JAKJGY010000357.1 GCA_022704145.1 Verrucomicrobiota bacterium
CTCGAACTCCCGACCTCAACCTTGCCAAGGTTGAGGTCGGGAGTTCGAGCCTCCTTTCCCGCTCCAGATTTCCTTTGAAAGGGAAGCGCGAGCTTCCCTTTCCCATCTCTGCCACCAAAGCAGGGGTGTCGGTGGCGCGGTAGCAAAGCGGTTATGCAGCGGATTGCAAATCCGTCCAGGGCGGTTCGACTCCGCCCCGCGCCTCCAGAACAATTTGCGTTTGACGCGGGAATAGCTCAGTTGGTAGAGCGCAACCTTGCCAAGGTTGAGGTCGGGAGTTCGAGCCTCCTTTCCCGCTCCAGACTTGCACCGTCCGGCGCCCTGCCGGATGCGCGGGAATAGCTCAGTTGGTAGAGCGCAACCTTGCCAAGGTTGAGGTCGCGAGTTCGAGCCTCGTTTCCCGCTCCAGCGAGAATGCCCCCGGCCCGCCCGCCAGGGTGGCGAAATCGGTAGACGCAGCGGACTTAAACTCCGCCGGCCCTTAGCGGGGCCGTACGGGTTCGATCCCCGTTCCTGGCACCAGCACGGTTTCCAGTGCGAAGCCCTCCCAGCCCAAGGCCTCTCGAGCGAGGCGGCCCAGTACCGCCGGATCGCCGGTGCTGCTCAGCACGACAGGGTTCGAGCCGCCGGGTTCCAGGGGCCACAGGCGGACGGCCTGCTGTGCCACCGCATCCTCGATCTGCAGCAACTGCACGCCCGGCCCCAGCGCCGACTGCCAAAGCGGACGGATGAGCGGGTAGTGGGTGCAGCCCAACAGGGCGGTGTCGACGCCGGCTTCCCGCAATGCACGGGCATAGCGCTGCACCAGGGCCAGCAGCGCCTCCGAGCCCAGATCACCGGCCTCGATGTGCGCCACGACACCCGAACAGGCCACGGCGGCCACCTGCACGCCCGACGCATGCCGTTCGATCAGTTGCCGGAACCGTTCGCTCTGCAGCGTGGCCTTGGTGGCCAGCACGCCCACACGGCCATTGCGGGTCGCACTCACGGCGGGCTTGACGCCCGGTTCGATGCCGACCACCGGCAGCCCCGGGTGGGCGGCGCGGATGGCCTCGGCGGCGTGTGCGGTGGCGGTGTTGCAGGCGATCACCAGCAGGCGTGCGCCGTGGTCGATCAGATGCTGCGCCATCGTCAGGCTGCGCGCACGGATGAAGTCCGGGCTCTTCTCGCCATAGGGTGCGCAGGCGCTGTCCGCCAGGTAGCGCAGCGTCGCGCCGGGCAGCGCCCTGCGCAGCGCATCGGCCACCGTCAGGCCGCCCACGCCCGAGTCGAACACGCCAATGCAGGAAGGAATCACGGTCAGTGGGGAAAAATAGAACGACCGTTCTATTTTCAACGCTCGTTTGCCCTGAAACCAGCTGTTCCCACTGGGGCCGACCCCTAGAATCGTTCGCAGTGATTTCCCTCTAGGAGACCTGGGATGAAAGTGCTGGTGCCCGTCAAGCGGGTGGTGGACTACAACGTCAAGGTGCGCGTCAAGAGCGACGGCACCGGTGTGGACATCGCCAACGTCAAGATGTCGATGAATCCGTTCGACGAAATCGCCGTCGAAGAGGCCGTACGCCTGAAGGAGAAGGGCGTGGTCACCGAGATCATCGCCGTCTCCTGCGGCGTCACGCAGTGCCAGGAGACCTTGCGCACCGCCATGGCCATCGGCGCCGACCGCGCCATCCTGGTCGAGAGCGAGGTCGAACTGCAGCCCCTGGCCGTGGCCAAGCTGCTCAAGGCCCTCGTCGACAAGGAAGCCCCGCAACTCGTCATCCTCGGCAAGCAGGCCATCGACGACGACTGCAACCAGACCGGCCAGATGCTGGCCGCGCTGACCGGCATGCCGCAAGGCACCTTTGCGTCGAAGGTCGAGGCGGCCGATGGCGGCGTCAAGGTCACCCGCGAGGTGGACGGCGGCCTGGAAACGGTCCAGCTCTCGCTGCCGGCGGTCATCACCACCGACCTGCGCCTCAACGAGCCGCGCTACGTCACGCTGCCCAACATCATGAAGGCCAAGAAGAAGCCGCTGGAGGTCGTGAAACCGGCCGACCTCGGCGTCGACGTGACGCCGCGCATCAAGACGCTCAAGGTGGCCGAGCCCGCCAAGCGCGGTGCCGGCGTCAAGGTGCCCGACGTGGCCACGCTGG
>JAKJGY010000358.1 GCA_022704145.1 Verrucomicrobiota bacterium
GCTCGTCGGGATGCCGGTGCGGAGCGGGTCGTTCTCGCGCAGGACGAGAATCGGGAGGCCGCTAGTGAAGGCCAGCGTGGCGGAATCGGAAGCGTGGAAGGTGTACATGGCGGTCGTGGGATTGCCGCTGCGCCCGAGCGCGTCGAACACGCGGGCGCGGATATGCAGCGAGGAGGAGACCGGCAGCGGCGTGCTGTAGGTCAGGCTGTTGTCGAGATCGGGCACCGCGCCGTTGGTCGTGTAGCGGATGGCCTGGCCGGGCGCGCTGCCGCTCAGGGTCAGGGTGAAGGGTGTGGCGGTGATACCGGGAGAGTGAGAGAACGTGACCGTCTGCGGCAGGCGCAGGATCGAAGCGTCGCCGTTCAGGATGCCGGGCGAGGCTTCAATGAGGTAGGAAGGCTCGTTGGTCGCATAGAGCGTACGGACGACCGCATCCAAGGAAGGCTTGAGAAAGAGGTCGCTGCTGGTCGCGTTGCAGTTCATGAGGTGGACGGCCAGCATGTTGACGCCGCCGGTCAGCAGGTTGGTGCGGGCGGTGAGGTCGACCGCCGCAGCGGTGGCCGGGTCACCCAATATCGACGCGGAATAACTGGCGTGCGTCAGGGTCTCGGGGGGCGGCGTGTTCGCGGCGAAGGCGAATCCGCCGTTCAGGTAGAACGCGGCGCCGTCGTCGTACGTCACGGCAAGCGAGAGCGAACGGACGGCTGTGGCGTCCGTCAGCTCAAACGGGATGCGCAGGTAGACGCCGGGCCGGCCTTGGGCGATACCCTGCAGGCTCAGGTTGACCTGAGACACCCAAGAAGGATTTTTCGTGCCGTAGCCGGCCGGGAGGAGGCCCGCCAGCCACTCTGCGTCGTCAAAGGCTTGGCCGCGCCACACGGTGCCGAGCGCGGAGTCTGCCGGACAGTGCGCGCGGACCGGCGAGGTGTTGGAGACCAGTCGGCGCGTGGCGTCCACCAGCGAGACGGCCAAGCCGTACGCGATGTTCTCAACCTGCGGCGGGAAGCCGGGGCTGTAGGCGTGGACCGGCATCCGGTCGGCGTCGTAGAGGCCCAAGAATTCGCCGCTTTTGCTCAGCGCGAAGTTGGTGTGCAGCTCGCCCGCCGGATCGGTCTGGTCGGCGTTAGAGGCCCAGATCAGAAGCGTCCCCCAAGGCGGCAGCGTCACGGCGGGCAGCACCCATTTGGCCGGGTTGCCCGCATTGTCGGAGAGCGACCAGCCGGCGAGGTTGATCGCGCGGCTGGTGGTGTTCTGCAGTTCCAGCCAGTCGGAGGCATTGCCGAAGCCGTCGTAACAGAATCCGTTGTTTTCGGCCATGAATTCGGAGATCACAACAGGGGGTGCTGCAGTGGCGATATTCGTCACAAGCACCGTGAACAGCCAGATACGTTGTAAACCCTTGCCAGACACGCGCACAGTATAGGGGATATGCTGGCTTTTCGCCAAGGAGGAGTTGGAGAGGGGTGCGTTTCAACTTTGTTGAATCCGCCCCCTAAGGAGGAGTTAGGATTTAGGATTTAGGAGTTTTAATACCTTGGAGACAAGGAGGTTAAAAGATTCAAAAAAGGGTGGTACTTGTGTCCTCATGATGAAGACACAAATTCCCGCGCCCATATCGAGACTGGCCAGCAGCTCAAACTCAATGGCACGCCCTGCTTTTGTGGGGTGGTTTCGCATTCAATTCCTAAATCCTAACTCCTAATTCCTCTTGCCTTCTCCTTGCGATAAAGGGATGCTTTCGTTACGATGTTCCCTGGATTTTGCGTTAAGGTCTGACAGGGGGTTCAGGACACAGGGAGGTGCGTATGGCCAGAGACGGCGCTCAAGCTCCGAAGGGGGGCTGCTTCAAGAAAATGTGTTTCGGTTGCCTGACCGTTGTTTTGCTGCTGGCGGTCGGCGGCTTTCTGGCCTACCGCGGCGTCAAAGGGGCGCTGGTCCGCATGACGGCGCAATATACCGAGGCTGCGCCGGTCGAACTGCCGGCCGTGACGCCCCTGCCCGAGGCGGAGCGCAACGCCCTGTATCAGCGCGTGGACGCGTTCGCCAAGGCGGTGCGCGCGGGCGAGGCGCGCCAGATCGGGCTGACCGCGCGCGAGATCAACGCGCTGGTTCAGAAATCGCCGGAGCT
>JAKJGY010000146.1 GCA_022704145.1 Verrucomicrobiota bacterium
AGCGTCAGCGCGAGCATTACCGCACGCACTGTCTGGATCGTACCACGCTCTATCCGGGTGTCGCCCGCGCGCTTTCCGTGCTGTGTGACGCTGGCTGGCGCTTAGGTGTGGTCACGAACAAGCCCGGTGCGGTCTCGCGCCATATCCTCGAAGGGTTGGGCGCGAGCGCTTGGTTTGGCGCGGTCGTCGGCGGCGGGGACACGCCGGAGCTGAAGCCGGAGCCGGGGCCGCTGCATGCGGCGGCCGCGCGCCTGGGATGTGTGCTGGACGCGACGGACTGGATGGTCGGCGACCATGTTACCGATCTTGAAGCCGGCGCGCGGGCTGGCGTACGGCGCTGTTTCTGTAGCTACGGGTTTGGCGAACGGCGCGGGGCCTCCTGCGAGGCGGTGGTGAGCGCGCCGGAGGAGTGGTCCGTACGGTGTGGGCGTCCCGGCGTGTAGCTGGCGGTGGAAACGGCTTGCGGCCTCCACCGGGTTCCGTTTAAATGGTCTGGTTGCACACCGAGAAGGGAATCACATATGCGAAAACTTTTTGGCACTGACGGTATCCGTGGCCAGGCGAACCGGCACCCGGTGAACGCCGAGCTGGCGTTGCGGCTCGGCAAGGCGCTGGGCAAGCGTCTGCACGCGCACGGCTATGGGAGTGCCCGCGCCGTGATCGGCAAGGACACGCGGCTCTCCGGATATATGCTGGAGACCGCCATCACGAGCGGCCTGGTCTCCGCCGGCTGCGACGTCTTCCTTGTCGGCCCCGTGCCGACACCGGCCGTGGCGCATCTGACCCGTTCGCTGGCGGCGGACGTCGGCATCATGCTGACCGCGTCCCATAATCCCTTTGATGACAACGGTATCAAGCTTTTCTCGCCCGACGGGTACAAGATCGAGGATGAGGAGGAGGCCGAACTCACCCGCCTGATCTTCGACTCCGACCTCAGCACCGACGATATCCGTAGCGACCAGCTCGGTAAGGCGTATCGCCTGGACGACGCGCGCGGCCGTTATATCGAGTTCGCCAAGAGCACGATCAACAATGAGAAGCTCAGCGGCTTCAAGGTGGTGATGGACTGCGCCAACGGCGCGGCCTACGACATGGGGCCGTGGATCTTCCGTGAGCTGGGGGCCACGGTGATCAAGACGGGTGTGGCGCCCGACGGCCTGAATATCAACGCCGAGTGTGGTGCCCTGCACCCCGAAGTTGTCGCCCGGCTCGTCCGCGAGCATGGCGCGGATATCGGGATTGCGCTCGACGGCGATGCGGATCGCGTGATCTTGGCCGACGCGGACGGCGCGATCGTGGACGGCGACCGTGTGCTGGCGGTCTGCGCGCTGGCCTTCAAGCGCCGCGGCCTGCTCGCCAACGACACGCTCGTCGTGACCAGTATGAGCAACCTCGGCCTGCACGAGGCGATGCGGCGTAACGGGATACGGGTCGAGGTCACGGATGTCGGAGACCGTCACGTGATCGACGCGATGCGCAAAGGCGGACACTCCCTCGGCGGCGAGAAGTCGGGGCATCTGATCTTCCACAAGCATGCGACGACCGGTGACGGCATTATCGGCGCCCTGCAGGTGATGCGTGTCATGAAGGAGGAGGGCAAGACCCTCGCCGAGCTGGCCGACTGCATGACCGAGTATCCGCAGAAGCTGGTCAGCCTCAAGGTGAAGGAGAAGAAGGCGCTTCACGAGGTGCCGGTGCTGACGGAGGCGATCCGCGCGTGTGAGGAGGAGCTGAAGTCGGCCGGTCGGGTGATCGTCCGTTACTCAGGGACTGAGCCGAAGATCCGACTGCTGGTCGAGGCGAGCGAGTCCGTGCTGGTCGAGACGTGGATCGAGAGACTGACCAGCGCCGTGCAGGAGGGGCTCGGGTGAATGCAAAGATGAGCACCCCCCTTCACCAGCTTCAGGCGCGCGGCGTGAGCTTTCTCGCGCCTGAGACCTGCTACGTCGCTCCGGACGTGAATCCGGGCCGTATCGCTCCGGGCGTCGTCATCCATCCAGGCTGCCGCCTGAGCGGTGCGGCTCTTTCGGTCGGCGCGGGCTCTGTGCTCGGCGCCGAGGCGCCCGTGACCGTCGCGGAGTGCCAGCTTGGCGCAAAGGTGCACCTGGCGGGCGGCTTCTTCGAGCGGGCCACGTTTCTTGACGGCTTCAGGGCCGGCAGCGGCGCGCATGTGCGCCCCGGCTGCCTCTTCGAGGAGGGGGCGTCGATCGCCCACTCGGTTGGGGTCAAGCAGACGGTCTTCCTCCCGTGGGTCACGGCGGGCAGCCTGATCAACTTCTGCGACTGTCTGATGGCGGGCGGTACGGGCCGCAAGAACCACTCCGAGATCGGCTCGTCCTACATTCATTTCAACTTCACGCCGCATCAGGACAAGGCCACGGCCTCGCTCATCGGCGACGTGCCGCGCGGCGTGCTGCTCAACCAGCCGGCCATCTTCCTTGGCGGGCAGGGCGGGCTGGTCGGGCCTTGCCAGATCGCGTTCGGCACCGTCATTCCGGCTGGCCAGATCTGGCGTGGCGACGTGACGGAGCCCGGCCGTCTGGTGGCCAAAGTCGCCTTCCGCAGCACCCTCAATATGCCGTATGACCCGCGCCAGTATCACGGCGTCCGGCGGGTCTTGCGCAACAACCTCGCCTACATCGGCAACATCCTGGCGCTCGACCTCTGGTATCGCGCGGTGCGCGCGCCCTTTATGCGGTGCGAGCCCTTTGCCGCGGCCTGCTACGGCGGCGCGCGCCAGCGGCTGGCGGAGATCTTGGAAGAGCGTGTGTCGCGCCTCGACGAGCTGTCCGATAAGGTCGGACAGTCACTCGCCTTGGGGCAGCCCAATCCTGCGGCCGCCGAACACGCCGCGTTTGTCGCGGCCTGGCCGGCGCGTCAGGCCGCGCTCGCCCGTCTGGTCGCGGCGCGTGAAGAGACGCCGGTGCCGCCGGCGGTCGGCGACCTGCTGGCGCGCCTGCCGTCCGGCGACTACCTTGCGGCGATCCAGGGGCTTGACCCGGCGCAGGGTCAGCGGCTCACCGACTGGCTCATGCAGACCGTGTCGCAGACCCTCGCGCTGGGCGGCTGAGGGGGCTGGGGCGGGGGCGGTCTGCAGCGCGGCTACTGGATCGCGTCGACAAGCTTGCTGGCGAGGCCGGTGTAGCGGGCGGGGGTCAGCTCCGCGAGGCGCAGTTTCTCCTCGGGCGGAAGGTCGAGCCCCTCGATGAATTGCCGCATGACCTCGGCGGTCATCTTCTTGCCGCGCGTCAGCTCCTTAAGCTGCTCATAGGGGTTGGGCTTGCCCAGCTTGCGCATGACGGTCTGGACCGGCTCGGCCAGCACCTCCCAGGCGTCCTCGAGGTCGGCCGCGAGGCGAGGGGCGTTGAGGCGGATCTTGCCGAGGCCCTTAAGCGTGGCCTGGTAGGCGGCGAGCGAATAGCCGAAGCCGACGCCCATGTTGCGCAGCACGGTCGAGTCGGTCAGGTCGCGCTGCAGGCGCGAGACCGGCAGCTTGCGCGCCATGTGCTCCAGGAGGGCGTTGGCGAGGCCGAGGTTACCCTCGCTGTTCTCAAAATCGATGGGGTTGACCTTGTGGGGCATGGTCGAGGAGCCGACCTCGCCCTTGACCGTCTTCTGGCCGAGGTAGCCGAGCGAGATATAGGCCCAGATGTCGCGGTCGAGATCCAGCAGCACCGTATTCCAGCGCGCGAGCGCGTCGAACAGCTCCGCCACGCCGTCGTGCGACTCGATCTGCGTGGTGAGCGGGTTCTGAGACAGGCCGAAGCGGCCTTCGATCACGGAGCGGGCGAGCGCCTCCCAGTCGGTGTCCGGGTAGGCGGCGAGGTGCGCATTGAAGTTGCCGACGGCGCCGTTGAGCTTGGCGGGCAGGACGAGGGCGTCGAGCTGCGCGGCCTGGCGGCGCAGGCGGTGGACGAAGACCGCCAGCTCCTTGCCGAGGGTGGTCGGCGAGGCGGGCTGGCCATGCGTGCGCGCCAACATGGCGGCGTCACGCAGCTCAACAGCCAGGGCCGCGAGGGCGTCGGTGAGCGCGTCCTGGGCGTCGCGCAGGACGCGCAGGCCGTCGCGCAGCATGAGCGCATGGGCGAGGTTGTTGATGTCCTCCGAGGTGCAGGCGAAATGCACGAACTCGCCCAGCGGCGCGAGCGAGGTGCCGGCAAGGCGCTCCTTAAGGAAGTACTCGACGGCCTTGACGTCATGGTTGGTGACGGCCTCGATCTCTTTGACGCGCCTTGCGTCCGATACCGAAAAACGATCCGCGAGGCCGCTGAGGAACTCGCGCTCGTCCGGGGCGAGGGCGCGGGCCTCGGGAATGTCGGGAGCGTCGCAGAGCGCCTCCAGCCAGGCGACCTCCACCGCCACGCGGCGTCGGATCAGGCCGAACTCGGAAAAGACGTCGCGCAGCGCGCCAAGTTTGGCGGCGTAACGGCCGTCGAGCGGGGAGAGGGCGGTCAGGGTGTCGGTTGGTTCCATAGCGCGCTTATGATAGCGGTTTCCGCCCGTGTCGGCAACGCCGAGGCGTGATAAAATGGGGGCTGGGCCGAGGGGCGGCTTGACTCACCGCCCCGGTTCTGGCATCGTTTTGTCCCGTCGAACGCGCATCTTCGGGACAGTTTCAGCGGGCGGCCGCCCGTGCTGCCCGAAAAGCGGGTTCGGCCCAGGCACCTCCTGGCCCCGAGGCGAGAGCGACAGCATGTCTACTAAAACGTATCAGATCGCGTTGATTGGCGGAGACGGGACCGGCCCCGAGGTTGCGGCCGAGGGTGTCAAGGTCGCGCAGGCGGCGGCGGCTAAGTTCGGGTTCAAGCTGGTTTTCACGCCGTATGATTTCGGTGCGGAGCGTTACCTGCGGACGGGCGAGACTTTGCCTGACTCGGCCGTCGAGGAAATGAAGAAGTACCAGTCGATCTACCTCGGTGCGATCGGCCATCCCGATGTGAAGCCCGGCATCCTCGAGCTGGGTATCCTGCTGAAGATGCGTTTCGCGCTCGACCAGTACATCAACCACCGTCCGGTCAAACTTTTCCCCGGCGTCGAGACGCCGCTCAAGGGCAAAGGGCCTGAGGACATCGATTTTGTCGTGGTGCGCGAGAACAGCGGCGGCATCTACACCGGCCTCGGCGGCGCGACGCGTGTCGGCACGTCGGAGGAGATCGCGACGCAGGTCATGGTCTATGACCGCCGCACGGTCGAGCGCTGCCTGCGTTACGCGTTCGAGCTGAAAAGGCGGCGTAACGCCGCGAACCCGCGCTATGCGGCGAAGCCCATCACGCTGGTGCATAAGCGTAACGTGCTGACGCACTGTGGCGACCTCTGGTTCCGCGCGTTCGAGGAGCTGGGCGCGGCGGAGTATCCGGAGATCGCGCGCGATTATAACCATGTGGACGCGGCGAACATGTGGTTCGTGAAGAATCCCGAGTGGTTCGACGTGGTGGTGACCGAGAACCTGTTCGGCGACATCATCACCGACCTGGGCGCGATGATCCAGGGCGGCCTCGGCGTGGCGGCGGGCGGCAACATCAACCCGACGGGCATCTCGATGTTCGAGCCCATGGGCGGCTCGGCGCCCAAATATCAGGGCAAGGACGTGATCAACCCGATCGCGGCGATCGGCGCGGCCGGCATGATGCTCGATACGCTGGGCGAGCGCGCGGCGGCTGCGGCGATCGAGCGGGCGATCATGGAGACCACGCCCAAGATGAAGAGCCAGGCTGCTGGGCGCATGGGCTTCGGCACGCGCGAGGTCGGCGATCTGGTGGCGTCGGCCGTGTGAGTCAGGGCCGGAGGGTCAGCGGGCGGTTCGCGCGTTCGAGGCGCGCCGCCCGCGTGAAGGCGGCGCCGCCCGGAAGGGTGACGGTCACTTCGTAGTCGCCCAGGAACCCGCGTACGCGGCAGGAGCCCTGCCGGTCGGTGACGCGGGTTTCGTCTGTCCACCAGGCGCCCTTGACCAGGTCGAGATAGGCGCGCCCGTTCGGTTTCACTCGCCAGTCTTTGGCGAACAGCGCGGCGCGCGGGATCCAGTGGCGGCCCTCCCAGAAGCCCCACTGGGTCAGCGACTCCGTGGCGGGGTGGGAGAAGAACGCGATCAGGAAGTCGCGCATGTAGTCGCCCTGCGTCTCCTCGTCGTCGGTGGCGATGTCGAACTCGGTGGCGTGGATCGGCAGGCGCAGTGTGGCGAGGCGGTCGAGAATCTCGATCACCCGCTGCGGCGGGGTGAGGTTCTCCCCCATGTGGCACTGGACTCCGATGACGCCGAGCGGCGCGCCGGAGGCGAGCAGGTCACGGATCTGCCGCATGTACAACTCTTGTTCGGCGAGCGTCTCCCCGCCGCCGGAGACGATCGCGAACTCGTTGATGCCGAGCATGGGGTGTGGGTCGAGTTCGCGGACGAGCTTGAACCAGCGGGCGGCCTCCTGCGGCCCTAAGACCGCCATGAGGTCATGGTTGACGCGCGGCTCGTTAATCACATCGTACGTGTCGAAACGGATCGGTGCCAGGGTGGTGACGACCTCTCTCAGGTGGCGGTCCACGAGGGCGCGGAGTTCCTCCGGCTTGTCCTGCAGGGCGGCGGCCTCTTTCGGCAGCCAGCGCCAACCGGGCCAGACGAGGCAGTGACCGCGGGTGTGGAAGCCGTTGACCTTGGCCCAGCGCGCGAGGGCGATGTAGGTGAGGCGGTTCTCGGGATGTTCCCAGCCCCAGTCGCTCCAGTACAGGGGGCAGGTCACACGGTTGAACAGCTCCGTCACGGTCTGGCGGTAGCGCCGGCCGTTGTCGGTCTCGTGGAGCAGCTCGCTTTCGATGAACGTGCCGAACTGGTAGGCGTGGCGCGTCATGCGCAGGCGCACGGTGGCGTTGCTGGCAGGCGCGCCTGCGGCGTCGAGCACCTGGACGGTAAGCTCGCCTGTGCGGACGCTCTGGATGCGGGCGAGCGCCTGGGCGCGCCAGGCCGCGTCGGGCTCCTGGCCGGCGTAACGCACGCGCGTGAAGGGCAGGGCGCGCGGGTCGACGCCGGGGCCGAGGTTGGCGGCGAACAGAGCTGCCAGTTCGACGGTCTGTTCGACCTTGCCCAGGTGCAGGACGAGTTCGAGGCCCTGTTCGGGATAGTCGCGCTCGGCGACGGCGCGCAGGTGGAACACGGCCCAGTCCTTGCCGGGTGCCGCGTGGAGCGACCCCAGGCTGTCGTAGGTGCGGACCTGCTGGAGCGTGACGAAGAGGAGCCCGCCTCCGGTCTCGGCGGCGGAGCGCACGCACCGCGCACGGAAGGTGACGTAGAGCACGTCGCCTTTCTTGACTGGGCCGAGGCTGGGCGGCGTGGACACTTGGACTTTCCATGCCGGATCGGTGCGGCGCAGCACGGAGACGCGCAGGGCGCGGCCCAAGGGCGTCTCCGGCGTCGCGGAGGGCTCGAAGGCTGCGTCGGCCGCATCGGCGTGACGCTTGAGGCGTACCGGGTCGGCGGTGTCGAAGAGCCTGCGCGGCGTCCCCGGCAGACCGGCCGCGGCCTCGCGGAAGGCCTTGTCGGCCGTGCCGTCGGGCTCGGGCGTGCCGGGTGGCGGCGCGGCGTGGGCGGTGGCGAGGGCTCCCATCAGGACAAGGAACGGGAGGTGGTGGCGCATAGAAGACCTTTCAGAGCCAGGCGCAGTTCAGCGCGCACAGGCCGTAGAGGCAGGCGGTCTCGGCGCGCAGCACGAGCGGCCCGAGGCTGACAGGCAGCGCGCCCGCAGCGCCGAGGGCGGCGGTCTCCTCCGGGGAGAAGTCGCCCTCGGGCCCGACGAACCAGCCCGCGCGCGTCGGAGGCTGGGCATAGGCCGCGAGGGCCTCCCGCAGCGGACGGGCGGCGGGCGAGAGCGCGGCGACGAAGACCGGCGCGGCTTCGGCCACGCTGGCCAGGCACGCCTTGAACGTCGCGGGCGGGGCGATCTCGGGCAGCCAGGCGGCGCCGCACTGGCGTGCGGCCTCCTCGGCGACACGCGCCCAGCGTGCGGCCTTGGCGTCGGCGTCGTCGGGGTCAAGCCGCACGACGGAACGCGCCGCGAGGACCGGCACGATGGCCGAGACGCCCAGCTCGACAGCCTTTTCGACCGTCCAGTCCATGCGCTTGCTGACGCAGGCGAAGAGGGTCAGGCGGCAGGTCGCGCGCGGCCGGACCTGAACCGGGCCGGCCGCCGCGAGGGTCAGGCGGTGCCGGTCGGCGGAGGCGACCTCGGCGAGGCGGGTTCGGCCCTGGCCGTCGAACAGCGTCACGCGTTCGCCCGGCCGCACACGCAGGACAGTCAGCAGGTGTCGCGCCTCCTCGCGTTCCAGCGAGGCCGAGTCGGCGAGGAGCGTAACCGTGCTGACGAGGTGGCGGTTCATCGGGCGGCCTGAGGGGGCGTTCCCTAACCGTGGCCGAACTTGCGCAGGGCGTCGCGCCGAGCGAAAAAGCGCTCGGCGGCCTTGCCCTGGCGGCCGGCTTCGGGAAAATTGTCGGGCGTGGCGAGCGTCGCGAACTCCTCGAGCGCCCGCCGCTGTTTGGACGTCAGGTGCTGGGGCGTCTCAACCTCCACCCGGACGTGCAGGTCGCCGCAGCCGCCGTTGAGGTTGGGCATGCCCTTGCCGCGCAGGCGGAAGAGCTTGCCGTTGGGGGTTCCGGCCGGGAGCTTGATGCGGGCCAGGCCGTCGGGGGTGGGCACGTCGATATCGCCGCCCAGCGTGGCGGCGGTCGGAGAGATGTGGACGGTGCAGGTCAGGTCGTCGTCATGGCGCTCGAAGAGGTCGTGTTCGCGCACGTGCAGGACGACGTAAAGGTCGCCGTGGGGGCCGCCGCGCAGCCCGCTCTCGCCCTTGCCGGAGAGGCGCAGGCGCGAGCCGGTCTCCACGCCTTTGGGGATGCGCAGGGCGATATGGCGGGGCGTCTTGACGCGCCCCGCGCCCTGGCAGGCCTTACAGGGCGTGCGCACGACGGTGCCCTCGCCGTTGCAGACGGGGCAGGTCTGGCGCATCTGGATGAAGCCGCCGCCCACCACCACGGCGCCGTGGCCGCCGCACTGGCGGCAGGTCTCGCGCGAGGAGCCGGGCGCGGCGCCGGACCCGTGGCAGGTGCCGCAGGCGTCGTTGACGTGCAGGTCGACCTCGCGCTCCGAGCCGAAGAGGGCCTCCTCGAAATCGATCTCGAGGTCGAAGCGCAGATCGTCGCCGCGCTGGGCCGCATTCGGGTTGCGCGTGCGCCTGCGGCCGCCGCCGCCGCCGAAGAGGTCGCCCAGACCTCCGCCGAAGAGGTTTGCGAACAGGTCCTGGAAATCGCCCGCGTGGGTAAAGTCGCGGCCGAAGTCGAACCCGCCCGGGCCGAAGGCGGACTTCATGCCCTCATGCCCGAACTGGTCATAGCGCGCGCGTTTCTCGGAGTCGCTGAGGATCTCGTAGGCCTCGCAGACCTCCTTGAACCTCTCGGCCGCCTCGGCGTTGTCGGGGTTGCGGTCCGGATGGTACTGCATCGCCAGCTTGCGGTAGGATTTCTTCAGCTCGTCGGGTGTGGCTGTACGCCCGACACCGAGCACGTCGTAATAGTCGCGTTTGTTCGCCATAACGGTAATGGGGGGAGGGTACGGTGTTGATAGGTGATAGGGGGTCAGTCCGAGACGCCTGCGGCCTCGGCGGCCGCCTGCTGCTCGTCAGGCTGGCCCGCGGAGACCACGACCTGCGCGGGCCTCAGGAGGCGGCCGGCGAGGAGCCAGCCGCGGCGGTACTGGTCGAGCACCTGGTTGGCGGGCACGGTGGCCGAGTGCATCTGCGAGAGGGCCTCGTGCCACTGCGGGTCGAACGGCTGCCCCTTGGCGTCGAGGGGCGTCACGCCGTAGCGGTCGAGCAGCGCGAGGAACTGGTCATACACGAGCTTGACGCCCGCGACGAACGGGTTGCCGAGGTCAGGCGAGCCGCCGAGCGCCAGCTCGAGGTGGTCGATCACCGGCAGCAGGTCGGCGAGCAGGGCCTCGTTGGCGCGCTTGAGCTGCTCCTCGCGGTCGCGGGCCTGGCGCTTACGGAAATTGTCGAAGTCCGCCAGCAACCGCATATAACGTTCCTTCACGGCCGCCAGTTCGGCGGTCTCCGGGGCGGCGGGGCTCGTCTCGGCGGCGGTGGCGTCGGCCGGTTCAGTCGGCTCCACACCCGCC
>JAKJGY010000359.1 GCA_022704145.1 Verrucomicrobiota bacterium
CCCGGGCAGCGCGTGCAGCTGCTGCCGTGGGTGCAGGAAGAGCAGCCCTGCAAGTCGGCCATGCTGATGGAGCGCACTTCCTTCAGCGCGGGCGAGTTCTGCCAGATGTCGAGAAAGCGCTGCTTGCGCACATTGCCGCTCAGCAGCGGGAACTGCACGCAGGGCAACAAGTCTCCATAGGGCGAGATGTAGCACGCGGTATGCCCGGCGCTGCAGGGCAGGGTGTCCATGGCGTCGGCGGGCTCCAGCGGCCCCGCCGGGGGGGCGCAGAACTCCTCGACATTGCCCACAAGTGCGGGCTCTCGGTAGACCTGCTCAAGCTCTTCGGGCGTGATGTTCAGATCGAGGATCGAGCGGTCGCCATCCATCATCGGGGTGATCGTCGCGTCCAGGTTGTAGCCCACGCCCATCTCGGCGGCAAGCGCCTGCACCTGCGGGTAGTCGCTGGCGTTGTGTTTCATCAGCACGTTGGCAAACTGGACCCTGACGCCATTGGCCCGCAGCAGACGCGCCCCCTCGATGGTGCGCTTCAAGGAGCCACGCACCTTGGTGATCTTGTCGTGCACCTCGGGCCGATGCGAATAGACGCTGATCTGCACCATCTGCACACCCAGAGCCGCAATGCGCCGGGCACTGGCCTCGCGCAGCAACACGGCGTTGGTCTTGAGCTTCACCGAGAACTGGAGCTTGCGCGCGTACTCGACGATCTCGAACAAATCCTTGCGCAGGAAGATCTCGCCCCCGCTCAGGATCAGGAAGAACACGCCGGCTTCGGCCAGCTGATCCAGCAGATCCAGGATTTCCGCCGTGCTCATCTCGCCATGGTCCTCGTGGTCGAGATAACAATGCACGCAGCGCTCGTTGCAGCGGTAGGTCAGGTCCAGGTGCACGCTCAGGGGAAGGCCCAGCCTGAGCGCCTTGGCGCCCATCTCCCGCATCAGGCCGCTCATGGCGAAACCGTCGATGGCGTGGCAGGCTCGGCGAGCGGGGTGTCCGATATCTGCAGGATACCGTCACGGGCCAAAGCTTCCGCGAGTTCTGCGGCGTCACGCAACGCGGTCGCAGGGTCCACCTCATACGCCGTGCAGATGTCGCGCTCGACAATCCGCGCCAGCGGCGTCACGCCATCCGCCGCCTGCCACAGGATGGAAGCGGTCTCGTTGAGGCTGTACAGAGACGAGTCGACCCCGGACATGATCATCACCTCGCCGCCAAACAGGCGTGCCGCAACGTGGGTGGCTCGGGAGAGATAGCGCGGCGCGCTCATTGAATCAGATTCCATGCTTCGGGCTCGGGCAAAAAGGTCAGCCGGCGAACCGGCACATGCTCGACCAGGTCAAGCGCCGACAGAAAAACGGCTTGCACCAGTTCATTGTCTTCGGCGAAAAATAGCAGGTTTCTCAGCAGGGTGCGCGCGGCCTCGGCCTTGTCCACGTCGGTGATGCGGTTCTCCGGCCCCTGGGTGAGCAGATAGACGGTGTCCAGAGGCGCACGCAGGTTCTCGCCGGCGCGGGCCAGTTCGCCGGCAAATGGTGTGCCATAGGCGTAAAAGCGGCCGCCCTCCTTGCGCACGTACGAGATCTCGTCGCTGAGCACGTCCGCGTCGGGCGGCGCCAGGCGCGACAGCGTGGTCTTGCCGGCCCCGGAAACCCCGGTGAAGATGAAGGCCTTGCCGTTGCGCACCGCGCTGGCCGCATGCATCAGAAAGCCGCCTTCGCGCGCCAGCACCAGCGTGTGCACGATCCGCAGAACGGTGTCGATCGAGTAGGGGTTGGCCGACTGGCGGATGCGCCCCTGCCGGGCCACCGGGTCCCATTCGGCGCGAAAGTCGCCGCGCTGCAAGTGCCACAGGCCGTCGCTGCGCCAGACGCGCACATCGTCGTCGGGCGAGCCGTCTCGCGGCGGCGTGAGCTCAACGTCGAATTCGTAGTCGGGAACGCCACCGTGCACCATGAAGCCGGCATATCGCTCGTCCAGCATGCGCAGGAAAGCCTTGCCCGAACTGCGCACGCGCACCGTCACGCCGCCAATGCAGATATCGACGCCGGTGCGCCGGACAACCGCTGTCACAGGCTCGCTCGTCCTGCCGGGCCTTGCACGCGCGCGA
>JAKJGY010000147.1 GCA_022704145.1 Verrucomicrobiota bacterium
CGCGGGCGAGGTCCAGCCGGAGTCGCCGAAGTCGCCGAGCCGGTCGAACGCGTAGCCTCCGAGGGAGAAGAAGGCGCCGCCCGCCTTGAGGAACGCGCGGAAGTTGGCGACCGCGGCCCGCGGGAAGAAGGGCGCGCTCGGCAGCACCAGCAGGTCGGCGCCCGCGCGGCTGAAGCGCGAGGCGTCGCAGAGGTCGGCCGCGCGGACGAGCACCGGGCGGTAGCCGGCCTCGGCGAGCAGCCGCGCCAGGCGCTCGGGGTCGGCGTGCCCCGGCTCGCGCGGCAGGGTCGGCTCGTGCAGGATCGCGATGCGGCGTCCGGGCAGGTCGGCGCAGACCGGCACGGGCGCCTGCGGATCGGCGGGCAGCGGCCCGTTCGCGCGGACGGCGAAGGCGAGGCCGCTCACGCGCACCGCCATGTCGCCGAAGTTGAAGCCGAGCAGCAGGCGGTCCGAGCTGAGGAACTGGCGGCGCTTGTCGCCGCGCGGCTGGTGGGCGAGGTCGGAGAAGGGCACGAAGGCCTCGCGCCACACGCCGGTGGCGGCGGCCAGCCCGCGTCCGTCGGCGGGCGTGATGCGGCACATCCACATGTCGCCGTCGCGCTCGCGGAACCAGAGGTGCATGGCGGCCTCGGTCGCGGCCGACTCGACGAAGAGGTTGAAGCGCAGGCCGTAGGCGTCGGGCGGGACGGACACGCCCTCCAGCAGGCTGTTGCCGTAGCCGCGCCCGTTCTTGTACTGGAAGCGCACGGCGGGGCGGCCCTCGTGCGCGGCCGCGACGGAGACGGCGGGAGCGTCGCCCCCGTCCTGGTTCGGAGCCCAATGCGACGGGCTGTCCGCACGCAAGGCGCCCCGGACAGGCACGGCTCCGGACAGGAACACCGCAGCCGCAAAAGCACATCGACAAAGCGCGGTCATGGCCGTCTCCTTGAGCTTAGCGCCGGACGGCCGCCAGCGCCTGACGCACGGCGGGCAACAGCCTGAGCGCGACCTGTTCGTTACCGGCCCGGTTGGGGTGGTCGGTCTCGTCCCAGTAAGGGGGCAGGCGGTTGGGTTTCACATCCGTCTGCATGTTGGGCACGTAGAGGCAGGCGTGGTCCTGACAGACGGTACGCTCCATCCGCGCGATCAGCCAGGCCAGCTCATAGCGTTCGGGCGCGAACTCGACACAGGTCTCGGACCAGAAGTCACGGTCGCCGAAGCAGCTCGCCACGACGACCTGGCACCCGGTGGCGCGCGCCTCACGCACCATCGAGTCGAGGTCGTCATGCAGCGCGGCGACGGCCCGCGCGCGCTGCCAGAAATCGTTGGCGCCTAAGGCGATCACCAGGACGTCGGGTTTGTGGTGCAGGACGTCGCGCGCATACCGCGCGCGACCCGTGAGCAGCGTGTCGCCCCCGACGCCCGCATCCACCACGCGCACGCCGGGCAGGAAGCGAGCCAGCCAGTCGCTATAGTGCCCCCCCTTGCCGCCGCAGGAGGTGAGGCTATCACCGAAGCAGACCAGAACCGGCCGCCGGTCAAGCCCCGCCCACCAGACCGCCGCCAAGGCGAGGCAGAGCCCCGCAGCCAAACATGCCCAGACCTGAGACCTGCTCATCGCCCCCCTCCCAACTCTCTTTCTGATACATGAACAGGCGTGTTATACCATAACCCGCTGCGGGGAGAAAGTGCGGAGGGGCGCCTTTCCGTTTTAGGTCATTTCCCCAGCACGGCCTTGAATGTCGGCAGCATGGCCTGCGCCCAGATCTCATAGCCTTTGGCGTTCGGATGCAGCAGGTCGGGCATGACCTCCTTGGAGAGCGTGCCGTCGGCCTCAAGGAGCTTGTCGTTGATGTTCAGCCAGAGGACGCGCTGGTTATCGGCGAACTTCTGGATCTCGGCGTTGACCGCCTCATTACGCTGGCGGCAGGCGTCCTGCGGCGTGGCGCCGCGCGGGAAGATCGCGAGCAGCAGCACCTTGGACTGCGGCGCCTTCTGGCCGAGCCTGTCGAGGATCGCCTTGATGCCCGCCACGGTGTCGGCGGTGCTCTCCTGCTCGGGCTTACGGTGGCCGTTGTTGTTCGTGCCGATCATCACGACAAACAGCTTGGGCTGGTAGCCCTCCAACTGGCCGTGGTCGAGGCGCCACAGCACATGCTCGGTGCGGTCCGCGCTAATGCCCAGGTTCAGGGCCTTGTACGCGCTGAAGGACTTCTCCCAGACCGCCTTGCCGCGGCCCTGCCAGCCGTCAGTGATCGAGTCGCCGATGAAGACCAGCTCCCAGCCGCCCTGCTTCGCTTTCTCGGCGTCGCGTGCGACACGCTGCTGCCACTTCTCGTCGCGCGGCGCGGGCGTGGTGGAAAGCTGCTGCGCGAAAACCGAACCGGCCACCACGGCCGCCAACAGAAATGAACCCGTCATTCTCTTCACGTGTATCCTCCCTTTTGTCTGCGCCAAAAGCTAAAGGCTGCCCGTCGCGCGCGGAAACCCCTTTGTTTCCGGCAGACCCGACAGCCTTCAGCCGGCTTATCCCCGTCGCTTATTTGAAGATGAGCAGCGTGCCGCGCACCGCGACAAAGTCGAGGTAAACCTCGCCGTTCTCCGCGCCGATCACCGCCTGGTATCCGGTGCGCCCGACATTCGCCAGCGTCCAGCCGGCGAGGTTCGGCGCGCCGGCGATCGTGTCGTAGCGCATCAGGACGGTCCGGAACGCGCCGGACACCGGATCGGCCTCGTCGCGGCCGCAGTCGACCACGCCCGCGCCGCCGATCGTCAGATGGCCCACGCGCAGCTCGTCGCTCATCACCGGCGACCACGTCCACTTGTAGACCGTGTTGGCGCCGAGGGTCAGGCCGTCGGCCAGGAGCGTCGCGCCCGCAGGCGCGTCGGCGCTGTCGCCCGGCGCGACGCTGCCACGCACCGTCAGCGTGCCGGCGACCCGTCCCTCGCCCGCGAGATCCTGCACCTCGCTCGCGCCCTGAGCGACAAACGACGCGCCGCCCGCCACGCGCAGGCTCGGGCGGTTGGTGCTGACCGTCATCAGCGTCTGCACCTCCGACTGGGCCAGGTCACGCGTATAGACACGCAGGTCGTCGAGACGGCCCTGGAACATGGTCGCCGTCTCGTCGAGCGAGTAGCAGCCGAAGGCCATTCCCGGCTCGCTCGGCGCCGTCCGCGTCGGCGACAGGCGTAACGTGTTGGTCGGCTCGGCCGGATTACGCACCTTCACGCCGTTCTGGTAGAGCGTCACGCCCGCGCGGCTGACGACCGCGGCCACGTGCACCCACTGCCCGAGCGGAAGGTCGACCGAGGACTCATACGAAAGCCACGTCCCCGCAGCGCTGCCCACACCCATGTAGCGCAGCCGCTTGTTGCCGGTTCCCGCGATGCGCAGCATCACCTCGTACGGCCCGTTGGCCGCGCTGTTGCGGCGCGTGGTGAAGAAGGTCTGGGCCTTATAATCGGTGGTGTACGCATCTAGCCAGATCCATGTCGCCACCGTGTAGTTGGTCACGTTGCTAAACCCGCTGTCGTACGGCACGCGCACACAGGTATTGCCGCTGAACAGCAGGCCGTACCGGCTGTTTGCGCCGCCGCCGACCGTGAGGGCCGAACCGTAAACGGAGCCGAAGCGGTTGTTGCCGGACGTGTCGGCCGTGGGGCCCAACTCCATGCTGTAGCGGCCGAGCAGGCCCTCGCGCAGCTCAGGGAACACGGGGCCCTGGGCCAGCTCGGCGCGGAGCGTGCCGGCCTGCGCATCGACCGTGCCCGCCCAGGCCAACGGCTGGCCGAGACCCACGAGGCCCGCACCCTGTTTGGTCAGCGTCGCGGCCGCCCCGTCCGTCGTGACCGGCTGGGCGATCTCGGCTGTCTGGCCGCCGCTGTCAAAGGTGCCGCCCGCTGTGCCCACATACACGTTATCGAGTCCGGCGAGGTAGTCGCCGGGCGTCGGCGTCGTGAGGCCCGCGCCAGCCGCCGCCAGCGTGCCGCCGTTCAGCCCCAGCGAGGTCCAGCCGCTCGTGCTCGTCGCATAGGTGGCAGGCAGGCGCGCGGTCGAACCGACGCCTTCGGCCAGCAGCGCATTGACCCGCGTGCCGCTGGAGTCCGCCTTCCAGTTCCACGCGCCGCTCGCGCTGACCAGGCCGCCGTCCGTCACGCGCACCATCCCGAAGCGCGCGCCATATGTGTCGGTATTGCTCTGATAGCCCAGGCAGACCTTGCCCAGCCTCGCTGAGCCGCCCTCGACCGCCAGGATGGCGGGGCCGCGGACGCCGACGTTGAACCAGGCTGCGTTGGGCGCGGTGACCGTGCCGCCGGGGCGGACCGTAAACCGGTCGACCGTAACCTGGTCGCCCGTGCTGGTGCGCAGACAGGCGCCATCGTTGTTGCCGACCAGGTTCAGCGCGCCGGACACGGTGACCGCATTGGTGCCGTAAGCCAGATAGAGGCCTGAAAGGTCCGCACGGGCACCCGCCTCAACCGTCAGCGAGCGCGCCTTGCCGTTATCGGTGCTCATCTGGAAGAAGTCGCGAACGAGCGCGCCGAACCGGTAATCCGCGCCCGCCGCAAAGCGGATCGCGCCGTCCTGGAAATTGACCCGGTCGGCGTCGTTCGTGATCGCCGCCCGGCCGGAAAGCACCAGCTCGCCCGCGCCCTGCTTGACAATCGTGGTCGTGGTCGTGCGCGTCAGTGGGCCGGCCAGCACCAGCGAGCCTGCGACGTTCAGATAGGCGGCGGACTGCTGCACACGCACCTCATTGGTCAGCACGCTCGCGGCCGTGCCGGTCACGTTGAGGGGTGCGGCCGCACTGTTCATCAGCAGCGGCCCGGCGCCGACCCTGCCACCGTCGGCCAGCGTCAGCGCGCCTTCATTCAGCGCGGTCGCGCCCGAGTATGTGTTGGCGCCCTTCAGCGTGAGCGCGCCGGAGTTGTTCTTGACCAGGTCGCCGGAGCCGGTCACCGCTCCGCCCAAGGTCAGCGCGGTACCGCCGACCGGCTTGACGAGCAGCCCGTTGGTCAAGGCCAGCGGCGTGTTGACCACATGCGCGCCCTGCTCCACATTCAGCACGGCGGCGCTTCCGGCGTTATCCGCCACGACCGGTGTCGCGCCGGCAAGCGTGTAGGCGTTGGCATTCTTGAAATAGAGGCCGCCGAGGGTCACCGGCCCGCTGACGGTGACGGTCGCGGGCGCGGCGATCGCGCTGTCGAAGCGCACGCCCGCGCCGCTGCCGCCCGCGCCGGGTGCGGCCACCCAGTTGCCCGCGCTCTCCCATGCGCCGCCGCCGGCCGCCGACCAGACATGCGCGCCTGAGGACGCCGTTCCGATGGTGACGCTCAGCACGCCGCCCGAAGCGCTGAAGCTGTAGCTCTTACCGTAGCGCCCGTCCATCACGCTCAGGCCCGCGGTCGAGGGGTCTGCGCCGCTGTACGTGAGTAATGTGTAGGTGCCGTCGGGCACCAGATTCTCGGTCGTCGCGTTCTGGTAGAAACGGAAGGCGGCCTGGGGCAGGCTGAGCGCGCCCGTCACCGCGATCCGGTCATTGGAGGAGCCGTTGCTCAGGAAGCCGAACTCCAAGACGCCGGGCGTCGGGCTACCGCTGTCGCCGACCGTCAGCGACGCAACCGTCACCGTCTTCGGCGTGGCGTTGTTCAGCGCCAGGCAGGCCCCCGGCGCGACCGTCACGGCCGAGGCCGCCGGCAGCGCGCCAGCGATTTGCAGCGTGCCGTTCGAGACCACGGTAGGCCCGCTGTAGGCCTCGGCCGCCGTGACCATCAGGTTGCCTGCTCCGATCTTCACCAAGCCGCCGTCCGAAGGCCCCGCGCCGGTCAGCACAGCCGCCAGGTTGTAGGCGTTGACGGTGACAAGCGACGTGTCGATCACAGCCGGGCGCTCGCCGATCGTGACCGCGTCGAAGTTGTTGTTGAGCGCACCGCCGAAAGGACGGAAGACGCCGCCGTTAAAGTGCAGGCGCCCGTTGCCGGTGGCAGGGCTGGTCCACTTGTAAAGGTTCTGCACAATCAGCGTGCCTCCCGCCAGCTCCACCGTGCCCGTGGTGCCCGCGCCGCCCGAGGCGAGGATGAGGTCACGTGCCAATTCCACGGTTCCGCCAGTCATGCGCAAGATACCTTCGCCGCCGGTATTGCCGAGGCGCATCGACACGCTGGTGGTGGCCAAGTGGCGCAGCGTTCCGCCGCTGACGGTAATGGTCGCGACGCCGCCCAAAGCCTCGCCGGCGTACAGCAACTCGCCAACCGTACAGGAACCGCCCTCAACCCTAAGCTCGGGGCGCCCGGTGTAATTGGCAAAGCCGGCGCTTCCTCCCAGCCGGATATCTCGAGTGGACAGCTCGCCACCCTGCACGCTGAGGCGGGAGGTCAACCCGGCCGGCGCCGTGGTGGTCGTGCCGTTGTTCCGGCCGATCTCGATCGCGCCGCCGCAAACCGTCACGCCGCCAGCGACGATCAGCTCACCAGCGGTCTCCCCGCCGGCGGCAGCGGTGGTCCGCAGGCCGACCAGCACGCGGCCCGGCATGCTGTTGCTCTGCCCGGCGGCGCCGAGGACCACACGGCCCTCGGCCACATTGAAGACGCCGTAACCGTCCGTGGGCCCGTCGCCGTCCGCGACAGGCGCGGCGAGGCCGTCAGGGTTGGCCCCCTCGCCCATGCCGAACTGATGGGACGTGGCGCCAGTGAAAGACACGGTTCCGGCGCCGGTCTTGAGCAGCGCGCCGGAAAGGGTCGAGACCGGGCCGCCCAGGGTGAGGTCCGCATCCGTGTCCAGCACAGCGGCACGTGAGCCAGAGGCGACCGTAACGGCTTGCGTCGAGGAGTCGGACGCCCCTGTATAACGCAGCGTGCCGCCACCCAAAACAAGGCTGCCCTGCGGCAACGCGGGCAGCGCGAGCGTGCCGCCGCCGGAGGTGGTACCGCCCGAATAGCCGAGCGCCGCGGCGGCGAGCGCCAAGGTGCCGCCGCCGGACTTGGTCAGGCCGCCTTCGCCCGTCACCGTCGCGTCAAGCTGCAGCGTCTGGCCCGCAGCCGAGGCGAGCGTGCCGCCGCCCGCACCCAACGTCACGTTTCCTGCCAACGCTCCGGTGGCGGCGAGCGTGAGCGTGCCGCTGTCGAGCGTCAGGTCGCCCACGCCGCCCAAGGCGTCGGTCGCGGGCGCCGTCACCGCCGCGCCGCCGCTGACCGTCAGCGGGGTGGCGTTGGTGCCGTCCAGCGTCAGCGTGCCGCCGCCGGAGACGGACAGGCTGCCCGCGCCGGAGGCCAGACCGGCCAGGCGCAGCCCCGTGCCGGTTGCCAAAGTCACCGTTGTCGGCCCGGACAGGGTCAGCGCCGAAGCCAGCGTGTGCGCCCCCTGCCGCACGTCGATCAGAGCGTTACCGCCACCGTTGTCAAGCGTGACGGCCGCGCCGCCGAGCGTGTAGCGCTGGGCGTTCTGGAACGTCATGCCGGCCACCGAGACCGGCGCGTCCACAGTCACGGTCGCATCGGCCGCCAGAGCCGTGCCGAAACGCGTCAACGCGCCGGAGGCCGCCGGGGCCTGCGGCCACCAGTTACCCGCCACGCTCCAGTCGCCCGCACCGGCGTTCGTCCATTCGACCTGCTTGTCCGTGTAGGCGAGCTGCGCGTCGATCGTCTGATTCGCGACGTTGGTCACAAACGTGCAGGTCACGCCATACGCCTCAGCGGAAAGGGCCCAGCCGCTCACGTCCGGCGGCGTACCGGTGTAGGCGACCAGCGGATACGTATCCGGGCGCGTCACCGGCGTACGCGTGCCGACGTTGTATAGCGCGATGACCAGCGTGCCGACTGAGGCGCCAGCAGGCAGGACGAGCCGGTCGCACGTCGCGCTCTCGGCCGCCGCCTCCAGCTCAAGCCGCGCGCCGCTCGCCAGTTGGACAGTCGCGAACGAGACCGTGTTGAAGGCGCCGTTGGCCAGGCTGAACGTCGCGCCTTCCGCCACCGTGAGGCCCGTAGAGGCGGTTGCCGAGGCAAGCGCCAAAGTGCCGGCCGACACCGTCGTCTCCCCGACGTACTGACACGGGCCGGCGAGCGTGAGCGTGCCTGCGCCCAGCTTGGTCAGGCCGCTGACGGCCGCTCCCACGCGCTCGAGCGTCTGGGTGACCGTCACGTCATAACCTGCCGTATCCACCACCGCACCGCCCGCGTCCACATACAGGCGGTTGAGGCCGGCCAGATAGTTGCCCAACGAGGCGCTTCCCGAATTTCCCTCGCCGGCCACAGCCAGCACGCCGCCATTCAGCGTGAACTCGCAAACGTTCGTGACGCTCGCCGCGACCGAGCGGAGCGTCGCAGGCAGGCGCAGCGTGCCGCCGTTCAGGAAGACCTGGTTGGTGCGGTTGAGGTTGACATCGCCCATCCAGTTCAGCGCGCCCGCCACGTCCATCAGGCCGCCGTTGACCACGACGCGGCCGTAGGTCGGCAGGCCGCTGGATGAGAAGGCGGTGTCAAAGCGGACCCCGAGACTGAGCCGTCCGAAGGTGGCGGTTCCGCCGTTCACGATGATTTCCGCACCGCCGCCGCGCACGCCGAGACTGAGGAAATCGTCGGCGGAGAACGTCAGCGCGCCAGCGTCCACGATCAGGCGGTCGGAACCCGCCAGATCCTCCACCGTACGGATCAGCCCGTTCTCGCCGTTCGCGCCGCTGCCTGTAAAGGTCAGGCTGCCGCCGTTCACATGGACCGTGTTGGAGGGGCCTGAGCCGGTGTAGAGACCGCCCGCCATCACCTGGGCTCCGGCTTCGACGACGAACGCGCGCGGCGTGGCGGTGGTCTGGCTGAGGTCGATCGTCTGCCGGCTCGCATGGTTAATGGCGATGTTCGCGCCCTGCGCCGCACGCAGGGTCCCGCCGCGGACAAGCAGCCTGAGGTTGTTGTTGCCGCTCTCATTGGCCGCCCCCTTGAACACGAGTTCGGCGTCGCCACGCTTGCTGAAATCGTTCTGCCCGGCGGCCCAGTCGAGCGTTCCGGTGAATTCGGTTGCCGCGTCCGTCTGGAGCGAGCCGCCGCTGGTCACCACGGCGACCGTCTTGTTCAGCGTCAGCGGCGCCGTGATGCGCAGCGTGCCTGCGCCTAGCTTGACGGGGCCCGAGCCCAGCGCCGCCACGTTACCGACGGAGAGCGTTCCGCCCTGTACGGTCGTATCTCCCGTGTAGGCGTTGGCCGCACCCAGGCTCAGCGTGCCGGCGCCGGTCTTCGTCACGCCCGCCGCGCCACTGATGACGCCATCCAAAGCGAGTGCCGCACCGCTCGCGGCCTGCACGGTCAGCGTGGCCGCGGGAGCGAGCGGGAGGGTGAGCGCGTGCGCTCCGGACTGTACGTCCAGGAGCGGCGCGGCGACGCCGTTGTCGAGCGTCAGCGGCCCCGCACCGGAGAGCGTGTAGGGCTGAGCGTTGGCGAAGGAAAGCGCCCCCGCCGTGAAGGGCGAGGAGAGGGTCACCGTTGCGGGCGAGAGGGCCGCAGGGCCGAAGAGCAGGCTGGTCCCCGAAGCGTTCGCCGGAGGTACGCTCCAGTTCGCACCCGTCTCCCACGCGCCGCCGCCCGGCGCGGCCCAGAAGGCCAGGGCCGGGTTGCCGACATCGTACGCGAGCTGCGCCACCACCGTCCGCGCCGCGGTGTCGAGCGAGAACGTACAGGTGTAGCCGGGAACAGGCGTAGCCCAGGTCATACCGCTGAGCGACGGCCGCGACCCGGAATACGTCATGAGCGGGTAGCTGCCGACTCGGGCGAAGGGCGTCGCGGTACCCTGCACGTAGAGCGCGACCGCGACCTGCGTCAGCCAGGTGTCCGCGGGAAGGGCCAGCACATCCCACGCGCTGCCGTCCGAAGCGATCTCGAACGTCACCTGGCTGCCTGTGTGCGGGGTGCCCAGGCGGAGGCTGGTGGGCGACAGCCTCGTCAGCGCGCCGTCCGCCAAGGACAGCGCACCCCCTGCCACCACCAGATTGGTTTCGGCCAGCGCGACGTTGACCCTGAGCGCGCCGTTCGACACGACGATCGGCCCCGCATAAGCCATGCTGCCGCCGAGCGTCAGGGTGCCGCCGCCGACCTTGACCAGGCTGCCGCCAGGACTGGCGGGGTCTTCAGCCAGATT
>JAKJGY010000148.1 GCA_022704145.1 Verrucomicrobiota bacterium
CCCGACGAGCTGGGCATCTTCACCTACCCGAAGACCCTGCGCGCCATCGTGCGCGGCACCAAGCGCGCCGGCACCGTCAATTTCGACAACAAGGCCCTCACCTGGCTCGGCAAGGCCGCCTCCTGGCACCTCAACGACAGCCGCGACCTGATCTGCATGGTGCGTTTCCGCACCAAACGCCCGGCCCTTAAGGAGGACTCCGGCCCCGCTGGCTGCGTGGCCGTCTACAGCATCAACGAGAACAACCGCCTGCTCGCCTCGCTCTCCGTCCCGCTCCTGGAGGAGACCACCCTGGTCCGCATGGCCAAACACACCTCCTACAACCGCCTCAACATCGTGTGGGAGGGCTCCAAACGCAAACGCGGCTTCACCATCCCCGACCATATGCCGCTGCGCGTGACCGTCGGCGTCGCCGCCTTCGGCGCCGGCGAGGAGGTCGACGCCACCCTCGAGATCCTCCCCTGCGGCGCCCTGGGCGACATGTGGTGACGCCCCCGCCGCATTACGGCCCGGCAAGCTTCCCTTTTTTGGCTTTTCCGCCCCGCCGCCACATGTTATGGTTCATGCGGCATGGCGAAGAGACGCTCCAGACACATCAAACAGGCCTACCGCACGATCCGCAGGCCCTTCGAATGGCTCGCGATCGGCCTGGCCTTGTGGTTTATCCCGCGCCTCTCCCTGAAGGGCCTGCGGCGTCTCGCCCTGCTCATCGCCAACAGCGCCTACGCGCTCGACCGCGGCGGCAAGGCCATCGCTCTCGCCAACCTGCGCCTGATGTTCGGCGCGCGCGTGACCCCGCAGCGCGCGCGCATCATCACGCGCCACGCCTACCGCAATATGGCGCGCGTGCTGGTCAACGTCTTCTGGATGGCGCGCGACACCCGCGCGCGCATCCTCGATCAGACCACCTTCGACCCCCGCGTGCTCGACTTCCTCCGGACGCACCGCCCCACGATCGCGGTCAGCGCCCACATCGGCAACTGGGAAGTGCTCACGCAGGCCGCCTACGCCAACGGGATCGCGATCATGTCCGTGGCCAAGGACATCGGCTCGCCCCAGATGACCGCCCGCCTGACCCGCCTCCGCGCCAGCATCGGCCATGAGATCGTTCCGGCCGCGGGCGCCCTGCGCCCCCTGATGCACGCCCTTAAGCACGGCACCACCATCGGGCTGCTCATCGACCAGCACACCCATGTCTGGCAGGGCGGGGCCTGGGTCGACTTCTTCGGCCTTCCCGCTGGCATCGCCCTCGCCCCCGCCACCCTCTCCCGACGCCTGGGCGTGCCGATCCTCTTCGCCTGGTCGCGGCCCCTGCCCGACGGACGCTACCGGATCGAACCCGGCGCGTTCTTCCAGCCCGACCCGGAGGTGGACGACCAGACCCGCTCGCAGCAGCTCGCCCACGCGTTCGAGCGCGTCATCCGCCGCCACCCCTCGCTCTGGTGCCTCAACTACCGCCGCTGGCGCTATATCCGCCCGGGCGACGACCCCGCGCGCTACCCCTTCTACGCGCGAGCGGCCCGTGTGCCCCCGCACGCCTGCCGCGCGTAACGGACGCGCACCCCCTCCAACGCGTATTTTCCTTCTGCCCGCCGCTGGCTTCTGTTATCGTGCCTCCCACATGAGAAATCGCACGAGAGCCCTCCGGCGCACGCTGAGAAGACCCTTTGAATGGTTCGGTGTCCGGCTGGCGCAAGCGGTCATCCCCCGGCTCCCGGCCGCCACCGTCAGCCTGCTTGTCCGCGCCGGCGTCGCGCTGGCGCCGCTCTGCGACCGGCGCGGACAGCGCATCGCACGCGCCAACCTGCGCCTGATGTTCGGCCGCCGCCTGACACCCGCGCGCGAGCGCGCTATCGTGCACCGCTGTTACCACAATATGATCCGCACGGTCCTCAACCTCTTCTGGTTGCTGCGCGACACGCGCGCGCGCGTCCTCTCGCATGTCGAGTTCGCGCCCGGCGTGCTCGAGCGCCTCCGTCGGCACCAGCCGACCGTCATGCTCGGCGCCCATCTGGGCAACTGGGAGTTCATCGCGCAGGCCAGCGTGCTGAGCGGCCTGCCGGTGCTGTGCGTCGCCAAACAGATCGGCTCCCCGGCCATGACCGCGCTCCTGACGAACCAGCGCATGCTGCTCGGCCTCGAGGTCATCCCGGTCGAGGGCGCGGCCCGCCCGCTGATCCGCGCGCTCAGGGACGGCAAGCACGTGGGCGTGCTGATCGACCAGCACACGTCCGCCGCGGAAGGCGGCGTGTGGTGCGACTTCTTCGGGCTGCCCGTCGCCGTCTCCCAAACGCCGGCCACACTGGCGCGCAAACTCGGCGTGCCCGTCCTCTTCGTGTGGGCCCGGCCGCTCAAGGGCGGCCGCACCCGCATCGAGGGGAGCGACCTGTTCCTCCCCGACCCGTCCCTGCCCGACGCCGCGCGCACACAACAGCTCACCCACGCGATCGAGCGCGTCATCCGCCGCCACCCCTCGCTCTGGTGCCTGAACTACCGCCGCTGGCGCTACATCCGCCCGGACGACGACCCCGCGCGCTACCCCTTCTACGCGCGCCGCGCGCGCGAACCGCGCGCGGCGGCGCCCGCCTAATACAGCCGGATCAGGGTCCCGACCGCCGCCTTGAGCTGCACGCGCTTGTTCGGCCAGTCGTAGTACACGTACCACGGCCCGGGCAGGCTGTCGTCCTCGACACCCGCCGTCAGCGCGCCGCCGTACGTCGCGATCGTGTAGCTCTTGGCCTTGTCCAGCTCCTCCGGGTTCGCCACGCCCACCACGATCCCCGCCAGCGAGAGGTCGCCGTCGCTGTGCAGCCGGCCACCGGCGTCATCGGCCGTCACGCCGAAGAGCACCGCCCCGCCCGCAGGCACCCCTCCCAACCCGCTCCGCACCAGCGCACCCGCCAGCACCCGCGTCGGCCCGGCGTATGTGTTGCCGCCGCCAAGCACCAGCGTGCCGGACCCCGCCTTGTTCAGCCCGCCCGCACCGCTCAGGACGTTCGTCGCCTCAATCCGCCACCCCTGCGTGTCGAACGTCACCGCCTCCGCGCCCGTTTCGACCAGCGTCGCGCTCACCGAGACCTCGACATTCGTCACCGCCCGGATCGTTCCTCCCGCACCTCCCAGCACCACCTGATAGGGTGCCGTCTTATCCGCGCAGATCCCGTTGGACAGCGCCAGCGTGGACCCCGTCAACGACCCGACGTTCACCACGCCGCCCGCCAGCGTGAAGCGCCCGAACCCACCGGCATTGTCACGCTCGTTCAGCATGACGCGCTTCGCGAACACCTCTCCCCCGGTCATGTTGAACCAGCCCGCCCCGTCCGTGGCGCAGCCCAAATCCCAGTCCGCGCCGACGACCAGGGTTCCCGCCCGCATGTTGTAGACGCTGTACGCCTGCGGGTAATGCCCCAGCCTGATCCCGTTGTCCTCGGCAGCCCGCCCGGTCGTGACCACCGTGCCGGCCTGATTGACCACGCTGGTCATACCGCCATTCACCACGTTCGTGCCGTTCCCGAACGTGATACACTGAGCCATCAGCGTGCAGCCGGCCGCGATGTCCATTATCGCCGTCACGTTCGTCGGGTCGATCGCGTACCCCAAGTTGAGACGGTCCGCCACCTGCATCTCCCCGGTGAAACGGAACAGGGCTCCGTTCGTCAGACTGAAACCGCCATAACCCAAAAACAACTGGCTGTTCGTCGAACACCCCCCGCTCACCATGACGGTGGCGTTGGAGCGGACCGTGATCGTGCCCGTTCCTGAGAACGAATTCGAAAACGTACACTCGCCTCCCCGCTGAATATACAGATTGCCGTTATTCAGCACGTTCCCCGCCGTCGACAGGAGGCCGGTGTTCAGAAAGATCGTCCCCGAGTTGACGATATCCCCCTGGCTGAGCCGGCGCGACTGAGCGTAGAGCGTGCCCCAGTTCGTCACCGTCCCATAACCCAGCACGCCCGCGTACAGGTTCGTGCGCCCGACCCACAGGCTCTTGCCGCTGTTGACCGTCGTCGGCCCCGTATAGGCGTTGGTGTCGCCCGTCACGATGAACCAGCCGTCGCTCGCCTGTGTGAGCCCGCCCGGCCCGTCCATATAGCCGCTCAACTCGACGCCACGCGAGCCGGCCGAGTTGTGTGTCACGTTACTGTGGAGCGTCATGGGGCCGGCCAGATAGAAGGTGTGCGCCGTGTTGCCCTGCGCCACGTTACCGCCGTAGAAGGTGACACGCTCAGTGTACGTGCGCGTGTTCCAGCAGTTCAGCGTGCCCCCGTAGACGAAGGTATCGCCCCAGGTGGATCCGCCCAGCGCGTTCGCGTTGTCCAGTAACGTGAGCATCCCCTCGCGGAGAACAATCTCGACGTTTGCGACCTCCCTGAGGCAGAGCTGGTGCGCGCCGGTCTTCGTGAGGGCATTTGCGTTGCCGGTCAGCGTACCGACGTCTATACGGCGCGGCCCGCCGATTGTCGCGTCATCGGACAGGATCACCTCCTGCAAATTCTTGTTCGTCATGTCGCGCCCCGTGTTGACCAGCGCGCCCTTGCTGTCCGGCCCGACCCCGGAGATCGTAAATTTCTCTGCTGATGTGGCGTTAACGTAGCACCCGTTGAAATCCAGCGCCGCGCCGCTCTCGACCACCGTATCGTTCCCCGTTCCCGTAGCCCCCAGGCCCAGCACCACCGCGTCCGCCAAGCGCAGGATGCCCGCGCTGACCGTCGTGACGCCCGCGTAGGTGTTGGTGACCGTCAGATTGAGCACGCCCGCCCCCGCCTTGGTCAGGCCGCCGCTGCCGCCCACCGCCACCGCCACGGCCGCCGTGTTCGCCGCCCCCTGCACCGTGAACACGCTCGGCGCGCCCGCCAGCAGGAACGTCCCGTTCTTGTCCGCATCCACGATCGCATACCCGTTCGTCTGGAACGTCACGCCCGCCACCGACACGACCGCGGCCACGTCCACCGCCTCGCCTAAGAGCGAGCCCGCCCCGCCCGTGAAGAGCGCCTGGCTGCCGTTCTCCCACACCGCGCCCGAGTCCCAGTTGGGCGCGTTCGTGCTCCAGACGTTGTCCGCACCGCTGTCGCTCCAGACCTGCTCCGCCGCCGTCGCCGCAAACGCAAACGCCAGCGCCACAACCGCCGCACCGACCCTCACTCGCTTCATGAGCATCTCCTGCTGTAATGACCTCTTAGACTCTCTAACCCGTGAACGTATCAACCTGCCAGCACAGTTATTACCGCTACAATACCAAAGTCCACCTCATGGCTGGAAGGGAAAAGTTTGGGGTGCGCAGCCTCGCGCTGAAGCTGAGCGGCCGGGGCCAAGTTTGGGAGTGCGGTGACAACCGAAGGGCGGCACCGCTTTCCGGTCCGCGCTCTCCGTCGCACGGGCATCCTGCCCGTGCCCACCGGTCCGCGCTCTCCGTCGCACGGGCATCCTGCCCGTGCCCACCGGCCCGCGCTCTCCGTCGCACGGGCATCCTGCCCGTGCACAGGTCCATGCGCGCGTCCCACGGGCTCCCACGCCCACGAGCCTCGGCACGGGCAAGATGCCCGTGCGACATACCTGCGGGCACCCTATCCGTGTCCCGGTCCGGTACCCGTCCAGTACGGCAGGACGTCCCGGACTGCCGCTCACCCGCCGGCCAGCTCGATCACCCGCGTGTCGGAGTCGCCGGTCAGGGTGAACCGCACATGTAGCGCGTCAGCCGGCAGCAGCTCCCCCGCCCGCTCGGGCCACTCGACCGCCACCACCGCGCCCGCCTCCAGATACTCCAGAAACCCGATCGCCAGCAGGTCGTCCGGCCCCGTCAGCCGGTACAGGTCCAGGTGCGCCAGCGTGAACGCAGGCGTGGCATACTCCGTGCAGAGCGTGAAGGTCGGGCTCGTCACCGGACGCGTCAGCCCCAGCGCGCGGCCGAGACCCTGCACAAAGGTGGTCTTGCCCGCGCCAAGGTCGCCGTGCAGCGCCACCACCTGCCCGGGCCGCAGCCGCGCCGCCACCTCCGCCGCCACGCGCCACGTCTCCTCGACCGACCGGACCGTCACCGTCTTGTTCGTCATCATCGCTTGCCTCGCCCGCCTTCCCTCAACCGGGTCGCTCCGCCGCGCGCGAACGCCCCTCGCCCTGCCGCAGCCACGCGACCGCCTCATCCAAAAAACGGTCGATGTAGCTCGCCGTGAACGCCGACGCGTGCGGCAGCCGCACCAGCCCCGGCAGCTCCGCCGCCAACGGCGACGAGGCCTCCAGCGGCTCACGCGCGAACACGTCGAGGCACGCGCCACGCAGCCGCCCCGCCGCCAGCGCGCGCGCCAGCGCGCCCTCATCGACACAGTTGCCGCGCCCCACATTGTAGAGCACCGCATGCCGCGGCAGCCGCGACAGCCGCCGCGCGTCGAACAGCCCGTCCGTGCCCGTGTCCGACGGCAACGCCAGGATCACGTGGTCCGCCGCGCGCAGCGCCGCGTCCAGCCCGTCGAGCGCCACCACGGCGTCACCGGCCCGCAACCACGCCGGCCGCCGCGGCGGCACCGTGCGCCGCACCCCGGTCACACGCACCCCGAACGGCTTGAGCCGCCTGCCGATCGTCTGTCCGATGTGGCCGAACCCGACGATCACCGCGTGCGACCCCTCCAGCAGCCGCACCTCGTTAAGCGCCGCACGCGGCCACAGCTCGCCGCCGAGCTGCCGCCGATAGGCCTCGAACAGGCCGCGGTTGACGCCCAGCATCAGCCCCAGCACCGTCTCCGCCATCACCGGCCCATGAAACGTGCTATACCGCACCCTCACGCCCGGCGGCGGCTCGAGCTTAAAGAAATCGCGGCCCGCCGCAGGCGTCGCAATGCGCCGCAGCCGCGGCGCCAGCGCGAACCACTCCTGCCGAAACGCCCACGTGAGCGCCGCCTCGGCCTGCGGCAGCGCCCGCACGAACGCGCCCTTGGTCCGGCACCACGTGACCCGCGCCTCCGGAAATGCCGCGCGCACACGCGCGACATGCCGCGCCCGCACCCGGAAACACGGCACCTGGCTCTCTTGAAAAATCACGATCGCATTCATCAGGCGTCATCCGCAACCGGCGGCCCCGCACGCTACGCTCAAGCCGGTGTTGGGTTATTCTGACAAAGCAGACGGCGCCCGGCAAGGCGAAACCGCCCCGCCCAACAGCGCCGCGCGCGTTACAGCAGCCGTTTCAGAAACTGCCCGGTGAGCGACTCGGCGCACGCCGCGACCTCCTCCGGCGTGCCCGCCGCCACCAGCCGCCCGCCCTCATCCCCGCCGCCCGGGCCGAGGTCGATCACATAGTCCGCGCACTTGACCACATCCAGGTTATGCTCGATCACCACCACCGTGTTGCCGCTGGCACGCAGCCGCAACAGCAGCTCCAGCAGCTTGTGGACGTCGGCGAAATGCAGGCCCGTCGTCGGCTCGTCCAGCAGGTAGAGCGTCTTGCCGGTCGCCCGCTTCGACAGCTCCGCCGCCAGCTTGATGCGCTGCGCCTCGCCGCCCGACAGCGTCGTCGACGACTGCCCGAGGCGGATGTAGCCGAGCCCGACCTCCGCCAGCGTGCGCAGCTTGTTCGCGACCGTCGGCACCGCCTTGAACAGCGCCAGCGCGTCCTCGACCGTCAGCTCCAGCACCTCGGCGATACTCAGCCCGCCGTACCGCACCTCGAGCGTCTCCCGGTTGTACCGCAGGCCGCCGCACTGCTCGCACGTCACATACACGTCCGGCAGGAAGTGCATCTCCAGCCGCCGCATGCCGTCACCCTGGCACACCTCGCACCGGCCGCCCTTGACATTGAAGCTGAAGCGGCCCGGCCCGTAGCCGCGCACCTTGGCCGCAGGCGTGGCGGCAAACAGCTCGCGGATCGGCGTGAACGCGCCCGTGTACGTCACCGGGTTGCTGCGCGGCGTACGTCCGATCGGGCTCTGGTCGATCTCGATCACCTTGTCCAGCAGCTCCAGCCCGGTCAGCTTCCTGAACGCCCCCGGCCGCTCCTTCGACCCGTAGAAATGGCGGAACAGATGCCGCTTGAGGATATCGCCGACCAGCGTCGACTTGCCCGAACCGGAGACCCCCGTCACGCAGACGAGGCAGCCCAGCGGAATCGCAACATCCACGTTCTTCAGGTTGTTCTCGGTCGCGCCCGTGACCACCAGGCGCGCCTTGCCCGGCCGGATACGCTGGGCTGGCACCGCGACGCCCAGCCGCCCCGAGAGGTAGTCGGCCGTCAGCGAGCGGCCGCACGCGAGCAGCCCCGGCACGTCGCCCTGATAGACCACCTCGCCGCCCTGCCGCCCCGCGCCCGGGCCCAGGTCCACCACATGGTCGGCCGTACGGATCATGGCCTCGTCATGCTCGACGATCACCACCGTATTGCCCCGCCGCTGCAACTGCCGCAGCATGTCGATCAGCCGCTCGTTATCGCGCGGGTGCAGGCCGATCGTCGGCTCGTCCAGCACATACAGCACCCCGACCAGCCCCGACCCGATCTGCGTCGCGAGCCGGATCCGCTGCATCTCGCCGCCCGACAGCGTGGCGCTCTCACGGTCCAGCGAGAGATAGTCCAGCCCCACGTCCGACAGGAACCGCAGCCGCCGCCGGATCTCCTTGAGCACCTCGGCCACCACCGCCTCCTCCGCCGGCTCGGGCGCGAACGCCTCGAACCAGGCGCGGCAGCGCCGCACCGTCAGCGTCATCACTTCGACGATCGACAGCCCCGACACCGTGCAGGCGCGCGACTCCGGCCGCAGGCGCGCGCCGCCGCACGCGGGACAGGTCTGGCTGCTCATGAACTGGCGCAGCTTCTCCCGCACCTCGTCGATCTCCGTCTCGCTGTAGCGCCGCAGCAGGCTCGGGATCACGCCCTCGAACGGCTTCTCCGTCTTCCGCCACGCGCCGCGCATCCAGAACCGCAACGTCACCGGGGTCTCGCCCGAACCGTGCAGCAGCACCTGCCTGAAGGCCTCCGGCAACGTCCGGTAGGGCGCGTCCATATCGACCTCATAGGCCGCAGCGACCGCCTTGAGCAGGTGCTTATAGTAGACCACCATGCGGAACCCGCCGCGCCGCCACGGCACCACCGCACCCTCCGCCAGCGACACCTCCTGGTCCGGCACGACCAGCTCCTCGTCGAACACAAGCTGCGACCCGAGCCCCGCACAGACCGGGCACGCCCCGTACGGGCTGTTGAAGGAGAACGACCGCGGCTTCAGCTCCTCGAAGCTGATCCCGCAATCGGCACAGGCGTTCTTCTCCGAGTAGAGCGTCTCCTCCTCCGGCCCCTCTCCGACCAGGCTCAGCACGCACAGCAGCCCGCCGCCCTGCTTGAACGCCAGCTCCACCGAGTCGGTCAGACGCCCCCGCACGCCCTCGCCCACCACCAGCCGATCCACGACCGCCTCAACCGTATGGGCCTTGTTCTTGTCCAGCTTCGGAACATCGTCCAGCGCCATCAGCCGCCCGTCCACACGCACCCGCACAAACCCTTGCCGCCGGACCGCCTCGAACACCTCCTCGTGCCGCCCCTTGCGGCCGCGCACGAGCGGCGCCAGCAGGCTGAGCCGGGCACCCGCGGGCAGCGCCAGCAGACGGTCGACCACCTGCTCCGCGCTCTGCTTCTGCACCGGCTTGCCGCACGCCGGGCAATGCGCCCGCCCGATGCTGCCGTAGAGCAGGCGCAGATAATCGTGGATCTCGGTCACCGTCGCCACGATCGACCGCGGATTCCCGCCCGATGTGCGCTGCTCGATCGCGATGGCCGGCGAAAGCCCCTCGATGTGGTCGACCTCCGGCTTCTGCATCTGGTCGAGGAACTGCCGCGCGTAGGCCGACAGGCTCTCGACATACCGGCGCTGCCCCTCGGCGTACAGCGTGTCAAACGCCAGCGAGGACTTGCCCGAGCCGCTGAGCCCGGTGACGACCGTGAGCGAGTCGCGCGGAATGCGCACCGTCACGTTCTTGAGGTTGTGCTGCCGCGCGCCCGTGATGAGGATGTCGGACATGGTCTTCCTGAAACTCGCGTTGACACCGCCCGCCCGCCCCGACCCGCAGACACGGGACGGTGCCCCCCCTGCGCTGCGATTGGCGTTACAGGGTATCCGAAAC
>JAKJGY010000015.1 GCA_022704145.1 Verrucomicrobiota bacterium
TCCGGCAAAGGCGATCTCCGGGGCTGCTCCGCCTACCCCGACTGCCGCGACACCCGCGACATCCCCCAGCCCGCCTAGCCCGCCCGCGCGTCGCCCGCCCCCTCTCACCCCGCGCCCCGCGTGTCGCTACGTCGCTGGTCGCGGGTCCCCGCCAACAACAGCTCCGCCACTCCGCTCCAGCGCGCGCGGACTGCCGCCCGACCCGGCAGACACGACCTCCGCCACGCGCGAAAGCTGCCACGCCGGCAGTGAGTGGGCGAAACGCCTCGCCGCCGTGTCATGTCTCGATGTCGCGACCCCGATACCGATACCGATACCGACCCCGACGGGTTCCTTCTGTCCGGCTGCTTCTTCTTTGCCAACGCTCGAGTCAGTGAAACGGGGTTGCGCACCCTAGACGCGCCCTTGACACAAATTAGGCAGCCATGTAATCTTTACATCATGACACGCACACAGATACAGTTGCCCGACGCCCTCTATCGCCGGGTGAAAACACTGGCGGAGGCGCGGGAAGTGAGTCTGGCCGAGCTGGTCAGAAACGGGCTAGAGTACATCCTCCGCGTGTCGGCACCACCGGAAGCCGCGTCGGAGGAGTGGACGTTGCCGGAGCCGCTGCACTTGGGCGCGGGTGATCCCTTCGCCGATCCCGACTGGCGCGCGAACCTGCATGTCGGCCTGGTGGCGGAGGAGCGAATCTCTTACCGGGCCGCAAAGCGGAAGGGACGCACGCCGTGACTTCTTGCGACACCAACATCCTTTACGCGGCCTGCAACCGCGATGCGCACGGGCATGAGTCTGCGCGAGCCTTCCTGATCAAGCACGCGACGTCACCCGCGTTCGTGATCGCGGAGCAGGTGCTCCTGGAGCTGTACTGCCTGTTGAGGAATCCGTCTGTGTCCAAGCATCCTCTGACGCCAGCCGCGGCCGTGGCCGTCGTTCAGCGCTTCCGCTTGAACCCCGTGTGGAAGATCGTGGACGTGCCATCTGACCGTGCGATGATGGAGCGGGTATGGAAGGCGGCAGAGGGAAAGAGCTTCGCTTTCCGGCGCGTGTTCGACCTGCGACTCGCCGAAACGCTGCGTCATCACGGCGTCGACACGTTCGCCACCCGCAACGTGAAGGACTTCGCGACCTCCGGATTCACCCGTCTTTTCGACCCGTGTACGGCGCCCTAAAGCGTTGAGCGTTTCCCGCAGGCACTGGCTCTCGCCCGATCCGGCAGGCATGACCGCTGCCACACGCGAGACCTGCCTCGCCCGCAACGCTTCGGCGAAACGACTCGCCACCGTGTATTTGGTGCCGTCGACGGACACCGCGAATGCGAGTTTCTTTCGTCGATCAGGAGCGGGGGCGCCCACGCCCCCGTTCGCTCGGCGCCATGCGTCGGTTCAAGGGCGAGGGCGCCCTTGCTCCCAGAGCTGCGCAAAGAAACCGTGCGTGCGCCCCTCACCGGAGGTTGAAGGGTCATATTTTGACATTAGGTTGCGCTGAATAAGTCGGCTCTGCCCCCTCGTTCTCGTCGCCGTCCTCGTTCTCGTTCTCGTTCTCGAAAACCCCGGCGAAATCGAGTGCGAAGACGAAGGACGAGCACGATCACAGCCCAGGAAAGGCCTTTTTCAGCGCAACCGACATTATTCATTTAGCCGGTGGCGCCGTAAGCGTGCGGTCGGCGCGGGCTTCACTTCTTTCCTCTCTTCTTCTTGGGCAGCGGAGGCAACTGTTTAACAGCCGCCCGTCTTCGGCGGCATAGACGAGTATTTGGCCGTGCGGCTGCATTCCTTCACCCATGGCAGCACCATTATTGCGTTTCCCGCCTCTTTGACGCCAGCCATCAACTCGATCAAGTTAGGTGTTACTGCCCCCTGCTTACTGCTGGCTGCCTCCCGCCCCGCCTCACTCCGTCGGCCCGTACTCTTCCGGGAACCAGGTGCGGTAGTAGTTGTCGCGGTGCCAGGTGTTGCCTGCGGACGCGTAGTCGCAGAAGAAGACGGTCTGCGGCAGCGCGCCCTCCGGGTTCTCGTGGTGCGAGCCGAGCGGCAGCGTCGCTGAAAACGCCATCCACATGTCGCCCGTCGGCGTGCGCACGTCGGCGAAGCTCGGCATGCGCTGCCCGTCCTTGAGGCCCCGGCGGAACGGCTCGGTGAAATCGCCGTCGCCGAAGCGGCTGTCGCGGGCCAGGAGGACCGGGCCGCGCGTGAAGGCGACGTTGTGCTCGAGCTTGTGGGCCACGACGGGCATATCGAACTTGATCTCGACGATGTCGCCGAGCTTCCACTCGCGCTCGATCGTGATATAGGTCCCGGGCACGGCGCCTTTCTGCTCCTGCCCGTTCACTTTCACCACCGTCGCCTCGCTCCACTTCGGAATACGCAGCTTGAGCGGCACGACGCCGGCGTTCTCGGTGTGGCTGACGATCCGGGCGGCGCTCGAGCGCGGATAGAGCGAGTACATGTCGAAGGCGACCTTCTTGCCGGTCTTGGGCAGGACGCCCTTCACCAGCGCCGACGCATAGAAGTTGAAGACCGCCGCGTCGTCCTTCGTGCGGAAGAACTCCTTCAGGAAGCAGAGGAAGCCCCGCGGGCCGTTCGCCGTGCAGCAGTCCGTGTGCATGTAGCAGTGGTGCTGGCCGTGGTAGCGGTTGCCGGAGAGCGGCGTGTAGCCGGCGAACTCCGAGCCGTCCGCCTTCATCGCGCCAAGGTAGGCGTTGTAGAACGTGCGCTCCAGCTCGTCGGCCCACTTCGGGTCGCCCGTCAGGTCGAGCAGCTTCTCGCAGAAGCGCATCCACGTCGTCGTGACGCACGTCTCCTGCAGCCGCAGATAGGGCAGGTGCTGCTTGCGCGCGCCGTGGAACCACGCCTCCGAGCACGCGCAGCCGCCGGCCAGGTTGATCTCCTCCTTGATGATGTCGTTGCCGGTGGCGACCGCCGCGTCGAAAAGGTCCTTGCGCCCCGTCACCTCGAAATACTCGAGCAGGCCCTGGTAGCAGCTCATCATCTCATAGGATTTCCAGCGGTTGTGCTTCATCACGTAGCCGCCGTGGGTCTCGGCCTTGTTGCCGTAGCCGTTGCGGTCCGCGACGGAGATGCCTTTCAAGGCGAGGTCGAGCAGCCGCGGGCCGTCCTCCGCCTCGGTCATGTCCTTGACCAGGTAGGTCGCGAACTCGAGGTATTTCTTGTCGTCGGTCCGTTTGTAGAGCCACATCACGGGCTCCAGGATCGACGAGCTGGCATAGCCGGACCAGTTGCCTGTCTGGTACAGGCGCCGGCCGCGCTTGCCGCCGGGCCCCAGCTCCGCGATCACGTAGTCGCACAGCCGCTTACAAGCCTCCAAGACCTCAGGGGACTGGGTCGCGTCGTAGTAGTGCAGAAGCCCCATCATCGTGTACTTCATGCCCCAGACGTCCCAACCCTCGCCGCAGCGCAGCTCGTCCGGGTAGTTGCCGATATAGCCGCACGCCTCCTGCGAGGCGAGCATGCGCGCGACACCGCGGTCGACGTCCGCCTTCAGCTTCGCGGAGCCGGTGTACTGCAGATACGGCATAGCCGAGTGCATGTACTTGCCCCAGAACTCCGTCTGCCACCAGCCCTTGGTCTCGGTCTTCTCCTGGAACGGCGCGGTGATGTAGTCGACGTCCGTCCCGACCACATGGCGCTGGATCATGGCGTCGAGCCGCTCGCCGAGATATCCCTTGAGACGCACGTCACCGATGCCGCCGACGGCCGGCGTCGGGGCCTTGCCAGCCTCCTCGGCCGCGACGCCAAGCACCCTGAATACCGCGATCATAGTGAGAATCAGTCGTTTCATCTTTCAGCTCCTTACGTGATGGATCATAGTTACGTTTGACGGTGCCGTCAACCGCTCAGCGGCGAGGCCAGAAGCGCCACACGAGCGTCAGCGCCACCCCCAGCGACATGGCGCCCAACAGCGGCCGGATGAGCCGCGCGCCGCCACGCAAGGCGAGCCGCGCGCCGACCCACGCGCCTGCGGCCTGCCCGACGGCCATGGTGAGCCCGGGCACGACCAGCACCGTCCCGATCGAAAGGAAGAGCGCCAGGGAGATGACATTGGACGCGAAGTTCATCGCCTTGGTGTACCCTGTGGCGCGCGTCAGTCCGTACCCCGCCAGCGACACCAGCCCCACCGCCCAGAAGCTGCCCGTGCCCGGACCGAAAAACCCGTCGTAGAAACCGATCGCCAGGCCGAGCAGCGCGAACACGCGCGGCGGCGCGAGCCGGGGCGGACGGTCTTCGTCGTGAAAGCGCGGGCTGACCCAGACATAGACCGCGACAGCCGCCAGCAGCAGAGGGATGAGGCGCGTCAGCGCAGCGGCGGAGAGTCTCGTGACCACCAGCGTACCGGCCGCCGCACCCGCCATCGTCCAGCAGGCGCCAGCCGCCAGCCTGCGCCGGTCGAGAAGCCCGGGCTCGCGCCCGAAGCGCCACGCCGCCAGGCCTGCTCCGAACGTGCTCTGCAGCTTGCTGGTGCCCAGCACCGCCTCGGGCGGCACGCCTGCGGCCAGCAGCGCCGGGATGGTGAGCAGCCCGCCGCCGCCCGCGATCGCGTCGATGCAGCCCGCCGCGAGCCCTGCGCCAAGAATCAGCGCGGTGCGCCACGTTCCCAGCGCAGCCAGAAAGTCAGCGTCTGTCACCCGGCCGTCCTCTCTCAGTTACGCCCGAAGGTCTCCGCGTTCTCGCGGGTGACCAGTTGGAAGGGAATGTAGGTCTCGCGGGCGACCGGCTCCTTGCGGATCAGGCGTAGCGCGGTCTCGACCGCCCCGCGCCCCTGGCCCCGGCCGTCCTGGAAGACGGTGGCGTCGAGCCTACCGTCGCGCACGGCCTGGAGCGCGTCGCCGATCGCATCGACCCCCACCACCACGATGTCGTTCTTGCGCCCGGCCCGCTCGACCGCCAACAGCGCGCCCAGCGCCATCTCGTCGTTCTGCGCGAAGACCGCCCGGACAGACGCGCCGTACGCCTGCAGCCAGTTCTCCATCAGCGTCACCGCCTTCGCCCTATCCCACTCGGCCGACTGCGCGGCCAGCAGCTTGAGGCCGGGGTGCTGGGCCAGCACCTCGCGCGCGCCTGCGCTGCGCTTGAGCTGCGCCGCCTGGCCCAGGTAACCCTCCATCATCAGCACACCCCCTGTCCCGCCCAGCCGCCGTGCGATGTAGGTCATGCCCAGCCGCGCGGCCTCCTCGTCGCGCGAGCCCACGAAGGCGGTCGGCGCAGCCTGCGTCTCCGAGTTGACGTTGACGAGCGGCACGCCTGCCGCACGCGCCTTCTCCACGGCCGGCGAGCTGGCCTCCACCTCACACGGGTTGAGGATGATCGCGCCGACCTTCTGGGCGATGAAGGTCTCGACCTGCTGCACCTGCCGCTCCGGGCTGCGTTGCCCGTCAACCACGATCAGCCGCACGCCCAGCTCCTCGGCGCGCGCCCGCATCGCCTGCTCGATCGTCACGATGAACTCGTTGGCCACGTTCAGCAACGACACGCCGACCACCGGCCGCGCGTCCGCAGTGCCCTCGCGTCGCCCGCACCCGCCCGACAACGTCAGCGCGACCGCCGCGCCGAGCGCCGCCGTGAGGACTGAGGCCGCCGCCGCACGGCACCGCCGGAGCGCCCGGCCCCGCCCGTCACACGCCATATCCATGCCCTACTCCCTCTCTACCGACCGCCGTTGCCGGTCAAACCAGACCGCCCCGACGATAATGAGGCCCTTTACGATCTGCTGATAATACGAGGAGACGTTAAGCAGGTCGAGCCCGTTTCCGATGACCCCCATCAGCAGCACGCCCAGCAACGTGCCGCCCACGCCGCCCACGCCGCCGGCGAGGCTCGTGCCTCCGATCACCACCGCCGCGATGGGGTCCAGCTCGTAGGCCACACCCGCGTTGGGCTGGCCGGTGGTGATGCGCGCCGCCAGCACCACGCCCGCCAGGCCCGCCAGCGCGCCGCACAGCGCATAGGCGAGGAACTTCACCCCCCGCACGCCGATGCCCGCAGCCCGCGCGGCCTGCTCGTTGCCGCCCACCGCGTAGAGGTAGCGCCCCTGGCGCGTATTCCGCAGCATCCACGCCGCGCCCAGCGCGACCGCCGCCAGGACCAGCGCCGGAACCGGCACACGCGCCCAGTCGCCCGCCAGCCGCGTCAGCGCCGGGCCCATGTTGGAGACCGGCCTGCCGCCGCTCAGCACCAAGGCCACGCCGCGCGCCGCCGTCATCATGCCGAGCGTCGCGATGAACGGCGGCACCCGGCCGCGCGTCACCACCAGCCCGTTCAGCCCGCCGCAGGCCGCCCCCGCCAGCACGCCCGCCAGCACCGGCACCGCGAGCGGGTACTCGCCCGGGTGCGCCAGGTGCGCCGCCACCACGCCTGAGAGCGCCACCACCGAGCCCAGCGACAGGTCCACCCCGCCGGTCAGCAGCACCAGCGTGACCCCCACCGCCAGAATGCCGTTGATCGCGACCTGCCGCACCACGTTCGTCAGGTTCGCGACGCTGAGAAACTGCGGGCAGAGGCAGGCGAGGGCGAGACCGGTCGCGAGCAGCGCGAGCACGACGCCCATCCGGCTGCCCCACGCGCGGAAACCCGGGTTCAGCCGGTTACGCTTTCCTAACGGGCATGGCATAGCTAAGGACCTCTTCTTGGGTGACGGTTAACGGATCCAGTTCGGCGACCAGCCCGCCCTGCCGCATGACCAGCAGCCGGTCGGACAGCCTCAGCAGCTCGGGCATCTCGGAGGAGATCAGCAGCACGGCGCGCCCCTGCGCGGCCAGTGCCGCAATCAGGGCGTGCACCTCCGCCTTCGCGCCGATGTCGATGCCGCGCGTCGGCTCGTCAAGAATCACGATCTCGGGCTGCGCCAGCAGCGTCCGCGCGATCACCACCTTCTGCTGGTTGCCGCCGCTGAGCAGGCGCACCGCCTGACCCGCACCGTCCGCCTTGATGCCGTACCGGGCGGCGGCCTCGCCGGCCGCCGCCCGCTCCGCCGTCCGGCGCAGCAGCGGCCCCGGGCAGAGCTGCGGGAGCGCAGCCAGCGTGATGTTCTGCCAGACCGCCATCTGCGGCACCAGCCCGTAGCCGCGCCGGTCTTCGGTCACCATCCCGATCCCGAGCCTCATCGCGTCGGACGGACGGCGTACGCGCACCGCCGCCCCGCGCACGCGGATCTCGCCTGCCTCGGCCGGCGCCAGCCCGAAAAGCGCGGCCGCCACCTCGCTGCGGCCCGCCCCCATCAGGCCGGCCAGCCCCACGACCTCGCCCCGCCGGATCTCAAAGCTCACGTCCCGGAACGCGCCTCCGCGCGACAGGCCCCGCACCACGAGGAGCGGCTCGCCCGCGTCAGCCCGTGGCCGCTGCGTGGCCAGGTGCCTCCAGCCGGACAGCTCGCGCCCCACCATCAGCGCGATCAGCCGCGACTCGTCCAGCTCTCCCGCCGGAGCCGTCCTGACCAGGCAGCCGTCACGCAGCACCGTGATGCGGTCGGCGACGCGGAAGACCTCGTCCATCTTGTGCGTGATATAGATGATGCCCACCCCGCGCGCCTTCAGGGCGGCGATCACGCGGAACAGCGCGGCGACCTCGCGGCCCGAGAGCGCGGCGGTCGGCTCGTCCATGATGACTGCGGCGGCGGCGGCCCCGAGGGCGCGCGCGATCTCGACCGTCTGCATGCCCGCCACGCTGAGGGTGCCCATGGGCGCGTCCACCGGCAGGTCGGCGTCCAGCAGCCCGAGCAGGCGGACGGCCTCTCGCCGCAGCGCGCGGCGGTCGACCGTGCCCGGCAGGCGGCCGCGCGGCTCGCGGCCCAGCAACAGGTTCTCCGCCACGCTCAGCCCGGGCACCGGCATCAGCTCCTGGTGGATCATGGCGATGCCGTTTCGCAGCGCCTCGTGCGGGCCGCGCAGGCGGACGGGTCGCCCGCGGACCAGCACCTCTCCCGCATCGGGCGCGTGCAGGCCGGCCAGGATCTTGACGAGCGTGGACTTGCCCGCGCCGTTCTCGCCCATCAGCGCGTGAACCTCACCGGCCGCAAGCTCAAAAGACACGCCGCGCAGCGCCTGCGCGCCGCCGAACGCCTTGCTGACCTCTTTCGCAGCCAGAATCACGCTTGTTATCCCCTCGCCTTTCCCTTGACTTTATCTTTCCGGTTCCTGTACTGTCAAGCCGCGTCCTGCTATGAAAGAAGCCGTCACCAACTCATACGTCCCGGCCGACATGGCCCTGCGCGCGGAGGCCTCGGCCATTCGCAAGGCGAACCGCGATTTCGTCACCGCGTTCTTTCTCGCGGTGCAGGCCGGCTCGTTCATCGCCCTCGGCGCGGCCTTCTTCACCGCCGTGATCCACGACTCGGCGCTCGGCGCGGGCCTGACCCGGCTTGTCGGCGGCGTGGCCTTCTCGCTCGGCCTGATCCTGGTGGTCGTCGCGGGCGCGGACCTCTTCACCGGCGACACGCTGATGATCATGGGCTGCCTGAGCCGGAAGATCACGGTGCGGCAGATGCTGCGGTGCTGGGCCTTCGTCTTCTGCGGCAACCTCGCGGGCGCGCTGGCCATCGTCTGGCTGGTCCACGCCAGCGGCCACTGGACCGCCAACGGCGCCGCCGTGGGCGTCAAGGCCCTGGCCATCGCCCAGGCGAAAATGGGCCTGACGTTCGGACAGGCGTTCAGTAGCGGCATGCTCTGCAACATCCTCGTCTGCCTGGCCATCTGGCTCTGCCACGCTTGCCGTTCGGTGACCGACAAGATTCTCGCGATCCTATTCCCCATCACCGCCTTTGTGGCCATGGGCTTCGAGCACTCGATCGCGAACATGTACTTCGTGCCGGCCGGACTGCTGCTTAAAGGCGAACCGACGGTCACGCGCCTCCTGCCGGGCGTCGACCTGTCAGGCCTCACGGCGGCCCGTTTCGCGCTCACGCACCTGCTTCCCGTGGCGATCGGCAACATGGTGGGCGGAGCCGTGTTCGTGGGCATGGTCTACTGGGTGCTCTACCTGCGTAAACGGGGCTGACCCTAGGGGCCATGCCCAGGCGCAGGCCCGCCCTATGGGGGCCAGTCCGCCGGTTGTGGCGCGCGACGGGAGGCGGCTGGGGCGCGATCGCGCCTGTCGGCCCAAGGCGAGGGGATGGGGTATGCGTAAGCTCACGGGTTTCATTGTGGCGGTCGGTCTGATGGGCGGAGTCTCGGCGCAGGTGATCGACAACACGGCGACGCGGGTGCAGACCACGCTCGATCCGGGAATGCGGCGGCTGGGGACGCTCGCGCCCAAGGGGGTGCGGGAGATCGGCACGTCGCGCTGGACGCTCGGCTGCGAGACCATCGACCGCGAATACTCCGACTATCACGCCTTCAAGGAGTACCTGCCCGCACTGGGCATCCGGCGCATCCGCCTGCAAGGCGGCTGGGCGCGGACGGAGAAGGATCCGGGGATCTACGATTTCGCGTGGCTCGACGGCATCATCGACGACGCGCGCGACCGGGGGCTGGAGATCTGGCTGGAGACGAGCTACGGCAACCCGGCGTACCCCGGCGGCGGCGGGCGCACGCTGGCGGGCGGCATGCCGACCTCGGAGGAGGCGCTCAAGGCGTGGGACAAATGGGTGGGGCTGATGGCCGAGCGCTACAAGGGCAAGGTGCGCGACTGGAGCATGTGGAACGAGCCGGAGCTGAAGGGCGCCAACAGCCCGGAGGTCATCACGGCGTTCAACATCCGGACGGCGGAGATCATCAAGCGGGTGATCCCGGACGCGCGCATCGCGGCACTCTGCCTGTGCGCGCCCAAGGTCGAGATCATCGAGCCGTTCGTGAAGGCGCTCCAGGCCCAAGGGAAGACCGAGCTGTTCACGTGGATCGTCTACCACCACTACACGCGGAACCCGGACGAGAAATACGACGCCGTGGTCAAGGCGCAGGAGGTGGTCCGGGCGCACGCGCCGAACCTGCGGCTGTGGCAGGGCGAGTCCGGGACGCAGTCGGAGTGGTGCGAGTCGGGGGCGCTCTGCAAATATCCCTGGACCGAGCTGACGCAGGCCAAGTGGGTGGCGCGGCGGATGCTGGGCGACATCGGGCTTGGCGTAGACTCCTCGGTGTTCACCGCGGCAGACCTCGACTACCGCACGACGTCGTTCCACAACGGGCTGGTGCGCTACGGGCTGCTGAAGACCGCGGGCGCGGCAGAGCGGTTCCGGGTGCTCAAGGTCAAGCCGTCGTACTACACGGTGCAGAATGTGGTCTCGGTGTTTAACGACGCCCTGGAGCCGATCCCCGACTACCCGTGTGTGGCGGCGTGCGAGCGCCCGCTGGCGGTGTTCGGCCACCGCGACGTGAAGAGCGGGAGCCAGGTGTGCGTGTTCTGGGACAAGAGCGTCGTGCCGTCGAACCACAACGCCACCGTGCGCGCGACGCTTACGATCACGGGCGCGACGTTCGCCGAGCCGGTGTGGGTGGACACGCTCACGGGCGGCGTATACGCGTTTCCCAAGGAGCGCGTCTCGGCGGAGGGCGGCAAGACCGTCTTCCGCGACGTGCCGGTGTATGACGCGCCCGCGTTCCTCGCGGACCGGGCCCTGCTGAGCACGCTTCCCTGGCCCGCGCCCCACGCGGATCCTTAGCGAAGGCGAGTTCTGGCCTCCGAAGGATGAGAGGCCCGGTATCGCGTGGCACGGGCATCTTGCCTGTGCGCCAGTCCCCGCTCTCCAGACCGACAGAAGTCGCGACCAAGTTTCTGCGACGCCCACACTCCTCCTCGTTCTCGTGCTCGTCCTCGTTCTCGTCCTCGTCCTCGATCCGGCCGCGTTTTCGAGGACGAGAACAAGGACGAGTGGTGGCGGACAGCGGGAGGGGCGCTACGGTGGAGGCGGCGTCCCCGCCGCGTGCGGCGTATCTGAACGTGCCCCCCTTCCCCACTGAGAACGCACAACAGGATTGCTTACGGCCGGGACAAGGCTTATCCTTATCCCCGCACACTTGAACCGGGCGCCTCGCGGACGGCCTTAAGAAAAGGCGCGCAGGCGAGGCGCAGCCACAACGAAAGAGGGAACCAGGATGAACAGTCAGGCGATTTCTGTCTCACGTCGGTCGTTTTTAGGCGGCGCGGCGGCGCTGGGCGCGGCGGCGCTGGCTCCCGCCAAGCTGTTTGGCGCGGAAGCCAAGCCGAACTCCTGTTTCGGCGGCGTGCAGATCGGCACGATCACCTACAGTTTCCGCTCGATGCCCAAGGGCGCCGAGGCGGTGCTGCAGCATGTGCTCGGCTGCGGTCTCAGCTCGATCGAGCTGATGGGCGACGTGGTCGAGTCGTTCGCCGGCAATGACCTGGAAAAGGTCGCGGCGCTGAAGAAGATGTACGCGGACGCGGGCGTCGGCATCCACATCGTCAAGTTCGGCAACATCGGCGACGCCAAGGTGACGGACGAGAAGATCGAGTACTACTTCAACGTGGCCAAGGCGCTGGGCGCCAAAGCCATCACGCGCGAGATCAGCGAGGAGGCGGCCAAGCGCCTCGGGCCGCTCGCGGACCGCCACGGCGTGAAGGTCGCGTTCCACAACCACACGCAGATCAACGCGACGACCTACGACGGGGCGATCCTGTCGTACGGCAAGAACCTCGCGATCAACCTCGACATCGGCCACTATGTGGCGGCGAACGCGGACTGCGTCCTGGCGCTCATCGAGAAATACCGCGACCGCATCTACAGCCTGCACCTCAAGGACCGCAAGAGCAAGGCGAACGGCGGCGCCAACATGCCGTTCGGCGAGGGCGACACGCCGGTCGTCGGGGCGCTGCAGCTCCTGAAGAAAGCCAAGCTGCCGATCTTCGCCGACATCGAACTGGAGTACAAGATTCCCGAAGGCTCCGACGCGGTCAAAGAGGTCGCCAAGTGCGTCCAGTACTGCAAGCAGGCCCTGGCGTAAGAGTGGGGCTTGGAATGGTGGGATGGTGAAATGGTGGAGTGATGGAGCGAAAGGGCGTCACATGAAGAGTCAGCCTCAAGGTGCGGCCAAGCTGTCGCGCCGCTCGTTTCTGGGTTCGGCCGCCGCGGCGGGCGCGGCGTTCTCGATCGTGCCGCGGCACGTGGTGGCGCGCTCGGGCCAACTGGCGCCGAGCGACAAGCTGAACATCGGCTGCATCGGCGTCGGCGGCATGCAGGGCGCCAGCGACGTGAATAACGTCAGCAGCGAGAACATCTACGCCCTTTGCGACGTGGACGAGACCTTCCTGAACAAGTCGGCGGGGAAGTACGCGCAGGCCAAGAAGTATCGTGACTTCCGCGAGCTGCTGGACAAGGAGCACAAGAGCCTCGACGCCGTGACGATCACGATCCCCGACCACATGCACGCGACCGCCGCACTGTGGGCGATGGAGCGGGGCCTGCACGTGCACTGCCAGAAGCCGCTGGCGCAGAGCGTGTGGGAGTGCCGCCAGCTCGCGAAGGCGGCGCAGAAGTACAAGGTGGCCACACAGATGGGCAACCAGGGCTACTCGCACCCGGCGACGCGCATCGCGTGCGAGACGATCTGGAATGGCGACCTGGGCGAGATCAAGGAGGTCCACGGCATGAGCGGCGGCGGCTTCGCGCGCGGCGTCAAGGCGTGGCCGGCCAAGGAGGAGCTGCCGCGCACGCTGGACTGGGAGCTGTGGACCGGCCGCGCGGCGCTGCGCGACTACAGCCCGAAAATCGCGCCGATCCAGTGGCGCGGCTTCATCGACTACGGCACGCAGATGATCGGCGACTGGGGCGTGCACATCATGGGCCCGGCCAACTGGGGCCTGCAGCTCGCGGATCCGCTCAGCGTGGAGTGCATCGCGGTCGACGAGGTCAACGAGGTGACCTACCCGCACTACGCGTGCCGCTTCGAGTTCGGCGAGCGACCGAACCCGCATGTGCCCGGCGGCAAGATGCCCCCCGTGACGGTCTACTGGTACGAGGGCAAGATGTGCGGCAAGTTCCAGGCTCCGGAGGGGCTGACGCCTGAAGACGTGAAGCCCTACAACGAGGTCTTTGTCGGAACCAAGGGCTTCATGGGCACGACCGGCCGCGGCGAAGGCGTGCGCCTGATCCCCGAGGCCAAGATGAAGGACTACAAGAAGCCGCCCGAGGTCATCGAGCGCTCGCCGGGGCACTTCAAGGACTGGATCCGCGCCTGCAAGGGCGGCCCGGCGGCCTGCTCGAACTTCGGCATCTCCGCCGCGTTCACAGAGTGGATGCTGCTCGGCACGATCTGCTGGCGCTTCCCTAACCAGAAGCTGCTGTGGGACGCCAAGAACCTGCGCTTCACCAACAGCGAGCAGGCCAGCGCCTTCGTCAAGCCCCACTTCCGCAAAGGGTGGGAGCTGAAGGAGGTTTCGGTCTAGGCGGGCTCAGGCCGGGACGGACGGGATCTCGTAGCCCTTGCTCATGATCTCCTGCAGCCTACGGAAGCGAGGGCGGCGTATGTCTGAGCTACTTCGCAAAGCGGCGCGGTTTGCGCTGGCGGTTTTCGCGGTCGGCGCGCTCGCCGAGGAGCGGCCGCCGCTGGCGTTCGCCTACCGTTCGTTCTGGCCCGAATTCGAGGCCATGGCGCAGTTCCGCGACGTCGGCGTCGACACGGTCTGCATTTTCGCGGCGAACACCGACAACTCGCTGGGGCAGCCCTACTGCAAGTACCCGCCCGTCTGGCGCTGGTTCGGCAAGTACGACTTCGGCTCGCTGGACAAGCAGTACGATGACGTGCTGGCCGTGAACAGCAACGCGGCCTTCATCTGTATGCTCGACCTCAACACCCCGGTCTGGCTGCAGCGGCAGCTCTCGTTAAAAGGCCACAGCGCCGAGTGCGAGAGCTTCACCATGCTGAGCTGCGCCTGCGCCAACCCCGCGTGGCGCAAGGAGACGGGCGAGTACGTCCAGGCGGTCGTCCGGCATCTGGAGGCGCGCTACGGCGACCGCATCCGGGCCTATCTGCTGGCGGCCGGACAGACTGACGAGTGGATGGACTACAGCCGCGGAACGGCGGGCCGGGCCAAGACCGCGGCGTGGCAGGCGTGGCGGAAGGCGCGAGGCCTGGCGGAAATACCGGTGCCGTCATACGCGCGCCTGGACCGCGCCGCGCTCGACAACTTCCTCCGCGACCCGGCCGAGGAGCGTGACGTGATCGACTACGCGCAGTTCACCGGCGACACGGTGGTCGATGCGGTCCTCGGCTTTGCCGCCCAGGTGCGGGGCCTGATTCCGCGGCAGCGGCAGATCGGCATGTTCTTCGGCTACATCCTGGAGCTGACGCACAACCGCCTCGTGTGGGCGGGCCATCTGGAGTACGAGCGGCTCTACGCCTCGCCGGATATCGATTTCTTCATCAGCCCCGGCACGTACGGCGACCGGCCGGTGGGCGGCGGCAGCGGCTTCATGGTTCCGAACGGCACGCGGCGGCTGCACGGCAAGGGCTTCCTACACGAGATCGACCACCGCACGCCGACCTATAACTGCGCCCTTGACGAGTACGTCTCGATCGGGTGGATGGTGCCGTGGAAAGACCAGGCCGAGACCGACGCGGGGCTCAAGCGCGAGTTCGCGCTGGCGATCGTCAATCAGGCGTCGCTCTGGTGCTTCGACATGTGGGGCGGGGTGTTCAGGACGCCTGAGACGATGCAGGTGGTCGCGCAGAGCAAGCGGCTCTGGGACGACTACGCGGGGCTGCCGCTCAAGCCGGTGGCTGAGGTCGCGCTGGTCGTGGATCCGCAGAGCGCGCGGCTGGTGAACGACCAGCACCCGCTGGTCGCGAAGCTCTATCAGGGCACGCGCAACACGCTGAACCGGCTGGGCGCGCCGTTCGAGATCTATTCTGTCAACGATCTGCCGCGCGCGGACCTGTCGCAGGTCAGGCTGCTGGTGTTCCCGGGGCTTTTCGAGATCACGCCGGAGAAGGCGGCGTTGCTCAAGCGTCACGCGCTGTGCGGCGGCCGGACGGCGGTGTTCGTCTACGCGCCCGGCGTCAGCGACGGACAGAGTCTCGATCCGGCGCGGGTGGCGGCGCTCACCGGGACCGCCTTCAGGACTCCGGGCGTCAGCACGGCCGTGCGCGACGGCTGGACGGCGGTCTACGCGGGCACGTACGACGCGCTGACGCCGCAGTCGTTGCGGCAGGCGGCGGTCGCGGCGGGCGTGACGATCTATTGCGAGGAGGCGGTGCCGGTCTACGCCAACGAGCGGCTGGTCGCGGTGCATGTGGCGCAAGGCGGCGATAAGACGATCACGCTGCCGCAGGCGTGCCGCGCGGTGCGCGAGCTGTACACGGGGCGTGTCGTTCCGGTGCGGGACAGGCGCTTCACCTACCCTTTCGCCACGCCCGACACCGCGCTGTTCGAGCGGGTCGAATGACCTCTCCAAGCCGCCTGCGGGTCAGGCGTGGCGGTGCCGTTCGCGGTAGTCGCGCATGGTCATGCCGCAGGCGTCGCGGAAGAGCACGCCGAGGTGGTTGGCGCCGGTGAAGCCGCAGCGGCGCGCGATCTCCGAGAAGGTCAGGCCGGTGTGGGCGACCAGCGAGCAGACGGTCGCGATGCGGACGCGCTGAATCTCGTCCATGGCCGAGCGTCCTAACGACTGCGCGAAGCGTTTCTCCAGCCAGCGCGGGGTCACCCCGGCGTGGTCGGCCACATCGGACACGCGGATGTTCAGCCCCGCGTTGATGCGGATGTATTCCAGCGCGCGGATCACGAGGCGGTCGTTGACCTGCAAGCGCTGCGTGGAGGCGCGGGTCACGACCTGCTGCGGCTTGAAGGACACGCGCTGCTGCCCGCGCAGCGCCTTGCGCATCAGCTTGTCCAGCAGCTCGGCGGCCGTATACCCCGCCTGCTCCATATCGACCGCCACGCTCGAGAGCGGCGGCTGGCTGGTCTCGCAGATCATCACGTCATTGTTCACGCCCAGCACGGCGACCTCATACGGCACGGGCAGGTCGGCGGCCAGACAGGCGTTCAAGACCTGTCGGCCGCGCTCGTCGTTCGCCGCGAAGACGGCGAGCGGCTTGGGGAGCCTGAGCAGCCAGCGGCTCATGCGCTTGCGCTCCAGCTCCCACTCCGCGCGCTCAACCGCGCACGGATTCTGATAGACCGCGCAGCCGTACCCGGCCTCTTTGAGCCGAAGGACAAAGGCCTCCTGGCGCCAGCATGACCAGTTCATGCCGCTGGGTTCGCCGACAAAGGCGAAATGCTTGAACTCGTTTGCGAGATAGTGGTCGGCGGCCAGCCGCGCCACCTCCGCCGAATCGCACTGGATGCGGCTGCAGCGGGACAGCGGGTGCCTCGCGTTCAGATAGGCGTCGAGGGGGTCGATCAGGACGGTGGGCAGGCGCGCCGCCACGACGGCGTCGGCGACCTGCGGCGTCGGCACGCGCGCGATGATGCCGTTACCGCGCCAGACCTTCAGGTCCGGCAGTTTCTGGTCGCTCCAGCCTCCGGACTCGAGGTGCAGCGCCCACGGCCCATGGAGCCGCACGTAGGCGAGAATGCCGCGGATCATGCCACGCGAGATCTCGTGCGACGACTCCAGCAGGATGGCGACCTGCGGGATACGCTGTCGGGTGGTCTTCTTGGCTGGCCGATTCGGAGTCACGGGTCAAACGTAACGCTTATCCGGCGGCCCAGCAATCCCAAAATGGATGCATCCTGCGGACCGAAGGGACTTCGGCGCGTCCCCCACCCCCCTGCCCCATGGCCAGGCGTCAGCCCCTCCCCTCATCTTGGCCCGCTTCGTAAAATCGAGGGTTGAGTTCGCATTATCGAGATTGATCCACGTTCGTTTCAGCCCCTATCATTTTGATTGATGGTCCAAGGTGTCAAGGTGCTCTCGATTAGGATAGCCGTCAGAGATATGGCGTGCAAATGCGGATGGGAGAGGGTATGAATGCGTTCAAGGCCGGAAGGGGCGTGGCGGGTGTTGTCCTGGCGTGTGCGGTGGCGCGGGCTGCGCCGGTGCCGGTGTCGAATGTTCTGACCGTTCCGGGGTTCAGTGCTTCCGGGATCACGTCGAACGGGCAGACGCTCGCCTATATCCAGCTCGGTTCCTCGTGGTATCCGCCTTCGGGTGCGCTCTGCACGTCGTGTGCGGCAGGCACCCTCTCGCGGGCGGTGCTCGAGCCTGATGCCATCACCCGGACCAATGCCTTGAGCGGGCTTCAGCTCACGCAGGCGGTCGTGAATTTTGAGAGCGGCGGGGCCAAGTTTAAGCTCGGGCTGACCGTGGAGGACGACAGCGTGGGCATTGTGCTGGGCGAGCTGGGCACCAATCAGCAGAACACGGGAGATCCGATCACCGTGTACCCCACGCTCAACGGCGCACGCGTCGGGGGCTGGGTGCGGGCCATCGTGGCGGCGGACTACGGTGACACGGGGCACCTCTGGCAGAACACCTACGGCAACCTGATCATGCATGCGTTTGTGACCGTCTTCCGGCACAGCGACTTCACAAATGGCACCGGGGTGCTGACCTTCGACGGGATCGAGCTGACGGGAAACACGGGCTACGACCCCAACCTCGTGGCCGTGATCGGGGAGCCGGCGCCGCCCTACTCGCCGTCGACGTCCCGTGTGCTACCCGCTACGGCGACGTTCTCGCCCGGTTTTGTCGAAAGTCCGGAGACCAACCTCCAGACGGTCGTGAGCCTCACCACCAGCGAAGGCACGTTCACGAATCTGACGGGCCTGACCTGCACCAGCGTTTCGGGCGGCGCGGTCTACCAGACCAACACCAATGTGCCCCTGTCAACAGTGGAGGCGATGAGCGGGCTGAAGTTCACGGAGATCGTGGCCAATGCGAACAGCATGGATTTTTCGCTCGGGCGAACAGTGAACAGCACGAATGACCGGGTGCGGTTCTTCCTGAGCGAATGCGAGGTGGACACGGCGGGCACGATGGACACGATGATCGTTTATCCGCTTGCGGGGAACACGCGCATCTATAACTGGGCGCTGGAGCTGACCAGCCCCGACTACGGGACACCTAGCCCAAAGTGGAACGCCATCCGGGTCAGTGACAGGCACAACCCTGGATTCTACGGTTCGATCGCCACTTTCGCGCTCAGCGACTTCACCAACGGCCCGCCGATCGCCCTGACCGGGGTGACCGGATTCCGGGTGGTGATTCCCCTGCTCGGCGGCCTGCAGGCGGATCCGAGCGTGTTCGGCATGTACGAAATCCCGCCACCTCCGCCGAAGGGGACGATGATTCAAGTCTGGTGATCGCGGTGACGGCAGGGACTGGGCGGTGGGCAAGCGCGCTGCGAGGCGTTCAGCACGCAACGCTCAAGTGGGGGGGCGACAAGGGATGAGGATGGGCAACATACGGGGTCTTTTGTGTTGGGTGGCAGGCGCGGCCTGCGCGGGGCCGACAGCGTTCTGGCGGTTCGAGGAGGGCAAGGTCGGCGGCACGGCGGGCGTGTTCGACAAGGGCGCGGCGCCGGTGTTTGCGGAAGAGGTGCCGGTCAAGGAGCTGTGGGACGGCGCGAGCGGGCTGCCGGTCGCGCCGGAGAACCGCGCGTCGCTGCGTTTCCGCGTTCCGGAGGAGGTCAGGGGCGGCGGCGCGCCGGTGGGCGGCGAGGTGACGGTCTCGGGCAAGGAGGCGCTGACGCGGCCGGAGAGTTTCACGGTGGAGGCGTTCGTGCGGGTGGCGCGGCAGACGGAGCGCCACGCGCTGGTGGCGAGCAAGCGGCGCGGCGGACAGACGGGCGCGAGCTGGTCGCTCTCGCTGACGCCGGGCGGGACGCTCGGGGTGCGGTTCGACACGCAAGCGGGAGCCGCGGGCGGCGGGCCTGGTTTCAACCAGATCGTCGGCTCGGCGGCGCTGGTGAACGACGGCGCGTGGCATCAGGTGGCGCTGACCTACGATGCGGCGACGCGGGCGGCGGTGCTGTACGTGGATTATTTGCCGAGCGGCAAGGGGACGGTGCTGAACCCGTTGGTGTATGACGAGAGCGACCTCGTGCTGGGGCGCGGGCTGGACGGCTGGCTGGACGAGGTGCGGCTGACGGCGGAGGCGCTGCATCCCGAGCAGTTCCTGCGGCCGGTGCGGTTCTTCTCAGACATGAAGCCCAAGGCTGCGGTTCTGCCGCCGATGTTGGATCAGACGCCGACGCGGGTGCAGAGCGCGCTGAAACCGGCGCTGAAGAAGATCGGCACGCTGATCCCGAAACCGGTCGGTCAGCTTGAGACGTCGATGTGGTCGCTTGGATGCGAGACGCTCGACCGCGATCTGGCGGACTGGGAGGCATACAAGGGGTATCTGGTGCCGCTGGGCATCCGGCGTATCCGCTTGCAGGGCGGCTGGAACCGTACTGAGAAGAGGAAGGGCGAGTACGATTTCGAGTGGCTCGACCGGATCGTGGACAGCGCGCACGAGCTGGGGCTGGAGGTATGCCTGGAGACGTCGTACAACAACCGGCTGTATGAACCGGGCGGAGCGACGGGACCGGGCGGGCTCCTGCCGGCAGGCGAGGAGACGCTGGCGGCGTGGGACCGGTGGGTCGAGGCGATGGCGCGACGTTACTCGGCCAAAGGCGTGAAAGAGTGGATGATGTATAACGAGCCGAACCTGCGCAAGGAGAACACGCCCGCGCAGATCGTCGCCAACAACATCCGCACCGCAGAGATCATCAAGCGGGTCGATCCGCAGGCCAAGATCGGCGCGTTCGTGCTGGCCGGGCTGAATCTGGAGATGATCCGAAGCATGCTGATCTCGATCCAGGAGCAGGGCAAGCTCGACCTCTTCCACTGGGCGATCTATCACGGCTACAGCGGCAACCCCGACCGGCTGAACGGGCGCATGGCGGAGTTCAACGCGATGCTGGCGGAAGTCGCGCCGAAGATCAGGGCGTGGCAGGGCGAGGCGGGATGCGCGTCCGAGGAGGTGCAGTTCGCGCTAGCGGGGATTGACTGGACCGAGTACTCGCACGCCAAGTGGAACGCGCGGCGGATGCTGTGCGACATCGGCCACGGCGTCGAGTCGTCGGTGTTCACGATCTCGGATCTCAGTTACCACAAGGACTTCATCTCGCGCTACGGGTTACTCAAGACCAGTCCGGACAATGCGATCATCCGCGTGAAGACGGCGTATTATACGGTACAGAATGTGGTGACGGCTTTCCATGACGCGCTGGAACGACTGCCGGAGTACGCGCTGACGGTCGAGGGGACGGAGAAGGCGTTGACGTGGTTCGCGTTCCGCGACCGGAGGAGCGGTCTCGACGTGGTGGCGTTGTGGGACGGCACGGAGATTCCCTCCAACCACTCCGAGATCGAGACGGTGCGGGTGACGGTCAAGGGCGGGCGCTTTAAGGAGCCCGTGTGGGCGGATCTGATCACAGGGAACCTTTACGAGATTCCGGCGGGGCAGATGACCGTGGCGGACGGGACTACGGTGTTCACGGACGTGCCGGTGTACGACGGGCCGGGCGCGCTCATGGATCGCGGGCAGCTTGATTTCGTTCCGGCGCGCGAGAAGAAAGGCGCGAAGCGCGCGCCGGCGGCGCAGCCGAAGCAGTCTGCGGCGGCAGCAGCCGTGCCGAAGGTGGGTGTCCATCTGCTGCCGGGCACGCAGCAGCCCGCGCCTGCGGTGCTGGTGGTGGCGCAGAAGGCGGAGGCGGGCGGCTGGGTCAAATGGCTCAACGCGCAGGAGGTTCACGCGTTTGTCGTGGAGACGGACGGCAAGTCGGCGGAGGAGGTCGCCCAGGAGGCGGCAGGCGCGCTGGCGCTGATCCGCGGCCGCGCGGCGGAGTGGCAGGTGCGGGCGGGCTCGGTGGGCGCGCTCGGCGCTGAGGCCGAGGGCGCGCTGGCGGCGCGCGCGGAGGGCGTGGATTTCGTGGCGGTGATCGGCGCTAAGGTGCCGGAGGACGCGCTGGCGCTGGCGGAGAAAGGGCGGCTGTTCGTCGGCAAGCGGGACGCGTGGCAGGCGCCGTTCGCCGCATGGCTAGAGAGGTACAAGGGGAAGGTGTTCTGATGCGTTTTCAAGACAAGGTGGTCCTGGTGACCGGCGCGAGCCGGAACACAGGGGTGAGTATCGCGGCGCTCTTCCTGCGCGAGGGCGCGCGGGTCGGTGTGAACGGCTCCACGCCTGAGAGCACGGCGCGGGGTGGCGAGACGCTGCGGGGGATGGGATATGACGGCTTCCTTGAGCTGCCGGCCGATATCGGCGACACGGGGCAGGTGCGGGCGATGTTCGACAAGATCCGCGAGGTGTACGGGCGCATCGACATCCTCGTCAACAACGCCTGTAACCAGGGGATAGGGCCGGCTTTCGAGGAGATGGAGCCGGACTATTTCCTGTCGGTCGTGCGGACGAACCTACTCGGCACTTTCCAAGTGTCACAGGAAGCGGTTAAGATGATGCTCAGACAGGAGAGCCGGGGGGTGATCGTGAACCTCGGCTCGAACGTCTCGATGCGGGCGATCCGTAACCGGACGGCGTATGTGTCGAGCAAAGGCGGGCTGGATGCGCTGACCCGTTCGATGGCGGTGGATCTGGGGCCGAAGGGGATACGGGTGAACATGGTCGCGCCGGGGTACATCTTCACCGACCGCTGGGAGAGGATCAGCGAGGGGACGCGCGCGCGGCGCCGGCTGAATTGTCCGTTGGGGGCAGAAGCCTCCGGTGATGACATCGCGCAGGCCGTGGCGTTCCTGGCGTCGGACGCGGCGCGTAACATCGGCGGTGAGCGCCTCGTGGTGGACGCCGGGTGCAGCGCGCAGCACATGCCGGTCGATACGGATTTGTGAGGGGGTATCGAGAAAGTCAGACGGGTCTGACAGGTCGGACGGGTCAGACGTAATAAACATGAAATCATCAAAAACCTACAAGTGGGAGCTGTTGTTGTGGCTCTCGCTGGCGTTCTTCACGCATCAGGCCGGTCGTGCGGTTCTGGGGATCGTGGTCCCGGATGTCCAGCGCGACCTGAATCTCTCGGATGAGCTGACGGGGTGGGTGCCGGCCTGCCTTTCGATCGTGCTCGGCGTCATGATCCCCGTCTCCGGCATCCTCGGGGACCGCTACAGCCGCAAATGGATCATCACCTGGACGCTGATCGTGGGGAGCGCCGCGACTGCGCTGGCAGGCGCTTCGGTGGGGTTTCTCACGCTCGTGCTCTTCTACAGTGTCACGTCGGCCACCTGTGAGGCGCTGTATGCGCCTTCGGGATATTCGCTGCTGGCCAGTTTCCATAAGGAGACGCGCGCCGTGGCGATGTCCGTGCATCAGTCCGCGCTCTACATCGGCGTGATGACCTGCGGCGTGATCTCGGCGTACATCGCCGAGCGCTGGAGCTGGCGTTGGTCGTTCGCCGCTTTCGGACTCTTCGGCGTGGCGCTGGGGGTCATCGCGATATTCCGGCTCAAGGACGCGCCGCATGACACCGCGGAGGCGGCGGGCGGGCCGGACAGGCCCGGCGTGCTGGAGGCGCTACGCGCGCTGATCCGGATACCCAGCGCGGTGCTGTTGACCGTCGCTTTCACGGCGGTCGTCTTTGTGAACAACATATACTGGTTTTGGGTGCCCAAATATTTGCAGGATCCTGAAGGGCTGTTCCGGCTGAGCAAGACCCAGTCCAGCGGGGCCTTCACGTACCATGTGCTCGCGGCGATGGTCACGATCCTGTGCGGCGGCTTCCTGACGGACTGCTGCGTGAAGCGTGACCCCAAGTTCCGCCTGCGGCTGCAGGTGGCGGCGCTGCTGCTGGGGGCGCCGACGCTGTATATGGTCGGGAAGTCAACGACGGTCATGGCGGTCTGGGTGTTCTGCGCGCTCTACGGTGTGTTTCGGGGACTCTTCGAGATCAACACGCATACTTCGCTCTTCGATGTGGTGCCGGCGCGTTTCCGTGCCACGGCGGTCGGGTTGCTGACCATGTTCGGTTTTCTGGTCGGCGGTACGGCAGGCCCCTGGCTGGTCGGCTATCACATGAAACGGATCGGCACAGAGGCGGGCATGCGGCTCGGCTTCAGGCTCATGGCGGTCGCCTATGTAATCGGGGGGTTAGCCATGCTGGCCTCGCTGCTGTTCACGTTCGTGAGAGACCGGAGGGATTCGGAATGAAGATTACGGGGGTCAAGACGTTCGTCTGCAACGCGTACCGGACAAACTGGGTGTTCGTCAAGGTGCTGACGGACGAGCCGGGGCTGCACGGTGTCGGCGAGGCGACTTTGGAGTACAAGGAGCACACGGTCGTTTCAGCCTGCCAGGAACTGGAGCGCGACCTGATCGGGAAAGATCCGCGCGATATTGAGGCGTTGTGGCACAGCAGCTATCGCGACGCGTACTGGCGCGGCGGGCCGGTGCTGATGAGCGCGATATCGGCGATCGACATCGCGCTTTGGGATATTCTGGGCAAGAGCCTTGGCGTTCCGGTCTGGCGGCTGTTGGGCGGGCAGGTGCGCGACCGTGTGCCGTGTTACGCCAACGGCTGGTTCGCCGGGGCGAAGGAGCCGGAGGAGTTCGGCGAGAAGGCGGCGGAGGCGGTGGAGAAGGTCGGCTGGAAGGGCCTCAAGTGGGATCCCTTCGGCTCAGCGTACCGTCACCTGGAACCGCAGGCTTTCCGGAAGGCGCTCCGTTGCGTCGAGAAGGTTGTCGAGGCGGTGGACGGGCGTGCCGAGATCCTGATCGAAGGGCACGGCCGGTTCGACCTGCCGACCGCCCTACGTGTCGCTCACGCGCTGGAGGATTTCAACATCCTCTGGTTCGAGGAGCCGATCATCCCGGACACGGTCGAGGCGCTTGCCGACTTGCGCAGCCGCGTGAAAGTCCCGCTCTCCTTCGGCGAGCGGCTCTACAGCGCCTGGCAGTTCCGCACGCTGCTGGAGGCGCGCGGCGCCGACTATGTGCAGCCGGACGTCTCGCACGCCGGAGGCATCACCGAGCTGCGCAAGATCGCGGCCGTCGCCGAGACGCACCACATCCCGTTCTGCCCGCACAATCCGAGCGGGCCGGTGGCCAACGCGGCCACGCTGCAACTGGCCGCCTCGCAGCCGGGCTTCTATCTGTTGGAGACCATGGCCAGCGATGTCCCCTACCGGCGCGAGATCTGCCAGGAGCGGGTCACGCTCCGCGACGGTTACATGCACATCCCCGACACTCCGGGCCTCGGCGTGGAACTGAACGAGGCGGCGATCGTCAGATATCCCTATCAGCCCACCTCGCTCCGGCATTACAAGGGCACGCTGACCGAGATCCGTCCGGCAGACGCGACGGACTACTTCAAACAGGCTTAGCCTTGGGACGCACGTGACCGCGCGACGCGAGCTTGTGCGAGACTACGTTAAGGAGACACGTTCATGAGACTGATGGCGCCAGCGTTGGTGATGGTGATGGTTGCGGCGCGCGGAGGAGAGGTCGTGCTGTTCGATGCGGCAAGCACGCCGCTGGCGGCGGTCGCGTCGCATTCGGGCGGGACGTTCGCGCTGAACGCGGGGGTGCTGGAGATCGCGACCCAAGGCAACACGGGATATCCGGGCGTGCGGGTCAAGGGCCAGTGGGATCTTTCAGGGTACAGCCGGCTCTCGCTCGAGATCGTGCACCGCGACGGCAAGGGCGAGCTGCCGCTGACGGTACGGCTGGACAATCCCGACGCCGACGCGGGCAAGGGCCGGGGCGTGTTCGTCGATCGGATCAAGACCGCGCGGGGCACGAGGGTCTATGAGGTGGCGCTGCCGCCGACGCTGCCTCACGCGCGGGCGATCAACGCCCGGCTCGCGGGCATGCGTACCGGGCCGTTCACGACCACCGGACTCGTGACCGACCTGGACGCCTCGCGGGTGGTCGGTGTGGCGGTCTACATCAAGGAGCCGAAACTGGACTGGCTGTGGGGCGTGAAGCGCATCGTGGCTCACACCGGGCCGCTGGCGGAGGTGCCCGCGTGGATGCGGCTGACGGAGGCGGAGTTCTTTCCCTTCATCGATGTCTACGGGCAGTTCAAGTACAAGGAGTGGCCGGGCAAGATCCATTCCGACGCCGAGCTGAAGGCGGCGGCAGAGCGCGAGCAGGCCGATTTGGCCGCGCATCCCGGCCCCAGGGGCTGGAGCCGGTTCGGCGGCTGGGCGGACGGGCCGCGGCGGCAGGCGACGGGCCACTTCCGGGTGGAGAAGATGGACGGCAAGTGGTGGCTGGTGGATCCTGAGGGCTATCTCTGGTGGTCGCACGGTCCGGTGCGCGTGACGCCCTCCACCGCCCTCACGCCGCTAGACGGCCGCGAGTCATACTTCACGGAGCTGCCGGCTGAAGGGAGCCCGTTCGCCAAGTTCTATACGACGCGCGACGAGCTGCTCTATCCGTACTACGTGAAACGCAACATCCAGCGCACGTACGACTTCTCCTCCGCCAACTGCTACCGCAAGTACGGCCCAGGATACTACGAGGTGTTCGCCGACCTGGCCCACAAGCGCCTGCGGAGCTGGGGGCTCAACACGATCGCCAACAGCTCGGACAAGAAGATCTGCCTGATGGGCCGTACGCCCTACACCGACCGCTTCGAGCTGAAGTCCAAGCCAATCGCGGGCAGCCACGACGGCTGGTGGCCGTTCCGCGACCCGTTCGACCCCTCCTTCCGCGCGGATGTGCGCCGGCTGATGGCCGAGCACCGGGCGGAGATGGAGGACCCCTGGTGCTTCGGCTTCTTCGTGGACAACGAGCTGAGCTGGGGCGGCCCGACCGACCTCGCGGCGTGGACGCTGGCCTCGCCCGCCGACCAGGCGGCGAAAGCCGAGTTCCGCCGCAGGCTGCAGGCGAAGTACGCCACGGTCGGCCTGCTGAACGCGGCCTGGGGCACGGCGTATGCGGACTGGGAGGCCTTCCTGGCGGAGACGAGGCGTCCGGGCGCGGGGGCCGAGGCCGATCTGGCCGAATTCACGCTGGCGATCGCCGACGCCTACTTCAAGAACGTCCGTGAGGAGTTCAAGGCGGCGGCGCCGGACAAGCTCTACATGGGCTGCCGTTTTGCGGGGCGCGGGCCAGAGTTCGCGGTCAAGGCGGCGGCCAGGCACTGCGATCTGGTCAGCTACAACATCTACGCGAAACACCTGGAGGACTTCAGACTGCCGCAGGGCCTCGACAAGCCGGTGATCATCGGCGAGTTCCATTTCGGCGCGCTGGACCGCGGGCTGTTCCACCCCGGTCTGATCAAGCTGGAGAGTCAGGAGGAGCGCGGGCGCACGTACGTGCAGTATGTGACCTCGGCGCTCCGGCATCCCAACGTGGTGGGCGTGCACTGGCACCAGTTCGGCGACCAGGCGACGACCGGCCGCTTCGACGGCGAGAACTTCCAGGTCGGGTTCGTGGACTGCTGCGACACCCCGTATCCCGAGACGATCGCCGGCATCCGAGAGGTGGGCTACCGACTCTACGAGATCCGCAGCGGGAAATGACGCGCGGAGCGGACGTCAGCCGTTCAACACGGCTTTGATCTGGGCCTCGACCGAACGGCCGAGGTCGTCATTTTCGACGGCCATCACGTAGAGCAACTGGCCCTTGCTGGCTCTGGCCGCAAGCCGGGCGACCAGGTTCTTTTCCTTGGAGTCGTCGGTCGTCTTGTACCCTTCGCCTTTGTACTCCACCACCAGACGCCGGCCGTCCTCGAGGAGCGCGACGAAGTCTGGGTAGAAGTCACCGCCCGCCTTCGGGAAGCGGTAGGCGCGGTCGTCATTGGCGATGTTGCGCACCCAGTGCTCGACCTGCGGCAGATTGTCGATGACCCATGCGCAGTCTTCTTCCTCGCCGCTGTCGAACGCGGCCACGTCGGCGTAGAAATGACGCTGGAAGTCGTACTTCCCTTTGTAATACCTGGGCGGCGTGTAGGCGTCGGCCTTGGGAAACACATAAGGAGCCTCGTAGCCGACCTCCGGTTGCGCCTCTTTGGAGAAAAGCAGGGTGTCGAACCCCTTGGCCTTGGCCTGTTCGACGCCTTTCGCGATTTTCCGCCTCAGCACGTCCTCCAGCTTGAAGACGGCGGCCTGAAGCACCGCCAACGAAAGCCCGCGCCGCTCGTTCAGGTCGGCGATGACGCGGCGAAGATACTCGTTCATGACGGTCGGAGGGATATGTCTGTGCCGGAGTCGCGGCGCAAGGAACCGGACGAATTCGGTCTCGTCCCAGGTCGCCACCAACCCGTTCAGATCGACCTCCTCGCACCGAAGCGTCCGGATGAACATGCGGTTGTCGTTGATGCCCACGAGATAGCGCGTCGCGCCCTCGTCCGCCTCGAAATCAGCCGCTTCCAGAGCCACAGGCAGGTCGACCAGCCGGACGCCTTCACGCAGATACAGCTCTTCTTCGACGGGGTAGAGCACGCCGTCGATGCGGATCATCAACTGCGGCACGGAGAAGGCCTCGCCTTTCTCGGCCGGGCAGTTGCGGCGCCGCTCCTGCCGCCGGCGGAGCGCCATCTGCTCGCGCAGGCTCGCCCGTTCGGCCGGCTTCAGCGCCTGCTCCACCTTGTGTAACGCCGCATCGGTAATCTGCGCGCTCAGCACGATCTCGGTGTGGCCGTCGGCGGTCGGGCGCACCGTCACGAAGTCGCGCTCCACGGCATCGAGATGGCTCAGCGCGGGCGGCTCCCTGACGACGACGCGCGCCTCGAACAGCGGCAGGCCGCTTGTCGCGTCCGGGTATTCCAATTTCAGCCCTCGCTCGCTCTCGGCCGCAATCTGCTCGCGGATGGCGCGCTCGGCCTCGGTCTCATCGAAGCCCATGCTGACCAGCCGGTCGCGGAGCTGCACGATCGCCGTCGGCCAACTGGCGCTGGAAACGTGCGCGTACGCCCGGTTCAGCTCCTCCGCCTGACGGCAACGCGCATAGGGCATCCGCAGCACGCGGCCCAAGAGCTGTTCCACGTCTTTGGTCGAGTGTACCGTCGCCAGCGAACAGAAGATGTAGGCGAACGAGCAGTCCCAGCCCTCCTTGAGCGCCTGAACCGTAATCACGAAGCGGACCGGGCAGGCGGGATCGAACAGGTTGACGTCGTCCAACTCGCGCCGCTCGCCGGTCGCCACGGCGATCTGCGCCTCGGGGATATTCTCCTGAGCGAGCAGGTACTCGCGGACCACATCGACGCTGACATCCTTGTCCTTGTTCTCCGCCTGAATCAGGACGATGGGCCGCAGGTGCTCCTTTTCATGGACGGCGACCGCAGCCAGACGCGCCTGCTCCTGCACCGCCGCGTGGAGCGCAAGCTGCCAGTTGTCGTGCTGGGTCAGCTCGATCGGCATCTTGATCATCTGCTCCTTCTGGAGCGTGGAGGCGGCGACATGGTGCAGGATGTTGCTCTCCGCCGCCGGCGTAGCGGTGAATTCCACCACGCACGAGGGCCGGATGCGGTTCATGACCTCCAGGCTGAGCGGCGACTTGTTGTTGTGGGCCTCGTCCACGATCACCAGCGGACGCACCAGCGACAGCAGGTTGATGAAGGAGTACTTCACCTTGCCGCTATCCGGGTCGCGCTCCAGCTCAGCCCCTTCCGGCACGCCGCGCGCGAAGAACGGTTCCAGGTCTTCGTTGTGGTCGTACACCCTGCGGCTCTCGGTCTTGTCCACGCGCGCCGTGGCCAGCGTGCCGATGAGGATGTTGGCGCGCGAGACCAGGTCCTGCGGACGCAACTGCGCGAAGTCCGACAGGGCGAGCACGCGCACGCGGCCCTTGTACGCGTCATCCAGCGCCTTCCGGTAAGGGTGTTTCGCGTCCTGCAGCGCGTCGAGGGTCTGGTCGCGGATCATGCTGGTGGGCACGAGCCACAGGACCAGCGGCGAGTCGGTGCACATCCAGGCTTCGGCGGCGGTCTTGACCGCATGGGTCGCGAGGATGGTCTTGCCGCCGCCGGTCGGCAGCCGCAGGCAGACGAACGGCGCTTCGGCCGTGGTGTCGGTGAGCGGCCGGTAGGGCCGGAAGAGGTCGGGCCGGTCTGGCTTGGCCACCTGTTCGAACGCGCCGGCCAGCGACCCCGCGCGCGCGGCGCGCAGGAACGCATCGAGTTTCGCCAGCGACTCTTTCTGAAAGTCCTTCAGTTCCATAAAAACAATGCCTTTTGCCCGTTTCAGTTGGTGACAGTCTGTCACCGGCCGACTTCCTCCGTGGGGCGCTTGCGTCTCACTCGTTCACCTCAAATCCGTTTGCGTCACACAAAAGCCGTTTTGTGAGAGACGCTAAAGCGCCTGTGTCAAACAGGTGAAAACAACCAATTTTCTAATCGCCTGCATGGAAGGGGGTTATGACTATTCGCCGGATTGCTTTCTTGAGCGGTCTGAAAACACCTGCGGGGCCAGGTAATTCTCGTCCGAGACCACTTTTTTGCCGGTTTTCGCTTCGAGTTCCTGCCGGGCTTTCTTGGCCACGCCGCCGCCCTTCTTGCCGGCGGCGCTGTTCTCGACCATGCCGGTGGCGTTCACGCTTTCCGCGATCTGCCGGGTGGCGAGTTCGGCCAGGGCGGTGAAGATCAATTCCGCCTCGGTCATGTGGTCGCGCAGGTTCTGACGCTCTAGCCCCTTCATCTCTTTGTGCTTTTTGACCGTGACGCCGGACCACTCCCGATGGATGATGTTCGTGAGTATGGCGTATTCCGCCTCGCCCTTGATCTCGTGCCCTTTCCAGTAGTCGGTCAGCTTGTTGCGAGTCTCCTGCCCCATCATGCGCTGCTGGATCCACTTCTCGCTGCGGCCGTGCTGCTGCCAGTACTCGCGGGCGCGGTCGACCGAACGCGCCGGGTCGGCCATGTCCTGCAACCGCTCGTAACCGACTTTCGCCAGCCAGAGTTTGATTGGCTCGGCCTTGGGACTGGGCACCGACTGGATCAGGCGCAAGAGCGTTTCGGGATCGGCCACATCGGTGAGGCGCAACTTGCCGTCTTCAGCGGGCAATTTCAACCGGTTACAGTTTGTAACCGTTTCACTCCCCTCCTTCTTCAGCCGGTTCTTCAGCACTTTCCAGTAATTCCGCGCAGTCTGGAAATCCGGCTGCTGCAAGAGCACCTGCAGGATATCGACCACAGAAAAGAGCCAGACGCCGCGCGCCTCGTCGAACTGGCGCCGGATCTTGTAGTTCTCAAAAAAGGCCAAACTCTCGTCCGTCATGTGATGATTCCCCCTTGAATCAGCGAACCCGGATGTCGTACGGCGTCTGCTTGAAGGCCACCCGTTCGCGCTTGAGCCGCTCCGCGCCCCACTGGCACCACTCGCCATAAATCACCTTCGGGCCGTCGAAGGGCGGCAGCCCCGCGTAGACGGCGGAGTTCAGCACGTTGCCGCCCGCGGTGCGCTTGTCGCCCAGAATGCCGTTGTAGAGCAGATAATAGGCCGTGCCGTTGTGGACGCCCAGCAGCGGGCTCTTGCGCCGGTCGCGGCGGGCGGGTGTGCCGGTCTCGGAAAACCAGACGTGGGCGGCCAGCGCCTCGAACGACACCTCCGGGTTGATCGCGCCGTAGGCGTCGAAGACCGCCTCGCCGAGCCGGAAGAAGCGGAACCCGCCGCCGCCAGCCCAGCCGACGGCCTTGGAAATCCCGCCTTGCTCGCCCTCGACCACTTTTTTCAGGCGCGGGGCGCAGTGGCTCTCCGCGTGCGCCCCCATCTCGATGCCGATCCAGCGGCGTCCCATCTTGTGCGCCACCGCCGCGGTCGTGCCCGACCCCAGGAACGAGTCCAGCACCAGGTCGCCGGGATTGGTCGCGATCTGCAGCACGCGCTGTATCAGGCGCTCGGGTTTTGGGGTGTCGAAAGGATTGTCAGCCCCAAAAAGCACATTGATCTCTTTCTTCGCCTCATCCGTGTGTCCCGCATCCTCATGCGACCACCACGTGTTCGGAACAATCGCCGAAGCGTCCCTCAAAAACTGCTTGAAAGACGGAGCCCCGTCGCCCGATTTCCCAAAATAACCCAAACCGTCGGCAACAATTTGCAGCCATTGATCTTCGGTTCTTGACCAATGTCTTCCAGGCGGGGGCAATCGGACTTTGCCCGAAGGCGTCGTGATGGGGTAACTGAGATTGGGTCTCAAGTTAGGAGCGTCCCAAGGTATTGCACGCCACGGGCCTCTTGGGTCATTGTCCGGATTCGCGTATTGGGCGGCCTGCTTTTCGTCCCGCTCCAACCGGTTGCGAACCGACTTCCATTTCTCCGTATCTTTCGCGTACACAAGCAAGAAATTGTGCGACAGGGATATGCTGGCATCGTTCGACCGTGAATAGCGACATTGCCAAAGCACCGTTGCAACGAAATTCTTGCGTCCGAAGACCTCGTCCATGATGACCTTGAGGTAATGGGCCTCGTTGTCGTCGATGGAGACCCAGACGGAGCCGTCCTCGGCGAGGAGGTCGCGGAGGAGTTCGAGGCGCGGGTACATGAGCGAGAGCCAGGTGGAGTGCTCGATGTTGTCGTCGTAATGCTCGAAGGCGGAGCCGGTATTGTAGGGCGGGTCGATGAAGACGCATTTGACGCGGCCGGCGACATAGGGCATGAGCGATTTGAGGGCATCGAGGTTGTCGCCCTGGATGAGCATGTTCTCCGCGGCCAGGTCGCCGCAGGAGAGCGCGTCATCGGGCCGGAGCATGCGGTACGGCACCTTTTCAACGGCCCTGCGGGCCTGTCCGTCATCTAACCATTGGAGCGTCGGCATAGTGTCAAAATCCAAGTTGCGGCGTGACCGGAAAAAGACAAGCCCCCAAGCCCGCCGCACGTTCGGTTGGGTATGTCCGGAGTTTAGCATTTCGCGCGAGGCTGGGGCGAGGGGAAATAGGGAGAAGTGCGGAAGAAGTGCTTTCGGTGTAAACCGGGGCTTCTATCGGGTACGCGTCGACCTGCCTTGAGCGCCGCGCCGCCCCACGGTGACGGTGTAGAGAGGGGGCGGCTGGTGGCTCAGCGCTGGTACACGCTGGGGTCAAGCGGCTGGATATCCAGGTCGGGCTTCCAGTGCGGCGAGGCGCTGTAGAAGCGCATCGCGGTGTTGAAGACCAGATCGGCGATCACGCCCTCGCCATGCCCGTCGCCGCGCATCTGCGCGACCACCTTGACCAGCGCCAGCGGGTCGGAGACGCCCCAGTCGGCCGAGCCGTTGACGATGACCCTCTCGTGGCCGTACTGCCTGACCATCGCCGAGACCCGCTGCGGGTTGAGCTTCGAATACGGATAGACGGTCATCCCGGCGTAGCAGCCGGAGTCGAGCGTCAGGCCGATCGTCTCCTCGGTGTTGTGGTCCACGTCGATCCGTCCGACAGTGAACCCCTCGGCCTTGATGATCTCCAGGATACGGCGGGTCCCGCGCAGCTTGTCGACATGGGGGGTGTGCAGGATCACCGGCATCTTACGCTCCTCGGCCATCCGCAACTGCCGGATCATCGCGTGCTCCTCGTTAGGCGTATTGAGGTTCAGGCCGACCTCGCCCAGCGCCACGCAGCGCGGGTGGTCGAGGTATTCGGCGATGCCGTCGATCACCTCGTCCGCCAAGCCCCGGTCGTCCGCCTCCTTGGGGTTCATGGCGATGGCGCAGTAATGGTCGATGCCGAACCGGGCCGCGCGAACGGTCTCGAACTCGAGGATCAGACGGAAGTAATCGAAGAACGACCCGGCGTAACGGCGGTTTGTGCCGAGCCAGAAGGAGGGTTCGACACACGCCCGGATACCGGCCTGGTACAGGGCCTGGTACTCATCCGTCGTCCGCGAAAGCATATGGATATGGGGCTCGATGATCATCCTGACTCCCTCTCGCCGCGAATAACCCGCAGGCTGATGTATAGAACGTCGGCAGTTAACCATGGGTTCAGGGGCGCGTCAACTTTTTCCTGCACAAGTGCCGGCGGCGGCTAGCGTCCCACGCCGGATCCCCTGGAATATTCCAACAGCCGACACCGCGAATCGACATGCTGGGGGAGACCCTTGTCACATATTTCTCTAAGAAACGGCGTTCAGCCGTTGCCGAGCGGTTCCGTGCCTTCGTTGAGGATGGCGATATAGGCGGGATAGCTGAAGACCCGGTTTCGCTTCTGGCCGGTGAGTTCGCGGACAATGCCTAGCTTGCTGAGGTGGGCGAGCGACTTGTTGACGGTCATGGGGGTGAGGCCTGTCTTGCCGGCCAGGTGCTGGGAGGTGGCGATGGGATGGGCGAGCAGTTCGTGGTGCAGACGCAAAGCCGAACCGGCGGCGCGGCCAAGGGCCTGGATGCGGCCGCGATCCTCTTGGGCCATGCCGTCCAAGCGGCGTGCGGCGTCCACCGCCTGCCCGGCGGTCACGGTGACAGCCTCGGCGAAGAAGTCGAGCCACGCTTCCCAGTCGCCCTCCAGGCGTACGCGGTTCAGCAGTTCGTAGTACGTCTGGCGGTGGGTCTTGAAGAAGAGGCTGAGATAAAGTAGAGGCTGGCGCAGCGCTTGGCGCTCGCAGAGCAGCAGGGCGATCAGGAGGCGGCCGAGGCGGCCGTTGCCGTCGAGGAACGGATGGATGGTTTCAAACTGCACATGCGCCAGTGCCGCCTTGAGGAGCAGCGGCGTGGGCTCCGGCTGGTCATGGAGGAACAGCTCCAGCGCGTTCATGCAGGGCGCGACATTCTGGGGCGGCGGCGGCACGTAGACGGCGTTGCCGGGACGCGTGCCGCCGATCCAGTTCTGGCTGGCGCGGAGTTCGCCGGGGTTCTTGCCGTTGCCGCGGCCCTGCGCCAGCAGTATGGCGTGGATCTCGCGGAGCAGACGCAGGGAGAGCGGAAAGCCCTCGCGCAGGCGCCTGAGGCCGTGGTCCATGGCCGCGACGTAGTTGCTGACCTCGCGAACGTCGTCGACCGGCACGCCGGGCAACTCGTCGAGTTCGAAAAGCAGAAGATCCGAGAGGGAGGATTGCGTGCCTTCGATCATCGACGAGAGGACCGCTTCTTTGCGGACATAGGTGTAGAGGAATAGAGTTACGTTCGGCAGCAGGGCCGAGACACTGTCAAGGCGGCCGAGAGCCAGTAGGGCGCTGTCGAACCGTTCGCGCAGGGCGGGCGTCCAGACAATCGCCGGCGAAGGGGGGAGGTCGTACGGGATGAAGGCCCGGGCCTTCTCGCCGACGGTCGAAATCGTTTCGTAACGACCTTGAAGTGTTCTCTTCATCGTGTGCGATCCTCGAACAGTTGTTTCGATTGTTATAGTATAACGCATTAACCCATAATAAAAGCAAGCGTTATTCTAAGATCGTTGCCTGATGCTTGCAGGAGAAGCCCGGCTGTCCCCTGCATGATACAACAGGTGACTCCCCTTCAACTAAAATGTAGCTCACCCTCCTCATGCGCGTGGATGCGCGCGCCCGTACTCCTCCTTGAGCCGCTCCACCGACACGTGCGTGTAGATCTGCGTGGTGGAGAGGCTCGCGTGCCCGAGCATCTCCTGGACGCACCGGAGGTCTGCGCCCGCGTCCAGCAGATGTGTGGCGAAGCTGTGCCTGAGCTTGTGCGGGCTCAGCTCCGGCGGCAGGCCGCAGGCCCTCAGCCAGACCTTCATCTGGCGTTCGACGGAACGCGTCGTGAGCCGGCCCCCGCGCGCGTTCAGGAACAGCGCCCCCCCGCTCTGGCCCGACCCCGGCCAGACGGTCTCGGCCCGCTCGCGCAGCTCGCGCAACGCGTCGCACGCGGGCGCGCCCAGCACACACAGCCGCTGCTTACGGCCCTTGCCCTCCACCACCGTCGTGCCCCGCTCCAGATCGACGCCCCCCCAGTCCAGTGCCGCGACCTCGCTGATGCGGCAGCCCGTACTGTAGAGCACCTCGAAGAGCGCCGCGTCGCGCCAGGCGGCGTAGGCCGCGGCGGGCGCGGGCGGCCCGCGGCGGGCGCGGGCGGCCTCAAGCGCGGCCAGGGGCGCCGCCAGCAGCGCGGCGACCTCGCGGACGGAGAGGACCGCGGGCAGGCGCCTGCCGGCGCGCGGCCCGCGCAACCCGGCGAAGGGGTTGATGCGGGCCAGCCCCTCCCGCACCAGATACCGGTAGAAGGAACGCAGCGAGGCCAGCTTGCGGCGCGTCGTGGCAGGCGCCCAGCCGTCCCGATGGAACGCGGCCAGAAAAGCGCGCGCGACAGCCTTATCGGGCCGCTCCCAGACGCAGGCCTCAGCCGCAGGCCAGGCGAAGGCCGCGAACTGTCCGACGTCCTGCACATAACCGGCGACCGTATGTTCGGAAGCGTGACCTTCGGCCAGCAGGTGACGCACAAAGCGCGCCACAGACGGATCGCCCGCCACGTCGCGCACCGGCAAAGGCTCAGGTCGCGCCTCCGTGAGGCGCACCTCGGCCTCGAACCCCTCCGGCTCGACCTCCGGCCTCATGCTGCTGGCCTCCCGTTCACTCCGCCTTGGCCTCCTCCGCCTTGGCCTTGCGATTGAGCCCGAGCTGCTCGGCATAGCGGTCGAACTGCGGGATCTGGGCCTTATACCGGAACGCCAGCCGCTTCATGGCGAAGCGCTGCCGGGGCGAGAGGAACTTCTTGCGGCTATACTGCTCGGCCAGGCTGGCATAGAACGCCTGGTCGTCGAACGTCCGTTTGCCGCGCGTCACAGGCTCCTGCCACTGCGTCACCTGCCCGAGCATCTCCAGCAGGGCCGGGCTCTCCAGGTCAGGCTGCTGTTCGGCCTCGGTCTCGGCCAGGCCGAGGCTTTGCCGGACCTCCTCAAAGTTCTCGAGCTGCGCGCCGTTCTGGACGATGATCCGATCAACGGCGGCGAACTGTTTCTCGCTGAGCTTGCGCCCGCCCTCGGCCTGCTGCCGCAGCGACGTCACAAACTCCGCCTGCGACTCCGAGAGGCGCAGCCCCTGGAGGATCTCGAAGCGCCGCATCGCCTCCTCGCTGCTCGGCGCCGCACGGTCGCTCGCGACCAGCTCATGAAAGCCCAGCGCGCCCAACGCGGAGTCGGCCTCCGGGATCTGCTCGCCATAGCGGATGGCGATCTTGACCAGCGCCTCAAGCTGCTTGTCGGAAACCGGCTTCTCGCCCTTCTCGATCTGCTCGATCACAGAAGCGACAAACCGCTCGTCGCTATAGGTGCGTTTGCCGCGCTGCACCTCGGGTGCCCAGCGCGTGACCTGCTTCAGCAGGCCGAGCACCGCCGCGACCTTGGCGGCGTCGGCGGGCGGCTCCTTGGCCTGCTCCATCCAGAGCTTGAAGCGCGCAAAGAAGTCCCCCATCATCCGCGTCCACTCGACATGCCCCTCCTCGATCTGGTCGAGCGACTCCTCCATCGTCGCGGTGAACCCCACATCGAACAGATGCTCCAGCTTGGCGACCAGCAGGTCATTGACCGAAAGCCCCAGCTCCGTGGGCACAAGCTGGCGCTTCTCACGTGTGGTGTAGTCGCGCGAGTTGAGCGTCTCGATGATCGACGCGTAGGTGGAGGGGCGCCCGACGCCGTTAGCCTCCAGCGCCCGGATGAGCGACGCTTCGCTGTAACGGGCCGGCGGCTTGGTCTCCTTGCGCTCACTCTCCCACTCGAGGAGCTGGAGCGGGTCGCCCGGCGCGAGCGGCGGCAGGCGGTCGACCTCGGAATCCTCCTCCTCGGAGTCCTCCTCCTCGGGCTTCTTCTTGCGAATGTCGAGGGCCATCACCTTAAGGAAGCCGGCGAAGAGCACTTCCGACGAGGTTGCGGTCAGCAGTATGGCGCGCGTAAGCCCCGGCTTGACCGGCTCGACCTCCACGGTACGCTGCGCGATCTTGGCGGCCGCCATCTGGCTCGCGACAAAACGTTTCCAGATGAGGTCGTACAGTTTGAGGGCGGGCGGCTCCAGCACACCGCGCAGACTCTCGGGCGTACGTGCGACGTCTGTCGGGCGGATCGCCTCATGGGCCTCCTGGGCGCTCGCGCGGCTCCTGTAGACGTTCGGCGTCTCGGGATAGAAGGCCGCGCCATAGGTGTCCGTGATGAAGGCATGGGCGGCGGCCTGCGCGTCGCGGGCCACACTCACCGAGTCGGTACGCATGTAGGTGATCAGTCCGACCGGGCCGCCGCTGCCGAGATCCACGCCCTCGTAAAGCTTCTGGGCCAGCCCCATCGTCCGGTTCGGCGACAGGCCGTACACGCTCGAGGCCGCCTGCTGGAGCGTCGAGGTGATGAACGGCGGCAGCGGACGGCGCGCGGTCTCGCGGACGCGCACCTCGCGCACGCGCAGCGCACATCCCTCCAGCTCGGAGAGCAGCGCCCGCGCCGAGGCCTCGGAGTTGACCGTGGGCTTCTCGCCGTCAACCTTGGCGAGCCGCACCGAGAACGGGTCGAGCGGCGCGGTCTCGCGCCGCACGCGCGCCCCCAGCAGCCAGTACTCCTCCACCTGGAAGGCGCTGATCTGACGCTCGCGCTCCGCCACCAGCCGCAGCGCCACCGACTGCACGCGGCCGGCGCTCAGGCCCTTCTTCAGGCGGCGCCACAGCATCGGGCTGACCATATAGCCGACGATGCGGTCGAGCACGCGGCGCGCCTGCTGCGCGTCGACCCGGTGCTGGTCGATCTCGCCGGGCTGCTCAAAGGCGGCGCGGACCGCGCGCGGCGTGATCTCGTTGTACTGCACACGGTGAAAGGGCTTGTCCTTGGCCGCGTCGGCCAGCGTCTCGCGCAGATGCCACGCGATGGCCTCTCCCTCGCGGTCAGGATCAGGCGCCAGATAGACCGCGTCACACGACTTGGCCGCCTTCTTCAGCTCCGCGATGACTTTCGCCTTGCCTTTCGAAAAGACATATTTCGGAGCGAACTGGTGCTCGATATCGATGCCTAACGTACGTTCCGGCAGGTCACGGATATGACCGACCGACGACTTCACGACATATCCCGAACCCAGGATCTTCCCAATGGTTTTCGCCTTCGCAGGCGACTCGACAATCACTAGCTTCTTACCCATTTTATCCTTTCCGCAATCACTGACCCGGACTGCGGGGCCGCTCACGTGCCACGCCCCGCCGCCCTGCACCAGAAACTATCCTGTGGCGCCGCCGCCCTCCTGCGACGCGCGCGCGACGGCCCCGCCTGGCAACAGGCGGACCAGACGCTTGATCTGCAACCCCACCAGCAGCGCGCTCACCCGGCCGGCGTCCAGCCCGCTGCCGCGCACCAGCTCGTCCACCGGCGAGCCGCCGTCCTCGATCCGCGACAGCAACGCGCGCTCCTCCGGACTCAGCGCCGCCGCCGGCCGCTTCGGCTCGGCCGCGCGCGGCGCCGCCTGCGCCTGCGGCCTCCGCTGTCCGGCGAACAGGTCCTGCACCTCCTCCTCCACATCCTCCACCCGCGTCACCAGCCTTGCGCCGTTGCGCAGCAGGGCGTGGCACCCTTGAGAGGCGGGCGAATCGATCCGTCCCGGCACGGCCATCACCGAGCGCCCCTGCTCCAGCGCCTGGTTAACCGTGATCATCGTGCCGCTCTTCAGCGGCGCCTCGATCACCAGGACGCCCTTTGAGAGCCCGCTGACGATACGGTTCCGCATCGGAAAGGTCTGCGCGTCGGGCTGTCGCCCGAACGGATACTCGGAGACCACCGCTCCGCCCTTGCCAACGATGTCACGGGCCAGGCCCTTATTCTCGCTCGGGTAGAGGCAGTCCAAGGCCCCGCCCAGCACCGCCACCGTCCGCCCGCTGGCCTGCAGCGCGCCGGTGTGCGCCTCGGTATCAACCCCCAACGCGAGACCGCTGACCACCGTATAGCCGGCCGCCGCCAACTGATAGCCGAAGCGCCGCGCCGTCTCGCGCCCGTAGACCGTCGGGCGCCGTGTGCCGATGATCGCGACGGAGGGCGTCTCCAACGCCGCAACCTCACCCGCCACATACAGCACCAGCGGCGGGTCGGCGATCCGCTTGAGGCACTCCGGATACCCCTCGTCCGCCCAGGTCACCAGCGTCACGCCGGTCTTGGCCGCACGCGCCAGCTCCTCTTCCGCATGCGACGCGCACAGCTCACGGTGGAAAAGGCGGGCCCGCTCCGGCCCGATATCCGGCACGCCCAACAGCTCAGCCTCCCCGCACTGCGACGCGGCCAGCAGCGAGCCGAACCTTTCGACCAGACGCTTGGCCGTCATGGCGCCGAGTCCCTGAACCCGGTTCATCGCTATTAAGGCTTCACGTTCTGTCACAGTCATCCCTCGTTTCCGAAACGGGCGTGGTAATTAGCATATTCCCGCGCGTCTGACAAGATGAGATCCCCTCCAGGTATACTGGAGTGAGGGCTAACTACTTGTCCGGAAGAGGGTTATATATTCTACGCGGAAACGCACGCGACCGCCTCGATCTCCACCTTCGCGCCACGCGGCAACCGGGCCACCTGCACCGTCGAACGTGCGGGGGTGTGCCCGCCGAAGAACTCGGCGTAGACCTTGTTGACCGTCGGAAAGTCGCCGATGTCCGTCAGGAACACCGTTGTCTTCACCACCTGTGAGAGCCCCGACCCCGCCGCCTCGAGAACAGCCCGCAGGTTCAGCAAGACCTGCATGGTCTGCTCGGCGGCACCCGCCACCTCGATCACCCCGCTCTTCGGATTGAGCGGGATCTGCCCGGAGCAGAACACCAGCCCGTTCGCCACAATCGCCTGCGCGTAGGGCCCGATCGCCTCGGGCGCGCCCGCCGTCTTGACAACCTCCATCGTGCGCTCCTTTCAGAACCGCCAGTTCACCAGCACCATCGCAGGGGCCACCTCGTCGGGCAAGCGCGCGAACCAGCCCCGGTTCTGCGCGATCACGTTCACCACGCCCACCTGCACGCCGGCCTCGGCCCTCTGCGTGTAGTTGACCAGCCCGATCTGCACGCCGTTCAGGCTGCCGCTGAGGTTGACCAGCCCCGTCTGCAGCCCGGTCATCTGCCCGCCCGTGTAGTTGAGCGCGCTGACCAGCAGCCCGAACACCGGGCCGCCCTGCCAGCCCGTGACGTCGCCCGAGGCGAGGTTGACGAACGACCAGTGCGCCCCGCGATAGCTCTCCGCATAGTTGACCAGACCCACGCTCAGCCCGGCGCTGTCGCCGACCGACCCGTTCACCAAGCCCAACGCCAGCGCCGACTGGGGGTTCTCGCCCCAGACGCTCAACGTCAGCCCCTCGATGCGCCGGTCACGCCCGTGAAGCGCATGCCCCGGCACCAGGCTCGCCTGAAACGCGGGGCACTCCGCCTCCTGCGCGCACAGCCCGGCCACGCCCAGCGCCGCCGCCACCCCTACCGCCAACCCTATCGTCCGCCTGAACATCGCGCACCTCCCCCTCGCTCACGCCCTTTCGGGGACCACCACCGAAACCGCCGACGGCAGCACATCGACCGTCACCGGCGTCCGCCCGATGATGTCGCCGTCAGCCTGCACCACGAGCGGCTTCCTGCTGCGTACGGTCACCTGCCGCGCCGCCACGCGCTCGTGCATGATGCGGTTCACGCGCTGCGGCGCGATCCGCTTCAGAAAATAATACCACGGATACTCCAGCGGCGTCTTCATGCACAGCACGCAGATGTCGATGCGGCCGTCGTCCGCACGCACATCCGGCCCGTTCGGATTGAGCGCCTTCGCCAGGATCCCGCAGTTCGAGATCGCCACGTCCGTCGCCTCGTACACCCCCGTCTCGCCGTCCACCGTAATCTCCAGCCGCTGCGGCTTGGCCTGCAGCACCTTCCACACCGCCGTCCCCACATAGGCCGACCGCCCGAACAGGCTCTTGCCAAGCCGCGAGGTCTCGTCGATCACCTCGGCGTTGATCCCCACGCCCGCATTGAGCAGATACGTGCGCCCGCTGATCCGCATCGCGTCGATCCGCCGCGTCGCGTGCGGCCCCGCCAGCAGCGCCACCGCGTCGCCGAGCGACAGCGGGATCTCCAGCTCGCGCGCGACCAGATTGCCCGTCCCAGCCGGAATGATGCCGAGCGGCGTGTCGCC
>JAKJGY010000016.1 GCA_022704145.1 Verrucomicrobiota bacterium
ATCAGCTCAAGCTGTTTCATCAGGACGACCGGACGGACTTGCCGGTCGATCCGCCCAATCTCAAGGAATACTTCAAACGGGTTGAAAAGGGTGACCGCAAGCTGCCCGATCTGCTCGCGAATATCCTTGTCCGCCGGACGCGGCAGCATATCCTGCGCTGGTACGGGTTTGATGCCGAGACGCATGAGCCGGTCGACCCCAGCCGCTTTCAAGAATATGTGAGCGGCAAGCGCAAGGCCTACGTGTTTGTCGGCGGCAAGCACCAGTTCTTTCCGAAGCGCGAGCTGGAAACCATCGAGTACAGCATTGAGGACACCTATCAGGGATTGTATCAGGAGCTGCGCGGATATCTCGGCAAACCCCGCAAGGGGAAGCCGGTCAAGACGAGCGCTGACGGCGAGCTGACGTATGCGCGATACGGGCTCTGGCACTATGTGCATGCGGACAAACAGAAAAAGGAACCGTATGTCAGCCTGCAGAGGGCCGGGGCGAACCTGCGCGGACTGATGCGCGTCTTGCTGTTCAAACGGTTCGAATCCAGCGTGTACGCCTTTCGGGAAACCGTCAAGCGGCTCCTCAAGATCCACCAGGCTTTCATCGCCTCATTGGATGATGGCGTTGTTCCGGCGGGCGAGGACGCGCAAGCCATTCTTTACGAAAGCGATGTCCTGGATGAGTGCGATCTCGTTGAAGCGCTACGCAACGTGTCGAAGCGGTACGATGTGGCCGATTTTGACCTGAAGGCGTTGCGGCGCGATATCGCCCATGATGTCGAGCTGCTCCAGAAGGTCTTGAAACTGGTCTCTCCGATCACGCCGGATAGAGACGCCAAACTTCAGACTCTGGTCGCGCGGCTGTCTGGCAAGCAGTTGAAGGGTGCGAAAGTCCTTATTTTCACACAGTATGCCGACACGGCTAAATATCTGTTTGCAAACTTGAACCCCGATGGCAAGTATCCCGATATCGAGGTTATTTTCAGCGGGGACAAGAGCAAGGAACGCGTGGTCGGTCGGTTCGCGCCTAAGGCGAACCCGGAATATCGCTTCGTCAACGATGAAGCGGAGTTGAGTACGGTGATCGCCACCGATGTGCTTGCCGAAGGCCTGAATCTTCAGGATTGCGACAACATCATCAACTATGATCTGCATTGGAACCCGGTCCGGCTGATTCAACGTTTCGGGCGCATTGACCGTATCGGGTCTGACCACGAGCGCATTTTCGGGTTCAACTTCTTGCCGGAGACGAAGCTGGACAAGAATCTCGGCTTGAGGGATATCCTGCATCAACGCATTCAGGAGATTCACGACACCATCGGAGAAGACTCGGAGATTTTGGATCAGACGGAGACGTTGAACGCCGAAGCCATGTATGCGATCTATGAGACTCGCGGCGGCGCTCCCGTGCAATTAGACCTGTGGGGCGGGGCCGAGGATGAGTATCTCGATCTGAACGAGGCCGAGGAAATGTTGCGGCAGTTGAAGAAGGACAACCCGGCCGAGTATGAGCGGATCGCCAGACTGCGGGACGGCATCCGAACGGCCCGGCCCTCCTTGAACCGGGGCTTATATGTGTTCTGCCAGGCGGGACGGTTCCAACAGTTGTTTCTGCTCGACGAGAAGGGCGGGATCGTCTCCCGCGACGTGCAAAGAGCCATGGGGGCGGTCAAATGCGCGCCTGACGCCAAAGCGGCACCTATGCCGCCGTGCTATAACCAATCGATTCAGGCGATACAACGGCTGTTCGCGGAAGAGGTTCGGAATCGTGAGTCTGAGCGTTCCTTTACGGCCAACCTGACCCATGGTCAGCTCTACGTCCTGCGGGAACTGCGGATGTTGTTTGAGGCCATGCAGGACGAAGATATCCGGCAGAACGTGAACGTGTTGGAAAAGGTTTTCAGAGGCACGTTGACCGGCGCGGTCAAGCGTGAGCTGAACGTGTTACGGCGCAACGGGGTGACCGGTGAAAGCCTGCTGAAGCGGTTATCGGACATCTACTACCAGCACAATCTCAAAGACGCCGCCGCGCAACGCAGTCTGCAAATGGGAGACCGGCCCATTCCACGGATTATCTGCAGCGAAGCTTTTGTGTAACGCTTAGAACGGAAAGACGTTTCTCAATATAGCCTCACGGGCTGCCTCGGAAAGTCGTTCGAACGTGAACGCCAGCCAGACCCCAAGCGTGCGTGTCCTGCGGGATCAGCGGCCCGCGTCAGTTGAGCAGCAAGAGCGTGGCGGCGTTATAGAAGGTTTTGAGCAGAAGGGTGTCGCCGTCGATAGAGAACGTGCCTTGGAGACGCGCGGCGGGGTCGGGTCCGAGGCGTCGCGCGCGGAAGGCGTCGGCCGTGAAGTCGGTGCTGCCGAAGGTGAGCAGCGCGTAGGTGCGGTTCGGCGACCCGCTGCCGCCGAAGTCGAACGTGAAGGCGTCGCCCGAGCCGCGCGTGAAGGCGCCGGCCACGGCGAACGTGCCGCATCCGCCGTCAGGCGCGAGGGTCAGGCCGAGCGCGCCGGGCGCATGCCACACGAGCGTGGACACGCGTAGCGCGGCGGGCGCGCTCACGGCGCTGCGCAGCGTGCCGCCCGCGACCGTCACCGGGCCGCCGTCGAGGCTGCCCGGCGCGGCGGCCGTGAGCGTGCCGTTGCTGACCGTGAAGCCGCCTGAGGAGCAGGTGTTGCTGGCCGTCAGTGTCAGCATGCCTGTGCCGGCCTTGACGAGGTGCACGCGGTTGGAAAAGGCGCCGTCGAAGAGGTTGGTGGCGCTGGTGTTGAGCGTAAGCGTGGCGGGTGCGGCGCTGGTGACGACGCGCTGCCCGGCGTTGGTGGTGTAGGTGTAGAGCTGGGCCAGGGTCTGGTCATGGCCGTTGAGGTCGAGCGTGCCGCCGGGACCGTAGTCGAGGCCGAAGCGTAGCCGCGTGGTAGGGGGGAAGGCGTGGGGCACGTCGGTCCGGAGCATGCCGCGGCCGAAGGTGGTGTCGGCCCAACTGTTGCCGGCGACGGCGAGCACCGTGAGCCCGGAGGAGTCGGCCCAGAAGCCGGTGTTGCCGACCAGCAGCGGCTTCTCGGCCAGGATGAAGGCGCCGTAGGCGTTGACCACGAAGAGGCTTCCCGCGCCGGTCGCGCCGCCCGTGAGCACGAAGGTCGAGCCGGAGGCGACGTTGATGCGCGTCTGGCCGACGCGCGTGAGCGGGCCGGACCAGACGTTGCTGCCGCCGCTGCTGAGCAGCGAGTATCCGCTGTTGGGGCGCTCGCCGTTCAGCGTCAGGGGCTCCGCGACCGTGAGCCCGCCGCTCACCTGGAGGCAGCCGCCGTGCGTGGCGCGCACGACCGTGCCGCCGGAGAGCGACCCCAGGGCCGCGGCGTGTGTGATCGCGAGCGTGCCGTTGCTGACCACGGTCTCGCCGCGATAGGCGTTGGCCGCGCCGAGCAGCACGGTGCCGTTGCCGGTCTTGACGAGGCCGCACGGGAGCGCGGTGTCGCTGATGGGGGCTGTGACGCTGAGCGTGGTCGCGCCGCCGGAGGCGTTGGTGACGCTCCAGAGCTGGCTGTCGGCGAGCGTCAGGGGCACGGCGAGCGTGTAGGTGCGGGCGGTTGCGGAAGGCGCGGCGGCGGCGATGCCGCCGTGCCGCAGGGTGAGCGGGGCGTCTCCGGCGAGGCTGAAGGCGCCGGCGCGGTTGAAGGCCAGGCCGTAAAAGGCGGCGGCGCGGTCGACACGCGCGGTGCTGCCGCCGGTACCGAAATGAGCGAGGGCCCCGCCGTTTATGTCGGGTACGGCGTCGTCGGCCCAGTTGGCCTCGGCCGAGAGGGTCAGGTTGGTGCCCGCGCCCGCGTCCCAGGTGACGCTCTGCGGCAGGCCGGAGCCGGTGACGAACGAGACGGGCGGGCTCCAGGTGGCGCCGAAGGCGTTGGTCGCGAGAAACCGGTAGCCGTAGGTCGTGTAGAGCCGGATACCCGTAAGATTGACGAGGAGCGGCTGGAAGGTCCCGGTGAAGGCGGTTCCCAGGAGAACGGTGTGCGGCCAGGCGTCCGGGTTGTCGCCCTCGCCCCAGGCCAGCAGCAGCGTGGCGGGGGCGCTGCCGGCCGAGACGAGGGTGCCGCGCGCGGTCACCACGTCGCCGACGTAGGCCAGCGGCGGCTCGGCGCGCGCGCCGGGCTGCTCCGGCTGCCAGCCGTCCACGCCGGGGACCCAGTAGGGCGTGTCGCGCTCGTACGCGCCGGAATCGGGGGCGGCGCCGACGAACGGATCGGGAACGCCGTCGCCGTCCGAGTCCAGCGGCATGCCGCTGCCGCCGGTCTCCTCGAAACGGAAGCGCTGGTTCTTATCCCGCATGGAAAGGCGATACGTGGGCGGCACGTTCAGGACGCCGTTCGTGGTCTCCCACGACACCAGCCGGGCGGTGAGGGGCGGGTCGCCCGCGGGGGAGCTTGGCCGGAGTCGGAAATCGAGCGCTGCGGCGTCGACGAGTTCATGGGCGCTGTTGGTCATGTAGAGGTTGTTCTGAGCCGTGTAGAGGAGGTGGTGGTTGGTAGAGGTCCAGTAGCTGCTGTCCGGCGTGCTGAGGCCGGGCTGGTACGGTGTGTAGGTGCCGCGGTCATAGGTGTTGGCGCGGAAGACGGTGTTGTGGAAGAGGCGCAGGCTCTCGGCGGGCGCGTTCAGGCGCACGCCGTCGCTCCAGGTCTGGGTCTCCTGCACGCCGAAGTTCCAGACCACGTTGTGGTCGATCTGAAAGTTGCGGCTGTAGTTGTCGATGTAGATGCCCATGCCGAGCGGGTCGTTGGGCGTGCTATCGTGAACCCAGTTGTAGGCGATGCGGTTGACGCTGCCGTCCGGGGCCAGCCCGTCCGTGCCCCAGGCGTAGACCGCGCCGAGGTCCTTGCAGAGCCGGCCGGCGCGGTAGAGGTCGTTGAAGAGCACGCGCAAGCCACGGCCGGTGGGCCGGAGGATATCGCGGCCGGTATCGTGGAGCGTGTTGAAGTCGGCGGTATGCCCGGTGCCGGATAGCACGAGGCAGGCCGCGTAGGTGGCGGAGTAGTCGGTGTTGAAGACCCGGTTGCGGGTGATGCGGTGGCCGGTGCCGCTGACGAGAATACCGCTGCCTGCGGTATCGGCGACGGTGCAGGCGGCCACGGTGTTGCTGGTGCCGCTGACCGCGACGCCGCCGCCCTCGGTGCGGCCGCCGTTGTTGGCGCCGCCCGACTGGAAGACGAGGAAGTGGCTTGCGTGGCGCGAGTCGCAGGCGACGAGGCGGAGTCCGGTGCCGTTGAGGCGCACCGCACCGGCACGGAACGCGAGGTTGCTGACCGTCATGTGATTGTAGCCGTTGACATCCACACACCAGGCGCGGCGTTTCTGCTCCACGAGGTGCAGTGCGGGGTCTGCGCCGGCCGTCAGGCGCAGCCGCAGCGTGTGGGGCGCGGCGGCCTGGGCCTGGAGGTGCCACTCGCCGTCGGCGTCGAGCAGGCTCAGGTGTCCGTACAGGAAGCCGCGCCCCGCGTCGCTGCTCTTGTTGGCGTAATTCGGCCACCACCAGGTGGAGGCGGTGGTGGGGTCGAGGTAGAGCGTGCCGGTCTTATTGCTGGCGACAAGGGCGTTCTGCCAGGCCCACGCGGAGCCGACGCCGGCGTAGAAGCGCGCGCCCGTGAGGTCGCCCTTGCCGTCGAAGGCGGAACAGGTGACGACATGGTTGCTGGAGACGGTGAGCGCGACGGTGGCGGGGTCGAGCAGATCCGCGGAACCGTGATTGGGGTGACGGGCTTCGTGGAGCATGGCGCCGTCGGCGAAAAGCTGGTCGTAGCCGGAGCCGAGCGTCCAGGCGGTATCGGCACGATAGACGCCGTCGCCGAGGGCCGACCAGGGGCCGGCGAGCGCGTCACACGCGCTGAGCGTGACGGCCTCGTTGCTGTAGGCGGCGATGAGGAGCGGCGCGGCGGCCGTACCGGAGCGGCGCGGCTGAAGCGTCTCGCGGTAGGTGCCGCCGCGCAGAAGGAGGACGTCACCGGGCGCGAGCGCGTCGGTGCCGCGGCTGAGGGTGCGGAAGGGCGCGGCCAGCGAGCCCTCCGCCGTGTCCGACCCGTTGGTGGACACAAACCAGTCGCGACCGCTCGCGGGCCAGGCGCACGCCAGCACGACGAACCCAACACGTCGGAACCAGCGTGCGCCAATGAAAGAGGTTTTGGATTGGACGGGCATAGGGGTTGGGCGCCGCGTCATCGGGGTTTGCGCCTGTCGGCGGCCGCACGGGCGGGCTTGAAGGCTTGAAGCTCCACGAGATCCGGCGACCCGGTGCTGGCTTCAAGGGCGGCGATGGCCTTGTCCAGAAGCTGCACCTGCTCGTGTTTGGCGTTGCCGCGCGCAATTTTCAACGCCCCGTCTCGCAGCTCGCGCAACTGCGGGAGATAGGCCTTGGCGTGCGTGCCGTATCGGCTCAGGTACTCCAGGCACCTGGGCAGGCGGTTGCCCGCGCCCCAGCGGTCCAGCTCGATCACCGACACGCAGAGCGGCAGGCCCTCGCGGATATGCCGCCGCGACAGCAGGTCCAGCCCCGCCAGCCGGATACCGTCGCCGAACATCTCGTTGCTGGGCGCGAGCTGCTCGACGGCCTTGACCACGGCGGGCAGCAGCACCGCCAGATCCTCGTCCGTCAGCTTGCCGTAGAGGCGCGCGAGCGAGCCGCGGGCGACGGGATCCTCGTTCTGCAGCACCGACTCGACGACCGGATAGAGCAGGCTGCGGTCAACGCCCTCCAGCGAGTCGGCCAGGATGCTCTTGGGCTCGCGACGTCCGGGGTAGGGGCTGAAGAGCGCGACGCAGGCGGCGCGCTGCGCCATGCGCCTGGGGTCGGCGGGGTTCGGGCGCAGGGACATCGCGAGCAGGTCATCCACGCTGGCCTGGCGCACGTCCGGACTCAGGCTGGGCAGCGCCTCCGCAGCCAGACTCTGCAGCCACGGGTCGGCATCCTTCAGCAAGGCCCGCAAGCGGGGCGCCGCGGCATCCGCGCGAGGGCCCAGGCGGCCGAGCGCCTCGCAGGCTCCGTAGCGGGCTTCCGGCCGGGGGTCGGAGAGCAGCTTCAGCAAGGCTGGCGCAAAGTCGCCCTCGCGCCTGCCCAGCGCCTCCGCCGAACGTCGGCGTACGGTCGGCGACCAGCTTGCGAGCCCCGCGAGCACCTGCTCGGTCGTGCGCGGGTCGTAGCCGCTCTTGCCGTCGACGGGGAAGTAGTCGCGGCCTGCGGCAATGACCTCTTCGGCCTGGACACGGGTCAGCGCGGGCGTCGAGAAGGGGCGCTTGCCCGTCAGGTACAGGCTCTTCTGGGACACCGCGAACGCGAGCAGGTACGAGCCGGTGCAGTCCCACGAGGTGTACTTCCCGTGCTCCTCCTCGCCAGCGGGCGAGCCCTGATAGGCGACGCTCCCGTCCCAGCCGCGCGCGAGGTCGTAATACCACGACAGCTCCTTGAAATAGGCCCCTGTCGCCACCGGGCCGCAGCGCAAGACCCCGGGCAGCGACCAGGTGAAGTTGAAATAGCAGCCCGTGTGGCCCCGCTCGCGCTCGCTGTAGCCGGCGGCCGCCATCTTGGCGAAGAACTCCGTCGCCGTGCGGTCGCCGAGCAGGTCGAAGAGCACCGCCGCGCTGGAGCACTTGCCGTTGTCCTCGTGGCCGGGCCAGGGCTGGTGGTCGCCGTAGGGGATCGCCCCTTTGTTCACGAACCAGCGCAGGAAGCTGGCCGCCCGGCCGATCGCGCGGTTGAGGTCCGGGTCTTTCACCCCGGCCTCGCGCGCGAGCGCCAGCGAGACGGCCAGGCTGAGGCCCGGCTGATTCATGCAGCCGTAGCCGTTGAGGCCGCCGCTCGGCAGGGCGAACTTGTGCCCCCAGGTGCCGACCGCGCTCTGGCCGCGCGCCGACTCCAGCGCGATCCGCCTCAGGCCCTCGAACACCGAGCGGTCACCGGTGGCCAGGACGTACTCGGCGAGGAACAGGTTCGCATAGCCGTAATGCCACGTGGCGAAGCCGTCCGTCTGATAGGCGGCCGCCTTCTTCGCGTACTCCGCAAGCAGCGGGCGGTACTCGGCCCTGCCGCTGGCCAGCAGCGCCAGCGCGTTCATGCTGTTGGGGATGGAGACCTCCTTCAGCCCCTTCTTGGCGATGGCCTCGCAGCCCAGCTCGAAGACCCGTTTCGATTTCGGGCAGCCGAACGGCGCGGTGTCGCTGTACGTGCCCAGGACCTTCAGCTTGAGCGTGACCGGCTCGGTCCTGCCCGCGCGCCAGCGGAGCAGCCGCAGCGCGCCGCCGCCCTTCTCCTCCTCCGCCGCCGTGATGGCGCGGGCGAACTGGATGCGCGCGTCGTCGCCGAAGGGCCGGTCGCCGGCGCCCAGCAACACGTCGCCGGCGGCCAGGACACCGTCGGCCGGCGAGCCGGCGGCCACGGCGGTCACCAGGATCTGGCGCGCCTCGGCCGTCCGGCCCTTCCGGGCGTAGATCCAGCCGCGCGCGCCGGTCGGCCCGAGCGTCCAGTCGCGGCTCTCGTCGCGCGCGCCCCCCTGGGTGAGGTCCGGCACGGCCGGCGCGTCCGCGACACGCGCGCCAAAACCGGTCGTAGCCCACGCAAGCAACAGAGCCGACAGGGCTGAGAGCTTCGACCGCTCTTTCATTTTCATCATGGTTTCGCCTCCGCTCCGCCGGCTACCTGCCCGGTCAGTCCGACTGCAATGAGTAGGGCAAAGACTGCAGTACATAACCGTCGCATAGACACCTATTATGCGTGAGAATTGGACGGGAAGGAAGATCAAGGTGAGGGATTTAGCCGCAAAGAACGCAGAGACGCAGACGGAATTAGAAGCGGCGTGTTTGTTATATCTGCTCTTTCTAGGGGCACGTGCAAAACCCTTGGATCTGAACGGCTCGCGGGGACGCTCTCCCTCCAGATACGAGGAAGACACCGGCTTATACGTTGGAGCAACTGTCTTTTTTTGTTTTGCGGGATACCGCAAAACGGGGGTGATTGGCAGAGGAAAAAAGGGGGGCGGGGAAAAAGGGAGAGGAAAGAGGGGGTCAAGCCTCTGCGGGTACGAAATCGGGGTTTTGGGCGATGTGTCTGAGGAGGCACAGCAATTTTCTCATCAAGGCGACGATGGCGACTTTAGGCGGTTTCCCGGCGTCGAGGAGGCGGCGGAACACGGCCCGGAGGATCTTGTTGTGGGCGCTCGCGGTCACGGCGGCGAAGTAGAGGGATCTCCTGACAAGCCCGCGCCCCTTCCGGATGTGCCGCGGGCCGTCCATGGCCCCGCTCTGATCGCAGAGCGGGGCGAGGCCCGCGAGCTTCGCCAGCTTTTTGTCGTCCAGGGTCAGCAGCTCCGGCATCAGCGCGACCATCGCGAGGGCGGTGACCGGCCCGACACCCTTGACGAGCTGGAACCGCTTCAGGAGCGACGCGGCGGCCTCGTCCTCGGCGGCGGCCTCGCGGCACAGCCGTTCGAGCCGGGCGATCTGCTCGTCGTAGACGGCGACGACCGCGTCAACGGCGGCCGAACCCTCTTTCTCCCGGAGGTGCTCCAGGCGATTGCGGGCGCTCTCCCTGTCGCCGGCCAGTTGCGACCGCAACGTCCACAGCTCCTTGAGCTTGCGCTGACGATCCGAGGGGTGCGTGAGCGGCTCCGGCTTCTTGTCGTCGGCGGCCAGCGAGATGAGCCGGGCGTCGATCCTGTCTGTCTTCTCCAGCACCCCCCGGTGCTCGGCGTAACGCCGGACCTGCAGCGCGTTCAGCAGGCAGACCGGCTGTCCCTCCTCGCGGCAGACATCCAGGAGCGTACGCTCGTAGCCCCCCGTGGACTCGCAGCAGAACATCGCCGACGGGTCCTTGGCCTTGATCCTGCGCACCAGCCTGCGGATGGCGGCCGGCTTGTTGGCCACTTTGATCTCCTTCTCGCCCGGAATGAAAACGTCCAGGGAACACTTCGAAACGTCAACCCCGATATGGACTCTCTCTGTGGCCATGATGTATGATCTTCCTTGTCTTCGGGCTGGCGCTGATAACGCCGCCCAGGCAACTGTACGACCTGTACAAAACGGGGCGGAGGCCTGCGCTCCAATAACGGTGTCTCGCACCGAGGGCGAGCTCAAGCTCATCCGCCCATCCCCGCCGAGGAGGCCTCCTCGGCGGGGCCCTTTACGGGCACTGTCGCCCGTAAAGACAGATGTACAATACCACTTTTCGGAGAGACAAGGGCGAGCGTCCCCGCGAGCCGCATGGTGGGTTATGCAATCGGATCCTTTTTGTGTTCTTTGTGGCCATTTACAACTGGTCGGTCACCCGTTGTCCGCCAGCAACGGCGCGAGGAAATCCGCATGCGCATGGCCGAGCTTCTCGACCATGTAGAACGGGAGATTGAGTATCCGGCTCGAATAGGCTCGGCCGTCGGGCATCCTGCCGGACGCGTTGACCAACGACGGAGGTTCGGTGTTGATCTTGATCGCGAAATGGAGATCCTTTTCGAGGGTGAACTGATGGAGCGAGCGCAGGTTGCCGGTTTTCCCGGCTTTCACCTCGATGGGGATGATGCGCTGTCCGCAGGCGATCACATAGTCGACTTCGGCATTGGATGAGGCTTTTTCGCGCAACCAGTAATGAAGCTCCGGTTGTTTGTACGGGGGTTGGCGGTAGAGCAGGTGTTGCCCGACCATCGCCTGATTCAGCTCGGCGGTGGTCATGCGTTCAACTCCTCTTGAAAATTCGACTCCGCCATTGATCCGGACGCCGATGCAGGTTGGAAACCGCAATGACGAGCAGCATGCCGCACTTGACCTGAAAGATGACGCCATTGAGTTCCTCGGCGAAATCAAGACCGAGTCCCGGCTGGTACTCCTCGTAATACCGGACCGCGTCTTCGAACTCTTCATCCGCGCGAGGATGAAAGGCGAACCTCATACGGCATACGTTCCGCGGATTTTGGCGAACACCTCTTCGCCGGGGACGAGTTTGACCGTCCCGCCGTCGATTTCTTCGACGCGCCTTTCAGCCTCTATCGCCCAGAGCCGGTCAATATCGGGCAGGGTCGGCAGGTTCAGACTGGCGAGTATGCGGTCCACCAACCCGATGCGCTCATCGGCCGGAAGGTCGAGCGCCTCTTCAGCGACTCTGTCGGCCAGTGTCAGCATGACTTGTCTCCTCTTTAGGCCCGTACTATACCACTTCGAGGCCGAACAGGCATTTCCGCGTCAATCGGCTGATGCGGGTTCTCTGCCGCACGATAAGATCGGACCCTTTGGCACTTCCCTTCGTTTCGTCACCGGGCGGGCGTGTTGCGCAGCATGTCGAGGTTCGCCTCGGCGAAGGCTTGGCCCATGAGGGCGAAGGTCTTGGCGCAGCCGAGGTAGTGGTAGCCGGCGTTGGAGGCGCCGCGCGCCCAGAGCGCGGTCTCGGCGGGGGAGATGAGCTTGGCCTCGTACTCCTTGAGATACTCGCGCTTCTGCGCCTCGGTCATCCGGCCGTCGGCGTTGGCGTGGTCCTTGTGTTTCGAATTCAGGTAATGGCCCATCTGGCGCACCTGGCCGCGCTTGTCGTCGATGGCGCCCAGCTCCTCGGACCAGAACGGGGCGGTCGGCACCGCGGCGACGGTACCCTTGAACTCCGGCAGCAGCGACGGCGCGGCCATGGCCTCGCGGAAGGCGAGGGTTCCGGGGTTGGCGTTCTTGCCGCCCACGCCCATCACGCCGATGACGAACGGCAGCTTCGGCGCGCCGAGATCCTTCCGCACGTCGCGGATGAAGCAGGCGAGCAGGCGGCTGTATTCCGCGTAGCGCGGCGTGGCGTCCTCTTTCTGCGGCTGCGGATAGACGTGGCCGTCCACCATGTCGTTCCAGCCCTGCAGCCAGACGAAGCCGGCGAGTTCGTAACCCGCCTCCTCGTCGTAGGCCGGGCAGACGCGCTTCGGGTCGGCGAGCACGCGCTTCACATGCTCCACCATGAGCCGGTAGAAGACGCCGGTTTCCCTCGCTTTGTCGGCCTTCCACTTCTCGATATCCTTCGGGATGCCGTGGCCTTCCTGCTTGGGGTAGTTCGCCTGCTGCCACGCGCTCAACGTGTACGGCCCGGCGCTCGGCGGGCGGAAGTCGGTGTGCAGGCTTCTGCCGCCCCACGCGGTCTTGATGATCAGCACCGGCTCCTGGAAGGCCTCTTCCATCGTCAGGCCGAAGGTGAACTCAGGGCCGATCTTGCCGCCGTCTTGAGTCGGCTTGTCACCGCGGGCGCCGAAGCCGGCGGTGAGCCGGCCGACGCCCTCGCCGTTGGCGCTGCCGTCGAACTTGCCGGTCAGATAGGAGATCCACACGTGGTCGCAGACGCGCGGCTTGCCGCCCTCATCGCGCATCCGCTTGAGCAGCGGCGCGGTGGCCGGGTCGTCGCCGAGGTAGTCGAAGGTCTCGACCTTCGCGTGCCCTTCCATGTTCGACTGGCCGGCGAGGATGAAGACCTTCAGCGGCTTGGCCGCCGCGTGGCAGGCGATACCCGACAGGAGGCTCAAGGACACGACTGCGACCATCATGCGCTTCATACTCGACCCTTTCTGTATCCGGCGTTTATTGGACGGTGACGCCCGACTCTTCGATCAGCTCGTCGAGGCCCGCCCGGCGGATCGGCCGCATCGGGTTCTCTGAGCGCCACCTCGTAACCGGCGCGACGCAATGCCGCCGCGACGGCCGCAGGGTCGGAAGATCGGCATCGACGCCCAAGTCCACGTCCTCGGTGTAGCGAACGTAATTGAAGGCCGCCAGCGCGACAGCGCCGATCACGACGGCATCCACGCGATGGTGCCGCAAGATGGAGACGACCTCTTCGGCGGCGCGAAGGAGCGCGTCCGCGTCGCTCATGTGCGCCGCTCCGCGGCGGCGGGTCGAAGCCACTCAAACCGCCGGCCCATCGTCAGCGCCGCACGGAGGCGGTCTTCGATCGACATCCTCCGCAACCGTTCCAGCTCCAGTTGGCGGGACTGCCTCGCACACCGGCTGTGGGCCGGCTTGTGTACGCTGTTCGCGTTCATGTTGTCGTTACGTGTGCAACTTGAAGTCGCGTCTGACATGAGCAATCTAAGAACGTCCCTATCATACGGCGTTTCGCACCCACCGTCAACGCACGGCGCCGCCACCAAAAACTGCGGGAGTCGCCGCCCGGCGCGCGCCAAACATGCGCAAGACGGCGCGCCCGAGCGGCCCGCGTGGAAGCGGGCCCTCCCTCATGGCATCAACGCTCGCCTGAGGAAACTGAGGGAGGGCCGGGTTCCACCCCGGCCGTCACTGCCCGAGCGCCGCCGCCGCGGCGTCCTGGAAGGCGCGGCGCACGTCGGAGGCGTCGGAGTTGGGAAAGTTCGCGCGCTGCACCATCAGGATGTACGCGCGGCGCTTGACGGGGTCGAGCCACGCCTGCGTGCCGAACGCACCGCCGTGGCCGAACGAGCCGGGCGAGAGCGCGGCGGTCACGCCCTGCGGCTCGCGCACCACGCACACGCCGAGGCCCCAGCCGTTGCCCTCCGTGAAGCCGGTCTTCAGGCCGCCGCTGTGGACGCTGCTCAGCAGCGCGACGGTCTCGGGCTTCAGGTAGCAGCGGCCGTCGAGCGCGCCGTTGTTGAGCAACATGCGGCAGAAGCGCGCGTAGTCGGTCGCGGTCGAGTAGAGCCCGCCGTTCGCCGCCGGGAAGTGGTCGCGCCGCGCCGGGTCGACGTCGCGCCAGAACGGGACCTCCTGGAGCGCGCTGCCCTCACGCGCGTAGGGCTTCGCGAGGCGCGTGAGCTGCTCCTCGCTCAGGTAGAAGGCCGTGTCGGTCATGCCCAGCGGCCCGAAGAGGCGCGCCTGGAAAAAGTCGGGCAGGGACTGCCCGGAGACGATCTCGATCACGCGGCCGAGCGTGTTGATGCCCGACTGGCTGTACTGCCACTTCGTGCGCGGCTCGAACTGCAGCGGCTTGGACGCGAAGAGCGGGATCAGGTCCGCCAGCGTGCGCGCGCCGGCCAGTTCGGGGCGTGACGCCTCGCCTAATCCCGAGGTGTGGGTCAGCAGATCCTTGAGCGTCAGGCTCGCGGGCTTGCCGGCCGGCGTCTTCAGGTCGGCCAGTTCCGGCACGTACTTCGCGACGGGGTCGTCCACCTTCAGCCGGCCTTCATCCTGCAGCATCAGGAGCGCGACGGCGGTGACGGGCTTGGTCATGGAGGCGATCCAGTAGATGGTCTCCGGCCGCGCGGGCCGGCCGGCGGCGAGGTCGGCCTGGCCGAGGCAGCCGAGGTGCAGGAGGCGGTCGGGCGCGGCGACGAGCGTCACGGCGCCCGCGATCTCCTGCCTCTCCACGAAGGGCCGCAGCGCCTCGGCCACGGCGGGCAGTTCGGGCGGCTCGGCTGCGTGCAGCATCAGGCCGAAAGGCAGTACGAGGGTTGCGGCAAGCGGCAGGCGGGCGTTTGGCGGTCTTGTCTCGATTGAGGCTGTCATGGCGCGTCCTTAATTGACCGGCAGGGTCATCGAGCAGTCCAGAAACAGCCACTGCTCCGGTAACTGCCCCCATATCTCCTCAAGTCAGGCAAGAGTTTCGCACATTTTGGATTGAGCGGCAAGCAGCCACTCGGTACCGATCCGGCCTTTGAGCTGGCTGCTCGTTAAGAAAACGACTTTTCAAGAAGCTCGTTCAGAACATCGACCGGTGTTTCTCCAAGCTTCCGGGGCAGGAGCGTGAATTTGTTGACCCGGAGGAAGGTGTAGCCGTGACTTTCCAGCTCCAACTGGCGCTGCTTATCGTACTCCAAGTACTGCTGGTCAAAATTGTGAGCCGTAACCATCTCGGGGTGTTGGGTGTGAAACTCGACGCCGTCGTATTCGATGATGAGGGATCTCTCCTTGCCGTTGCCGCAGAGGGTCATCAGAAAGTCAACGCGATACTGCGGAATGTATTGATGGTACGCTTGCCGGATATACTTGCCGATCTCGAACTGCGCGACCAGACGGATCTGTCCGCGATGTTCTTGGAAGAATCTGGTTAGAATAAGCAGACGGTAGAGGTTCTTCTCGGCGGGCGAACCAAGTATGGTCTCGTCCGGCACATAAATGTCGCGCTTGGTCATTTCGTCGTAGATCGTCTTGTAATGCCGGAGGGCTTCGCCGAGCCGCGTATCCGAATACTTCTCCAGCGGCATACTGTGTACGAAGACCATGGTATCTCTGGCGCGGCTGAACCCGACGTTGAGCCGCTGCATCTTAAGGCGATCGATGTTGTCGGCGCTGCCTCCGATCGCGGGGTAGATGTTCTTGAGGTCGGTGTTGTTCCCCGCCGTATCCTGCACGAAGGAGTAGTAGATCAGATCCCGTTCCTCACCCTGTACGTCGCCGACGAACCACACCTTGAACTTATGGTCTCGCACCAGTTCCGTGTGGAAGGCCAATTCCTGGCAGAGCTGTTGCATGCGCGCCGTCTGCTCCTTGAACGAGCAGATTACGCCTAACGTGCCTTTGTACCCGGACGTATGCAGCCTCTCCAGATCGGCTTTGACCGCTTCGATCTCGTCCAGGTTGATGTTCCGGCCCGCAGCGCCCTGTGTCTCCACGCGCAGAAACTTCAGGACCTCGCCGATCGGCTTGGTGCGAATCCGGTTCGGCACTAAGTCGATCTGTCTCTTGCGGTAGAAGAACTCGTTGGAGTAACTGATAATCTCCGGAAAACTACGAAAGTGGATGTTCAGAGAGTCCGAGTAGTTTCTCAGCGCAAAGGCGAACGACAGGGTCGAAGTCCGTACGCTGAAGGTCTTCAGCCATTCGCTTTGACCCGCCACAACCTCGTAACGCGGACTTGACTGCTGCTCCTCTTCCGATGGATTGCGCGAAGCACTCCCGGCGAGATCGGCGATCTCTTGCTCCGAAAGCGCCTGATTCATGTCGCTCGCGAAGTCGCGCAAGATAACCTTGAAGTACTGGGCGGCATAGCGCTCGGTCACATTGATCGCGCCGACGGCACCGTACTGGAGATCGTCGCCGAAGACGATGACTTGCTTGGCTCGCAGCATCAGTGAGATCGAGTCTGCGATGGAAACCTGAGAGGCCTCGTCGATAATCAAGTAGTCGACCAAATCCGCAGTCATCGGAAAGTGGCGGGATATCTGCCCGGGCTCCGCGATCACGCACGTCAACGTGTCGAACAACGTTCTTGCCTGGTCTTTAGATATCCTGCGGCCACATCTGATCGCATGGATGGTTTGCTGTACGGTGTTGGCGAAGTTCTGGAGCGCCTTAAAGCGGCCGTCCATACAGCGGTTCAGCAGCTTGCGGGTCTTCTCATAGAAGGACTCTATGGCCTGACGGGATGGGGCGCTACTGTCGGCGTGACGGGAGAGCTTGGCGTGAAGCGCCATGTACCGCCTCGCCTGAGCGGGTCTGTCAAAGGCTGACGAAAAGACGCAAAGCGACCTGAGATCGTCAGGTTCGGCGCCGACAGCCGCCATCACAGGAGCATAGGCGGTGAACAGCTCGGACAGCGACGCGATATCCGCGTCCGTCAATTCCGCGAGAGCGGAAGACGCCGCGTTGATGAACGCATAGAGCGCGGGCCAGTCGCCGCTCCTCAAGCCAACCGCCTGCGCTACAGGTTCCAATCCGCGTGCCAGGGCGCGAAGGCCCTTGAGACGAAGGAGGTCATCGAGCTTGGCCCGTACCTCGCCCAAGGGAACAAGTCGATAATCCTTGCCAAAGTGCGAGTTCAACAACTCGCCCACCGCGTGGAACTCAAGGCTGTCGAGAGCGAGCAAACATACGGCGAGTCTGTCAGGAGACAGCGACCGGTGTCCGCCGACCAAGTAATCCGGGTCAATCCAGCCGGTCGACGCTCGAAACTGTTCGACTCGCGTTCTTGCCGCCAGAAAAGGTTTAAGAGCGTCAGCGGCCGAAGACTCACAGGCCTTGGCCTCTACCTTAGGGAAGCGCTCTTTCAACTCCGTCCACTTCTGTTTGGCCTGAGCGCTACGCAAGAGGCCGCCAAGGAACTTCTTCTCGTGTCCGGCAATTGCTTGCAAGAGTTCGACCACCGCGCACAGCTCACCGAAGGTTGCGATACCTTCCAACGTGCAACAGGCGTCCGCAGGCACCGAGCCTCCGCTTGGCTTCATAGCGGACAACGGCTTATCGTGCAAACAGGCGGCAGAAATCTCACCTAAGCGCCTAGCAAACGCCTCGGTGCCGTCCGGTAACGGGACGTCGAGTGTCAGCAGGTTCGGATCTAAGGTGGCGCACTCAGCGTGCAGCCGGTTACAGCGCCGGAGAAGCTCAGGCATCTCGTGTCGGCGTTCGGCAAGGTCGGCCAGCGCCTTGAGCGGCATCCTACAGGACTGACGGGCGAACAGGGCCGCCAACCGCGGCAGAGCCTCGGCATCGGCAGCCGATGAACGCGCGAGCTTGGGCACCAGTACTTCAGCCAAGTCGGTGCCGCCGCCGAACAGGTCGTTCTGAAGGACCACAAGCTCAAATAAGTCTTTGATATAGTCTGCGTAGTCCGCCGCTCCGTTCCAGAAGGCGTCATTGGCCGTCTCGATTTCCCCCAGCAGCGCGTCCCTGGTATTCGCGACGGCTTCGGGGTTCCCGGCTAGGTATCGACTGTTGGCCGCAGCGACAGCCGCGTTGGATAGCGTGTTAGACAGGGCAGCGGCATCAGACGTCAGCCTGAGGACGGGCGGTTGGGCGTTGGGGTGGAGGGTGCGGAACTGTTCGGTCAAGGCGGTGTCGATCACGTCCAAAGCCTGTTGCTTATGCGAGGTGACCAGCACGCTCTTGCCTGTCAGCGCCGCCTGATATATGAGCGCGGTGATCGTATGAGACTTGCCCGTGCCAGGGGGTCCGTCCACGACGATGACCTTGTTGGCATCTTTCTCGGCCGCCAACAGGATTCGCTTCTGCGGCTCATTCAAAGGCAGCGGTATCTGGCTTGACGGGTGGATGAGCTGGCTCACCGACTTCCGGGGATAACGCTGGTTGTAGTCCGTGTTCACATCCTCGAACGTAGTTTTAATGTTTCCGCCCACATACTGGCCTACCATTTCGATAAACTTACGGCCTGCGCCGCTTTCCAGGCTGGTCAGCAGGCCCGAGTAGTCGAGTATGCCGGGGTCATCCTTGCCGACGATCTGGAGCGCCACGCGGAAGCGGATGTCCGGCAACCCATCTTTCACAATCCTGCCAAAGCCGTAGCCGAGCAGAAATGGATCAGGCCAGTTGTACTTCGTCTGCAAGAACCGCTCGATGGGCTGGAGCGCCGACGCCGCCTCCTCAATCAAGCAGGCACGCGGCGTCGTCAGAACCGTCTCGAACGCATCGAAACTGTTGATTGCGGGCGTGTTGAGTAGCAACACTTTCTGCATACTACTCAGCCGAACCGCATCATCGGCACTGTCGATGTTCTCCACTTCGACGCAGAAGAGCGGATAACGATGCCCCTCGCCCCCGATCTCATGGAAGAACAAGTAAAGAGCTTGGGATCCAATGGCGGACAGGTAAGCGGACAGCACCATGTACAAGTCGAAGAGCACAAACTCGCCGATGCGGTCGCGGACATAACTTGCGACAGACTGGACAAAGTCGGCCGAGTTATTGCACGTCGCCGCGATCTGATTCAGGTCGTTGAAGAAGCGCAGACTCTCCTGCTGCGGATTCAAAGTCAGGGACGGAAATGTGTCGATATTCTGGGTGAACCGCAGCTCATCCAGTTTCGCCTGCTTCAAATCAGCGAGAGCCTGGTCGAAGACCTGCAACAGCCGCTCATTGTATATGCGGCAGGATTCTCGCCACTTCCCGTCGCGGTTGATAGGTAAAGTGAACAGGGTTGGTTGGCCCCCAGCAGGCACCGGCTCTGGCTCCGCGTAGAAGCCATACTGAGTCAGCAGCAATTCCAGAGACTCGGCCGTGCCAACCGTTTCCAGATGCGCCAACAGCCGTTCGACAAGAGGCCTTTCGGACAACCGGATCGTATGTTCGCCCCTCTTAATCTTAAGCACGACGGGACGGCTTGCGGCAATACAGTCGAGCATACGATTCTGGATATCGGGGAAAACGGCCAGGTCCAGCACATCCATACTAAGGTGTGTACTGTCAGCCCACCGGTACAACAGATTGCTCGTGTCGAAACGGAATCGGGTTTCGGTGTACGTCGCGAAGTAGTTGAGCACGCTCTTGGCGAAATTTCGCACGGGTCAATCTCCCCTTGTGTGCTTATGGGTCTTGGCCGGCATTGTCTGGGTTCACCGGAAACGGGACAACCACCCTGTTCTGCGGAAAGACTGAAGAACCGTTCCAACCTCAGATTGTTATGACTCTAGCACTCAGGCTTCGGACTGTCGAGCCTGTGCCCGGCGTTGGTCAGGGCCGACGCGTCTAAATCATAGTTGACAGCACTTTTTGTCCGCAGATTGCGCAGATTGTCGCAGATCAGAGTGTTTCCATGTCCTGAGTCCATCCTGAACACCACGAATAAGAGCTTTGGGGATTGGACAAGATGATAGGATGACCATGTTTCAAAGCTCCATTGACCAAACTCTTCCCTAATCTGCGCACATCTGCGTCATCTGCGGACAAGAAAATTAGATGCGTCGGCCCTGCGGCGTTGGCGAGGTCAGCGGGCGCGGAGCGGTCCGCGTGTTCAGCACCCAGCATCATTGGTTTTTCCCGGAAGGGGCGGATTGCGTCGCATCCGGCGGTACGGCACGGGAATAGACGGTGAAGCGGTCGATCAGGCCGCAAAAATGGGCGCCCGCCGCGCCGCGGCCCAGATAACACCGGGTCGCGCGGACGCAGTCGGGCGACAGCGTCGCGGCGTTGCTCTCGGCGGCCTTTCGGCCGTTGACGTACAGCGCGGCGGACGACCCGTCCAGGCAGACCCGCACGCTGGTCCAGAGGCCGGGGGCGACGCCCGGCGCCGTCAGGCGCTCGGTTTTCGCGCCGTGGCGGATGCCGAACACGAGCTTGCCGTTCTCCGACGGGCTGAGCCAGAGGGCGTCGCCGTTCGGGCTGGCGAACTCGAAGAGCCGCGCGCCGCTGACGCCGCCCGTCTGCTTAAACTCGACGGCGTAGGCGCAGGCGCGCAGGTCGGCGACGTCCTTCGGCAGGTCGACGAACTGGTCCTTGCCGTTCAGCGCGAGCGCGCGGCCGCCCACGCGCAACACGCCTTCCGGATAATCCGGGCGCTTGACAAGGTCGGCCACGCTCCGGACCTCGGCCCACACGCGCTGGCGCACCCCGCGCACGCGGCCGTCCGCGTCCGGCGAAAGGCAATCGCCGGGAATCGGCTGCGGCCGGGTGTCGCCCGCCTTGGCCCACGACACGGAGCGCGAGCCGCCCATGTGGGCGTTGCTGCGGAGCACCTTCAGCGCGTACGCGCGGCCCCGCTCCAGGCGGACGGGCGCGGACTTCTGCGACGGAAAGCGGCCGTAGTCGCGAAACCCGGCCCAGGACGGGTTTCCGGAAGCCAAAACGTGAATGGCGGTCGCAGGGGTTCCTTACAGAAAACCACGATTGTTGTTTCGCGAAAGTCTTCTTGACCCGCAACCGTCATACTAGAGTCGAATCAATCAGGAGGGACGCGCCATGAACACGCACGGAACACACCGCCGCAGAATCGCACTGACTTGCGCCTTAGTTGCCAGCCTTGCGCAGGCGGCGAACTACTATTGGGACGGCGACACGGTGACGGCCGACGGCGCCTCGGGCGGCGCCTCGGGCGCGTGGGCCGTCGGTGTCGGCGGCTGGGAAGACGGCAGCGCTGCCGTCAACTGGGCCAACGGCAACACCGCCGTGCTCGGTGGCAGCGGCACCTTCACCAACACCCTCGGCGGCGCGGTCACCGCGGCCGGTATCACCGTCAACGGCGCGAACTATGTCGTCAACGGCGCGCAGTCGCTCACCGCAGGCGCGCTCAACATCGCCTCCGGCGCCTCGCTCGAGCTTGCCAACGGCACCTCTGCGCTGAGCCTCAGCGGCTTCGCCGGCGCGGGTACGCTGACCATCAACAAGGGCGCCAGCAGCACGAGCCTGACCGCGCTCAACGCCGCCGACGCGCTGGCCGCCACCGGCACCCTGCGCTTGCGCGGCGGCACGACAACTACGGCCCCCAATACCGTCGGCGGCCATTACCTAGCCTTTTCCGGCGCGAGCCTGATCCAGGCGTCCGGCAGCGCTTTCGCGCTCGACACGGGTACCGGCACGTCCAATGGCAAAGACCTGATCCTCGGCGACGGGTTTAACGGCAAGACATTGAGTCTCTCGTCATTGACCGGCTACGGCGCGTTCCGCGTTGACTGGGGCGGAACGTTGGGGGCAACGGTCACGCGTACCATCAACGTGAACCAGACAGCCACCACGACGTTCTACGGGCTGATCCTAGCCCACGCCAGCACCCAAAACGCCGTACGCTCCATCAAGTTCGAGAAGGATGGAGCAGGCCAACTGACCCTCGCGGGTATCGTAGGCAAGCAGACGGCCAGCGCAGGCTCCTTGGCCGCTCCTGTCACCATCGAGGTCAAGGGTGGCACGCTGGTCATGACGGCAGATAACACCACCTCCGGTTCGCTGACCGTCCGGACCAACGCCGTGCTCAAGATGCAGAACGGAAGCGCGGGTACCGGCTTCACCGGCGGCAACAGCGCGATGACCAACGCTTACATCGTCGAGGCCGGCGGTACGCTCCAGGGTTACCGCAACGGCACGGCGGCCTTCGGGACCGGCAGCATCCTCCTGAACGGCGGCAAGCTCGCGCAGGAGCAGGGCAACTGGACGTGGGCCAACGCCATCGTGCTCGGCAGCGGCCTCACCTCGACGCTCGAGAGCCAGTCCAGCAACACCGGCACGCGCGCGCTCAAGATCCAGGGCGTGGTCTCGGGCGACGGCGACCTGACCTTCTCCGACACGACCGGCGGCATGGGCACGGACACCGGCTTCATCTTTACAGGCACCAACACCCTCAGCGGTACGGTCCTCATCCCCGCCAACCGCAAGGTGCGCGTCGGCGGTGTGCCGGGCAGCAGCTCCGACCTCGGCGCGGGTACCGGCGGCACGCTCGGCACCGCCACGATCGTCAACAACGGCGCGCTGACTTTCTCCCGCTCGGACGCGCACACCTTCGCCAACACGATCTCGGGCTCCGGTAATGTCCGCGTCGGCAGTACCGGCATCACAGGCTCCGGTACGCAAGTCCTCACCCTGACCGGAGCGAACACGTACGCAGGCGGCACCGGCGTCAACACCGGCACGCTGCTGGTGAACGGCTCGCACACCGGAGGCAGCCTCTATGACGTCGGCGCCAACGCCACCCTGGGCGGCACCGGCACCGTCAGCGTGGCGGGCGGCGGCACCGTCAACCTGCTGGCGAACGCGAAGCTCGCGGCAGGCCCCGCCGCCGACGAGGGCGGATCGTTCACGCTCAACACGCTGACGCTCGCCGCTGACGCCCAGATCGCCCTTGACGCCACCAACGACCTCGTGATCGTGAACGGGCCCCTCACGCTCAACGACAATCCTGTGAGGGTCCTGAACACGGCCGCGTACCCACGCACCGGACAGTATCCCTTCCTGACCTGCACCGGAGCCGTAACCGGCACCCTGCCCACACGCGCCGTAGAGGAGCGCTGGTTCATCCGCCGCACCGGCAATACGTTCTCGCTCTACTACAACAGCGGCACCATGATCCGCGTGCTCTAACTTGGAATGGTGGAGCGGGCGAGCGGCCCTGCGCGACGCAGGCGTTGCAACACGATGAAAGAAATCATGAAAACACGTTATCTCTATCTGACACTGACCGCGCTCTGCGCGACGCAGGCGCTCTCCCAGGCGCCCGCCGAAAAGCCCACGCCGCCCGCGCCGGTCGGCGTCTCGCTCTTCAAGCCGGGTGACACCGGCAGCAAGAACTTCCGCATCCCGGCGCTGGTCTGTACGCCCAAGGGCACGCTGGTCGCGCTGGCGGACCGCCGTCCGAACGGGGGCCGCGATCTGCCCGCCGATATCGACCTCGCCATACGGCGCAGCACCGACAACGGCCAGACGTGGTCGCCCATCCAAGTGATCGCCGACCTGCCCGCGCCCGACGGCGCCTCCGATGCCGCGATGCTGGTGGACCGGCAGAACGGACGCGTCTGGGTCGCCTACACAGTCGGCTACAATGCCGGCATCGCGCAGGCCCAGACCGGCCTCGTCGGACGCACGGCCGTCTCGCATCTGCTCTTCAGCGAAGACGACGGGCGCACCTGGTCGAAGCCCGTCAACATCGGCCCGCAGGTCAAAGACCCGGCCTTCAAGTGGATGGGCTTCGGCCCGGGCGCAGGCGCCTGCATGGCCGACGGCACGCTGACTTTCTCCTGCTACGCGAACCAGGACGGCACGCCCGACCTCTTCTCCTTCGCGATCGTCAGCGAGGACCACGGCAAGACCTGGCGCCGCACCGCCACCTACACGACCTTCACCTGCGAGTCGCAGATGGTCGCGCTCAGCGACGGCCGCTGGTTCGCCTGCGCGCGCGACCGCAAAGGCCGCGGCACGCGCATGACCGCCTTCTCCTCCGACCGCGGCCGGACGTGGACGGAGATGGCGCAGGAGCCGCAGCTCCCTTGCCCGCGCTGCCAGGCCGGCCTGATCCGCATCACACATCCGAAGGCGCCGCAAGGCCTGCTCGTCTACACCGGCCCCGAGGCCAAGGCCACCGGCCGCGCGCGCGGCACCGTGCGTCTCAGCGACGACGACGCCAAGACCTGGCGCTTCAGCACGCTGGTCGCGCCCGGCAGCTTCGCCTACTCAACCCCCGCCCTGATGCGCGACGGGCGCCTCGGCCTGATCTACGAGCACAACCACGAGGACATGCGCTTCCTCGCGCTGGACCTCGGCGCGCTCACCGGCGGCGCCTATCCGTCCTCGCCGCTCTCGAAGCAGCAATGAGCCTCGCTGACAACACCCAACCGAGACCCGGATTAAGATGGGGATTAAGAGTACGAAGAGGCGTCACCCTTCCTCATCTTAATCCGAATTTTAATCCTGTTTCCTCAATAAGCCTTCTCATCGCGTGGTCCCGCTGCGCGCTCTTTTGCTTGGCCGCCCTCGCCAGCCCCGCCTCCCCGCTGAGCCTCTCGCCCTTCTTCGGCTCCGACATGGTGCTGCCGTGCGACACGCCCTTCGCCGTCGCCGGCGAGGCCGCGCCCGGCGCCACGGTCAGCGTGCGTGCCGGAACGCACCCCGAGCGCCAGACGCGCGCCGACGCGGACGGCCGCTGGCGCGTCGCGCTTCCCGCCTGTCCGCCCTCAATGCGGCCGCACGACCTGACAGCCCGCAGCGGCGTCGATACCGTGGTCTGCACCAATGTGCTCTTCGGCGACCTCTGGGTCTGCGCCGGCCAGTCGAACATGGAGTGGCCGCTGCGCGCGTGCGACACCGCCGCCGCGGCCACGGCCGCCGCGACCGACGACGGACTGCGCCACCTGCACCTCTTCTGCCGCCTGCCCACCGCCAACAAGGCGTGGGACGACGCCTTGCTCGCTCTCGCCAAGACGCCCCAGGCCTTCGGCGCGCGGTGGGGAGCGGTCACGCCGCAGACCGCGCCCGCGCTCTCGGGTGTCGGCGTGCTGTTCGGGCAGGCCCTGCGCAGCGCCCGCCCCGGCGTGCCGCTCGGCCTCGTGCAGCTCGCGGTCGGCGGCGCGCCCGTCGAGGCTTTCACGCCCGCCGACCCTGCCGCGCGCAACGGCTGGCTCGACGCTCCCGCCTCGCCCGCGCCCTGGTGCCAGACGCGCGCCAAGGCCAACCTCGCCCGCGCGCTCGGATCGCCCGGTCTCGCCGACCTCCGCCATCCCTTCGAGCCGGGCCTCCTTTACGACCGCGCCGTCGCGCCGCTCGCCGCGCTCCTGCCGGTGCGGGGCGTGCTGTGGTACCAGGGCGAGTCCAACGCGACCGACGGCGCTCAGCCTGACACGGCCCTCGACCCCGAGGTCATGCGCGGCGGCCTCGCCGCCTTGATCACGGGCTGGCGTCGCGCGTGGGCACGCGACGACCTGCCGTTCGTGCTGATCCAGCTCCCGCGTATGGACCGCCCCTGGATGCTCTTCCGCGAGCAGCAAGCGCTCGCCGCACAGACGTTCCCGCATGTCGGACTGGTCATCACGACCGACACCGGCGAGCCGAAGAACGTCCATCCGCGCGACAAGGCCCCCGTTGCCGTGCGTGCGGCTGGCGAGGCCCTGCGCGTGGCCTACCGCGATCCCGCAGCCCCGGCCTTCACCTACGGCGTCAGCGCGTCAGGAGCGGCAGGTCGCGTGACCGTGCGCTTCACGCCCGGCCACCGCCTGGCCGTCAAAGGCGAAACGCTGAAAGGTTTCGACCTGTCCGCCGACGGCTCGGCCTTCGTCCCTGCGCGTGCCGCGCTGCTGCCGGACCAGACCGTACGCGTCTCCGCAGACGGTCTTCCCACGCCGCTCGCCGTGCGCTACAATTGGTCTCCCGTGCCCCAAGGCAACCTGTACAATGCGGCCGGCCTCCCGGTCGGCCCGTTCCGTCTGAATGTCCAATAACCATGAACCTCCCCTCACTCGCCACCACCTATCGCGACACGCTCTTCAACGACGTGTTGCCCTTCTGGCTAAACCACGCCGTCGACCCGCAATTCGGCGGCCTCATGACCTGCCTCGACCGCGAGGGCCGCGTGATCGACACCGACAAGGGCGTGTGGCAGCAGGGGCGCTTCGCCTGGCTGCTGGCGCACCTCTATAACACCGTCGAGCCGCGCCCCGAGTGGCTGGCGCACGCCGAACACACCGCGCGCTTCCTGCGCGACCGCTGCTTCGACACGGACGGCCGGATGTTCTTCCACGTCACGCGCGAGGGCGCGCCCATCCGCAAGCGCCGCTACGCCTTTTCCGAGAGCTTCGCCGCCATCGCCTTCGGCGAGCTGGCCCGCGCCACGGGCAAGGCCGAGTACGCCGACCTCGCGCTCCGCACGTACCGCACCTTCGCGAACCATGTGCCCGAGCCGAAGTTCGCGGCGACGCGGCCGCTCAAGGCTATGGGCAAGCCCATGATCGACATCGTCACCTGCCAGAGCCTGCGCGAGTCGATCGCCTTCGAGCAGGCCGACGCGCGTATCGACGCGGCGATCGGGGAGATCCGGCAGGACTTCATGAAGCCCGACCTGCGCTGCTGCCTGGAGAACGTCGGCCCGGGCGGCGAGATCGTCGACCACCTCGACGGCCGGCTGCTCAATCCCGGCCATGCGATCGAAGGCGCCTGGTTCATCCTGTACGAGGGCCGCCTGCGCGGCATCGACGCCTACTTGCGGCAGGGGCTCGACATCCTCGACTGGATGTGGGAGCGCGGCTGGGACGAGGAGTACGGCGGCATCCTCTACTACCGCGACCTCTATGGCCACCCCGTCTCCGAGTACTGGCAGGACATGAAGTTCTGGTGGCCGCAGAACGAGGCCCTGATCGCCACGCTGCTCGCCTACCGCCTGACCGGCGACGCGAAATACGCCGCCTGGCACAGGAAGCTGCACGACTGGTACGCGCGCCACTTCGTCGACGCCGAGTTCGGCGACTGCTACGGCTACCTCAGCCGCGACGGCCGCGTCACCTCGCCGGTCAAGGGCAACCTCTTCAAAGGCTGCTTCCACTACCCCCGCCAGCTCCTCACCTGCTGGCGGCTGTGCGAGGAGGAGCACCGTCCTTGATGAATACGCGCGACGTACTGCTCCGCGCGCTGCTGGCGGCCGTAACGGTTTGCGCGGCGGGGCCGGCCGTGTCGTTGCGCGACACGCTGGCGTCTTCCGCGCTCGTGGCGCTGCCGCAGGCGGACATCGTCATCGCGGGCCGCCTGACGGATCCGCCCGGGTCTGACGTGCGGTTGCGCGTCACCACCTCCTCCGGGCACACGTCGCACGCCAGCGCGCCCGTGCGCGACGGCGCCTTCCGCTGCCGCTACCCGTCCGACTTCGCCGACGCCCCGGCGCTCGCGCCCGGCGCGCTCTTCATCGACGCGCTCGCCGGCGACGCCGCGCCCGCCGCCGAAGCGACGCTCGTGCTCTATCCGCCGCAGGGCCTGCCGGACCTGCCGTCCGCCTTCACCTGCGACCTGCTCGACGCGGCGGGCCGCACCGACCAGGCCAGCGTCGAGTGGCCGGCCGTACGGACGCTCGCCAACCTCTACCTGCGAAGCCGCGGCGCGCGCCTCGCGCGCGTCGGCCGCGCGGACGCGGATCTTGACCGCCCGGCCGACCTGCAGTGGTTCAAAGACAACCTCACGCTCTACGAGTTCGACCATCGTGACCGCGACTGGTCCGCGCCGCTCAACAACCGCCCCCGCCGCACCTTCTGGCAGGCGGTCTGGAACACCTGGTTCAACCCCAGCAACGACCACCCGCTCGACGGCGACCCGACCAACCTCGCTCGCTCTAACTACAAGCCCTACGCCTTCGCCAACGACTTCGCGGACCTGCTCATCATGAACGCGCTGCGGCTGCACGCCGCGAGACCGCTCGACGACAACCTCACGAACCTCGTACGCGAGGCGGCCGAGAACCTGCTCGCCCTGCAGCACCGCGGCAGCGACACCTTCGCCCTGCCGGACGCCGAGGGCCGGCGCGAGACCTACACGGCCGGCGCGTTCCGTTACGGCCTCTTCGAGGACGGCGAGTGGCTGACGGAAGGCAAAGGCTGGTTCGCGAATCCGCAGCGCGACGACTACCGCCGCGGCGGTGTCCTCAACGGCCGCGCGGTCTGGGCGCTCGGCGAGGTGCTGCGCGCCGACCCGCAGAGCCCGCTCGCGCCGCGCCTGCGCGAGGCTGTCGATCTCGCCTGCCGCTTCTGCCTGCGCGACGGCGCGGTTGGCGGTTACGTGAAGCGGACGCCCCAGGGCCACACCTACTGGCGCGATCCCGGCGAACATGCCTACCTGCTTCTCGGCCTGCTCGCGGCTTACGAGTCGGGGCACACCGCCTTGCGCGACACCTGCGCGGAGGGCCTGCACGCGCTGGCCGACCTCGAAAAGCCGGGCCATCTGTGGTCGCAGTACCCGAACGTCGACGCCATGGCCGTGGCCGCGCTCGCCGAAGGCGCGCGCGTGCTGCGTGACGACGCGCCCGCCGCGGCCCGCTGGCAGCGGAGCGCCCGGGCGGTCGCCGACGGCTGGCTCGACGCCCTGGTCGCCCCGTCGGAACGCGCCGCGCCCTCGCCCCACTTCGGCCTGCGCGTGGCCCCCGACCGCATGACCTACGTCTGGCGCGCGGGCGGCAAGCCTCAGTTCTTCTACTACCAGAGCGGCCACTGGCTGCACGCGCTCGCCGACCTCTACGCGCTGACCGGCGAGCCGCGCTATTTGGAGCGCGCCGAGGCGATCGTCCGCGACCTCTGCGGCGACAACCCGTGGCGCGTGCGCCTACTCACCGAGCTGGGCGGCGTCTACAACTGGACCGACGACACCGACGGCGACGGCCTCGAGGATCTGCTCAAGAACGACCTGTACCCCGAGTCGACCGCCTTCTGCCAGATCGGCCTCCAGCGGCTCATCGCCGCCCGGCAGCGGCGGCCGCGTTAGGCACAGCCGCCTTCATTTGCGCAGCGAGCTGCTCGCACAGCGCGGCGTTCTCGGGCCGGTCCGCCACATTCTGGTTCTCCTGAGGGTCGGCCTCGTGGTCGTACAGCTCGCGGGCGACGAGTTCGCCCTTCTTATCGCGCCACTCGATGTAGCGGTAGCGGTCGGTGCGCATCGCGACGCCCCGGTTGCCGCCCTTCGGGTACTCGCTGAACGCGGCCTTGTCCCACGGCGCGTTCGGGTCGTCGAGCAGACGCGCGAAGCTCGTGCCTTCGAGCCCGGCCGGAGGAGGCAGCCGCGCCAGCTCGGCGAGCGACGGAAAGATATCGACGAACTCGACGAGGGCTCGCGTCTGGCGCAGCGCATCCGTGAGCCACAGGCCGGACCGAGCACCTGCGACAACGCGATGAAGACACCGAAACGCTGACTGGAGAGAATCGATACCGATTCCGATACCGATTCCGACCCCGAGAAGACCATGGACTTCAACAACGGCGACGCACCGAACCCTCGTTCGCCTTCGGCTCACGGGTTCGGTGGTCGCTCGACGTTCGGCGGCGGTATTACAGGCCTGCGGCCTGCACGGCAAACTTCTGGATGAACGGCGCGAGCGCGGGATCGACCTTACCATACGGCTCCGTCGGCAGGCCGACGGGCGACTGCCGCAGCAGGTGCGCGAAGTAGACGCACCCCACGAGATAGCTGCCCGTCTCGCTGAGGTGGATGCCGTCCTTGTAGAGCTGCCACACGGTCGTGTAGCCGGGCACTTTTCCCGCCTTCATCTCGGCCTCCAGCGCGGCCATCGCGTGGCCGACGCGCACCAGCTCGGGCGGCCGCTTCAGAAACGGCGAAGCCGCCACTGCGGCGGCGTGCAGCCGCTCGAAGTACTCGCGCGACTCGTTCGAGCCTACGCGCGTGGACGGGTCGTACCCCGCCTCCCAGCACGAGAGCCACGGGTCCAGCTTCGACAGGTCGTAGCCGTTGCCGGGCTTGGAGGGGTCATATGCGTCCTTGTCGAATTTGAACGGCTTGCCGCCGCCTTCCTGGACCAGTTGGCGATGAGGTCGACGTCACCCACCGCCACACCGGCCTTGTTCGTCGACCAGAAGTGGCGGTCGAACGGCTGGAAGGAGACGGCGTCCCAGGCGAAGCTGGTCAGCGCCTCGGCCCAGCCGCCGTAGGGTTTTTCGCGAAAACCGTCGTCCGGGTGGTCGTGCAGCCACTCCAGCGGGGCGCCGGGGATCATGTGACGTCCCCACTCGAGCGTGACGCCGCGCATGGCGGCGAGTTCCGCCAGCGGCCTGTAGCGGATCGTGTCGGTCACGCTGTTGCCGACGTAGTAGACCCGCAACGCGCCGTCCGCCGGCGCGGCCCGCGCGACACCGGCCGTAAGCGCGGCTGCGCAGAGCGCGCTTGCCGCATACGCTATCCTCTTCACCGTACCCTCCTCTCTTCCGCCTCAGCCCCCGCCGACCGCCGCTCGGCGGCAGCGCGCGACCGGCGCGCGTGGGGGCGGCCGGTAGGTGCCGCTCCCCCCGGCGGACCACTCAAGGTCTGCGCGCAGGGTCGGCAGGTCCGCGAAAGGCTCGCGGCTGCGTTCGGCGTAGGCGAGCAGCGCGCGCGCCAGCGCGCGTACGGTCTCGCGCTGCGCCGGCTCGTTGAAGAGGTTCTCCTGTTCGGCCGGGTCGCGCTCGAGATCGAAGAGGCACGGGTCGGCGTCCGCCCGCACCACGAATTTATGGCGTGCGGAAACGGCCATCAGCCAGCGGCCGCCCGCATGGCGCGAGAACGCCACGTCCTGCCACGTTGGCGGCGCTGGCGCGCCGAGGAGCAGCGCCGAGGCGTCGCGCCCCTCGTCCTGCGGGTCGCGCGCCACGCCCAGGAGGCCGAGGACGGTCGGCTTGAAGTCCACCGTGGACAGCGCCTCGCGCACCACCAGGCCGGGCTTGACCTTTCCGGGGAAGGCGAGCACGAAGGGCACGCGCGCCGAGGCCTCGTACGGCACGCCCTTGTTGAGGAGGCCGTGCTCGCCGCACATGTCGCCGTGGTCGGCGGTGAACACGACGACCGTCCGCTCCAACACGTCGGCCGCCCGCAGCGCGGCGACGACCTTGCCCACGTTGTCGTCGATGCACTTCACCATGCCGAAGTAGAGGGCCATATTCTCCAGCCGTTTCTTGCCTTTGGCCGAGGCCGGGGCGCTGAAGGTGAGCGAGGCGTACTGGGCGTCATAAGGGGGCCGCACCGAGTTGGGCCCGTGGGGGTCGGGGAGGCTGAGCATATAGCAGAACGGCCGCTCGCGGTGGGCGCGGATGAACGCCACCGCCTTGTCGCACAGGTAGTCGGTGGAGAAGCTCCGCTCGTCGGCGCCTGCCACGGCGTAGGAGGGTTCCCCGTTCGGCGTCTTAGCCTTGACCTGCGGCCCGGCGGGCGTGTCCTCGAACTGCTTCCAGTGGCCGCGGTTGAACATGTGGCGGTTATCCTCGAAGCCGAAGGCGCGCTGCGGCGCCCAGCCCGGCTTAGACGCGCCGTCGAGATGCCACTTGCCTGCGTAGCCGGTCGCGTAGCCCTGGCGGCGCAGCGCCTCGGCAAAGGTGACCACGTCGTCTTTGAGCGGCAGGTCGTTGTCGTGCGCGCCGGTGTTCTGCGGGTAACGGCCGGAGACGAACGAGGCCCGCGACGGCGTGCAGACCGGTGAGGCGGCGTAGAAGCGGTCGCAGAGCGCGCCGCGCTGCGCCAGGGCGTCGATGTGCGGCGTCGCGACGGCCACGCCCTCGCCCCAGACGAAAGCATGCTCGCGCGGCAGCCGCGCGCGATAGCAGCCCAGCGTGCGGAAGTTCAGCTCGTCGGTATGGATGATCACCAGATTGGGGCGCGGCTCCGGCGCCGCCCCGGCGGTTGCCGCGCACAGCAAGACCGCAGCACCGAACACGCCCCGCGCCGACCTTCTCCGACTCATCCGCCACTTCCTTCCGTTAACGGTCAGCCGCAGGCGGCAACGTGAGCCCCCAGAGCCGGGCCACGTTCTTGGCGACATCCGTATTGTCGATCGTGCCCTGGAAGAGCTGGGCGCCCGGACCGTAGGCGTAGAGGCGGACGGGCATGGTGGTGTGGCTGGTGGTGGCGTAGTGCAGGGCCAGCTTGCCGTTCGTGAGGCTGCTGGTGAGCCCGCCGGTCTCATGGTCGGCGGTCACCAGCACGAGGGTGTCGCCGCGCGTCTGTGCGAACGCCGCGGCGGCGCGCACGGCCCAGTCGACCTGCAGCGTGCCGCGCACGGTCAGCTCGGGCTTGTTGCCGTGTCCGCCGCCATCGGTGATGGTGCACTCGACCATGAGGAAGAAACCCTTGTCGTTGGCGGCGAGCCGGGCCAGGGCTGTCTCGGTAAGCTGGGCGAGGCTTTGTTCCGGGTCGAGTGTGCCCTTGGCGATGAACCCCAGCGCCTTCTTGTCAGCGGGAAGCGCGGCGAAGGCCTCGATGTGCTCGAACGTCTCATAACCGGCGGCCTTCATCTCGCTGAGCAGGTCACGCGTGTCCGTGCGCTGCCCGTCCGCACGTTTGGGCAGGAACCATTGACGGCCATTGGCGTTACCGATGAGCACCTCGTAGCCGCAGGTGGCGGCGAAGTCGGCCACGCCCTGGTAGGAGCCGCGGGTGTCCACATGCGCGTAGAAGCCGGCCGGCGTGGCGCCGGTGAGGGCGTCGGAGGTGATGAGTCCGATACTGCGGCCATCGGCGTGTGCGAGTTCGGTGAAGGGCGTCAGGCGGCGGCTGTCAGGGGTGAGCCCGAGGGAGCCGTTGTCGGTCTTGTGGCTGGTGGCGAGGGCGGTGGAGGCGGCGGCCGAGTCGGTGACGGTGGTCGTGATGTTGACGGTGGTGCAGAAGGCCGCCACCGGAAGCTGCTCCATGATGAGCCGGCCCTCGGCCCGGTGCTGGTACAGGGACGTGAGCTGCAGGGCGCCGGGGCCCATGCCGTCGCCGATGAGCAGCACGATGTTCTTCGGCTTGGCGTCGGCGGGGGCCAGCGCCAGCGGTGCGGCGAGCGGCGGCGGTGCGCGGTAGGTCTTATCGAGCGCCAGGTCGGCTTTGAGCGGCTTGAGCGTGATCTCGTCGCCGAGACTGACCGCCGCGATCATCCAGGTCGCCTCTCCGGCCTCAAAGCGGATCGCCTTGATCGGCAGGGCTTTCTTGATGGAAAAACGCGAGGCGAAGAGGGAGGCCTGCGTATAGCCGTTGTAGGCCGACCAGCCGCGCGCGGCGTTCTTATAACCTTCGGGGCTAGTCCAGTCGCCCGCGTCACGCCCGAAGCGAACATGCTGTTCGGTTGACGAGCCGTCCGCGTAGTCAATGAAGAACGTCCCTACCATCTTCTGCTCTTTGGCTGGCGGGCACCACGCGGCCGCGTGCAGCAGGTAGAGGCTCTTGCCGGTCAGGCCGGCCACGGGGAGCGTGGCGCGGTCCGGCAGGTAGCGGCGCGTCGGACCGCCGAGCACGATACAGCTCTTGCCGGCGGTGGCCTGATCGCCGAGAAGCTCGAACGGCACGTCGGCGGCCTTCAGCTTGCCCGCCTTCAGCACACGCAGGTCGTTGTCGCCCTGGTCGGTCCAGCCGCCCTGGCGGTCATCCGGCTTAGTATCGGAGAACCCCGAATTGGCGGCCCCGACGAGCGGCAAGGGAGAGATATCGGCAAAGGAGGCTGAAGCGAAAACGAGCAGACAGAGGATCAGTGTGAACGGAGCGCGTGACGGCCGCGAGTGACTCATGAGTGAAAACTCCCCCTTAAACATAACACGGCAACAATTTATCAGATTCGGAACGGCTTGTGTCTGAAAATGCTTCATGGGCGGTGCTGTGTCCGGTAGGCGCTCATAGTCATGCCGTGCTCGCGGTGGAAGAGCGCGCAGAGGTGGTTGGGCTGGGCGAAGCCGCAGCGCCGCGAGATCTCCTTGAGAGGGAGGTCGGTCTCGGCGAGCATCGCGCAGACCGTGGACATACGCGCCCGGCGGATGGCGTCGTGAACGGAGCGGTCTACCGTCTCACGGAAACGCTGTTCGAGCCAGCGGGCTGAGACGCGCAGATGGCTGGCGACATCGCTGACGCGGATGGTGAGCCCGCTGTTGATACGGATAAAGTCGAGGGCGCGGATGACCAGGCGGTCGGAGACCTGAAGGTGTTCGGTGGACGCGCGTGAGGCGACGCCGGTGGGGCCGTAGACGACGACCTGCTGGCGTGTGCCGCGGCGGCCCATCTGCTCGTCCAGCATGCGCGCGGCCTCGTAACCGGCGTGCTCGGCATCGAGCATGACACTGGACAGCGGCGGGATGCAGGTCTCGCAGATCAGGGAGTCGTTATTCACGCCGAGCACGGCGGCCTCGTAGGGTACGGCGATGTCGGAGACGAGGCAGGCGTCGAGCACCTGCCGCGCGCGGGCGTCGTTGGCGGCGAAGAGGGCGACGGGTTTGGGCAGGGCCTTGAGCCAGGCGCAGAGGTGCGGGCGCTCGGCCCCCCACGCGGCCAGTCGCCTGGGCGGCAGGGGGTAGAGGTGGCAGGACTTGTCAGCCTGCGCCAGCCGTGCGGCGAAGGCGTCCTGGCGGGCGAGTGACCAGTTGATGCCGGTGGGCTCGCCGACGAAGGCGAAGTGGGTGAAACCCTTATCGAGGTAGAAGTCAGCGGCGAGACGACCGATGGCGTTCGAGTCGCTTTCGGTTCGGCAACATTTTGAGAGCGGGTGCGCGGCTTGCAGGAATTTGTCACCGGGATTGAAGAGCACGGTCGGCAGGCGTGCGGCGACGATCTGTGCGGCGACGGCATCATTCGGCACGCGTCCGATAATGCCCTGGCCTTTCCAGTGGCGTGCGTCTGGCATTTTCAGATCCCGGGTGCCGCCGACGTCAGTGTGGAGGCTCCACGGGCCGTGGACGCGCACATACCGCAGGATGCCGCGCAGCTCCATGCGTGAGATGCCGTGGGACGTCTCCAGCAATACGGCCACCTCAGGCATTCTCGTCCGGGCAACCTGCTTAACGGTGCGTTGCGGATGTCTCATGGGCGTCACTATACGGGTTAACGGACGGGGTCGGCAAGTCATGTCTGAGGGCAAAGTGAGAGCGGTAGCCAAGGACGCGTGTTGGCTTATGGAGGGCTGGGTACAGCGCCTGGGACTTCGCATTATCGTAATCCGAGTTCGCGTTTCAGGAATTGCCAGCGGGGACTGGCCCCGGTTACGATGACAAACAGGGAGAACAACTGGGATGAAACAGTACAAGCAATGGCTCGGCCTGTTGGCCCTCCTTCTGGCTGTGGCCGTGAGGGCGGACGAGCGCGTGATCCCGGTGGAGATCCGGCGTTTCACCGGGGGCAGCGAACGGGAAGACAGCATGTGGAGCGGCCTGTATGCGGCCAAGAGCGGCAAGCTCTACATCGGGCTTTGCACGCATGCCGAGGCGGCGCACTTCTTCGAGTTTGATCCAGAGTCCGCGAAGATGACCCACATCGCGGACCTGACGGTTTTCAAAGGTGAGCGCGGCAAGGGGATCTGGACTTCGGGCAAGATTCATGTGCGGATGAGCGAAGATCCCGAAGGGCGCATCTACTTCGGCGATTTCTGCGAGGATACCGGCCCGGAGTGCATCGACCCTTCCAGCTACCGCGGGCCGCACTGGTTCCGCTACGACCCGCGGCTCGGGAAGCTGGAGAATCTGGGGCAGGTCAACAGACGCTGGGGCCTGCTGGGGTGCGTGCTGGTGCCCCAGCATGAGCGGCTGTACGGTCTGGCCGAGGACGGGCACCTCTATGTTCTGGACCTGAAGACGCGGGTGACCACGGATCTGGGGCGCGTGGATGACTGGGACATCTGCCGCACGATCTTCGCGGACGACCAAGGCAACGTGTACGGCTCTTTCCCGATCGGCCGTATCTGGAAGTACGATGCCAAGCGCGGCCGCATCTTCGATCTGCGCGGGACGCGTCTGCCGCTGGATCCGCGGGCTACGCCGCGCACCATGTCCAACCCTATGCTGGACCGCAAGGTCTACTGGCGGGTCATCGAGTGGGAGCCCAAGGAGCGGGTGGCGTACGGGATCATCGTGGGCGACTCGCGGCTGTTCCGCTTTGACCCGCATGACGGGCCGGAGGGCTCTGTCAAGCCGCTGGAGCTGATGTGCGCCGACCGTTATCTGAAGGCTGACCCGAGCCACATCCCGGTGGCCACGCTGGCGCTGACGATTACGCCCGGCCGCAAGCTGTATTACGCACCGGTGATTTCCGTGGCGTTCGACTATTCCGGAACCTCCTGGGATGTTGCGGACGAACGCAAGTTCACGGCGCACCTGACCGGCAAGGACGTGCCGCCCGAGTCGGTGCTGGTCGCGTACGATCTGGACAAGCGTGAGCGGCGGGAGCTGGGGCTGATGCGCGGACGGGACGGGCAGCGGGTGTTCGGGCTGGGCGGCGCGTGCACGGGCCAGAAGGACGGTAAGCTCTACTTCGTGGGGGCGGTCGAGGAGCGTGACCCGAAGCGGGCCGCCAATAGGATCGACGGCAAATGGCCGTTTAGCCTCGGTCTGGTGAGCTACGCGCCGGAAGCGGGAGGTGCGGAATGAAGCGGTCAGAGGTCGGAGGTCGGAGGTCGGAGGTCTCGCGCGTCGCGCGTCGCGCGTCGCGCGTCCTCGTTTCCGTGAGTCTCGCGGCGTTCGCCGTGGGCGTCGCCTCCATCGCGCACGCGCAGAAGTGGATCAATCCCAATTTCGACGCGCACCGGCTGGATTACCGGGATCTGGGATATCCGGACGTCAATGCCATCGAGGCGGATAACTCGCCGATCACCGCGTTGGTCACAGCCGAAAGCGGCATGGTCTACGGCGCCACCAGCGGCAAGGACGCCGCCCACCTGTTCCTGTATGACCGCGCCATCAATAAGGTGCGCCCGCTCGGGCCTATCGAAGGCGCGAAGGGTGTGCATCACGCTCTGGTGCAGGACAGCGACGGGACCCTGCTGATCGGCGGCGGGCTGAGCATGCTGGCGCCGGTGACGCTGACACAGGCGTTTCCGGGCGGTTTCCGGGCGATCGAGGAGCAGTTGTGGAAGGATATCGCCGCGCCCTATGTGGGGTACGAAGGCGGCCGGCTGTACCGGTATGATCCGCAGACCGGAGATGTCGGCGCACGGCTCCCGGGCGAGCCGTGTCCGTTACAAGTGCTGGGTGTGCCGGTCAAGGGCAACTCCATCTATGCCGTCGCGCTGGATCGCGCGGCGCGGACGCTCTATGGCCTCTCCTATCCCGACGCGCGTTTTTTTGCGTGGGACCTCAAGAGTAACAGGACCGTGGCGGAGCTGCCGCTGTTGGCGCACAAGGTATATTCAGGCCCTGAGCGTCATTGGCGCAGCGTGCCGCGCGCGCTGCACGTGGCGGCGGACGGGCGTGTCTATACCTCTGGCGATGACGGTCGTGTCGTCTATTACGATCCTGCGGCGAGGAAGATCGTCGCGACGGAGATGCAGATCCCCGGCGAATATTTCGAGGCGTTCAACTACTACGGCTATCCGGTTCTGGAGGCCTGGCAGGCGGCGCCGGACGGAACCCTGTACGGCGCGACGTCCGACGGCTACCTGTTCCGTCTGGATAACGGGTACGGGCGGTTGGTGAATCTCGGCAAGCCGCGGCTGTCGCGCCGCGTGCGCGGCATGACGCTCGGACCGGATAACCGGCTGTACCTGCTCTGCGGCGAGTTCGAGGAGCCTTGCAAGCTGTTCAGCTACGGGCTGGACGGAGAGGAAGGGTATCGCGACTGGGGCGGGCTCACGGTGGATCGCAGCCCGTACTACGCCAAACGCGGCTACAGCTTCGACGCGATGACTACCGGCATCGACGGTACCCTATTTATGGGCGAAAGCGACCGGCGTGCCTGTCTCTACCTGTTCTTCCCGGGCGCGGCGCCTTTCCCCGGCGGTTTCAACCCGCAGAATCCGCGGCACAACTGACGCGGGCGGGGCCTGTGTGACGAGGGCTGCGAGCGTGTTGCGGAGGCCATGTGTGAGGAGGGGCGATGTCGGGGAGGCCACATGAGTAAGCGCATATGCAAGAGGCTGGTGTCGGCCGGGCTACTCACGCTCGCGGTGGCGGCAGGCTTGGCGGAGGTCCGCGAAGGCGGCAAGGTGAGGGCGCCGGAGGGCGCTGCGGCGGACAGGAAGACGTGGAGCCCGAAAGCCTATGGGGCCCAGGCCGACGGGGTGACGCTTGACACGCGGGCGATCCAGGCGGCGATCGACGCCTGCGCCGAGGCGGGGGGAGGTACGGTGCGGCTGTCGGACGGCATCTTCCTCTCCGGCACGATCCGGCTACGCTCGAACGTCACGCTGGCGCTGACCGGCGACGCGGTTCTGCGAGGGAGCGCGGACATCAGGGACTATGAGAGCATCACGCCGCAGGTCAACTATCTGTACCGGGCGCGCTTCACCAAGAGCCTGCTCTACGCCGAAAGGCAGGAGAACATCGGCCTGTCGGGCCAGGGTGTTATTGACGGGCAAGGTACGCTCTTTCCGGCAAAGGAAGGGGATGACGGCGGCCGACCCTACCTGATCCGCTTCAGCGAGTGCAAGAAGGTCCGGGTCAGCGGGCTGCTGTTCCTGAATTCGGCGCGCTGGCTTTCGCACTACCTCGCCTGCGAGGACGTCGAGATCGAGCGGGTCACGATCCGCAGCCGCATCCGCGCGAACCGCGACGGCATGGACATCGACAGTTGTGACGGCGTGCGCATCCGCGACTGCGGCGTCTACAGCGGCGATGACGCCATCGTGCTGAAGTCGACGGTGTCCGGGCGGCCCTGCCGTAACGTGACGGTCAGCGACTGCCGGCTCTCCGGCGCGCCCGCCTGTCTGAAGCTGGGCACGGAGTCGCAGGGCGGTTTCGAGAACGTCTGTTTCCGAGACTGCTTCCTGTACGACGCTCGCGACGGGATCGCGATTGAGGAGGTCGACGGCGGCATCAACCGGAACGTGTGCGTGTCGAATATCGTCATGCGCGACGTGGAGACGCCGATCTTCATCCGGCTCGGCAACCGCGCGAACCCGGTGCCGGGTGACCCGGCGCCCGGCGTGGGCCTGTTGCGCGACATCACGATCCGGAACGTGGTGGCGGAAGGGGCGGGCAGGCACGGCTGTTCGATCACGGGCCTGCCCGGCCATCCCGTGGAGAACGTGACGCTGGAGGACATCCGCATCCGCTTCGCGGGCGGCGGCACGGCGGCGGACGCGGCCCGCCGGGTGCCGGAGAAGGAGTCCTCCTATCCGAAGGGCGATATGTTCGGTACGCTGCCGGCCTACGGCTTTTACGTGCGGCACGTGCGCGGGCTGAAGATGGCCGCGATACAGGTGTCGTTTGCGGGCGACGAGGCGCGGCCGGCCCTTGTGCTTGAGGATGTGCGCGGTTTCGTGCCGTCAGGCATCGAGGCGCAGGTCAAGCCGGGTGTCGAGAGTAGGGTGACGCGAGGGGAGTAGTCTGATGTCGTTGAAAAGGCGAGCCTTTGTCAGTGGGGCGTTCGGCTGCGCCGCGTGGGCCGCGTCGGGGCTACGGCTGCGTGCGCAGCAGGCGTGCGCGCCGGTGCCGCCTTTCGGCATGACGCTTCCGGTCGCGCCAGAGTTCGCCGACCGTACGTTCGACATCCGCACGTACGGTGCAAATGCGGGCGGCGTCTCTGTCTGCACACAGGCGCTCGCGGCGGCGATCGCCGATTGTTCCAAGGCCGGCGGCGGGCGCGTGCGGGTGCCCGCGGGCGTGTGGCTGACGGGGCCGATCCACCTGAAGAGCAACGTCGAGCTGCATGTGGCGGAGGGCGCGGAGCTGCGCTTCAGCCAGAGGTTCGAAGACTACCTGCCGCCGGTCTATATGCAGCGCGGCGGCGTACGCTGTTTCGGCTACTCGCCGCTGATCTACGCATACCGGTGCGTGAACGTCGCGGTGACGGGCAAGGGTACGCTGAACGGCCAGGGCGAGGTGTGGTGGCCCTGGAAGAAGCGGCAGCCGGGAATGACGCAACTGTTCAGGGCCGGGGCTGCGGGCGCGCCGGTCGAGCAGCGCGTGTTCGCCAGCGAGGAGGCGGGTGTGCGGCCGCCGTTCCTACAGCCGATCGAGTGTGCGAACGTGCTGCTGGAGGGGTTCACAATCAACAGCGGGCCATCGTGGAACATCCATCCGGTCTGCTGCGACAACCTCATCGTGCGCGGCGTGAGCGTGGTGACTCACGGGCCGAACAACGACGGCATCGACCCCGACTCATGCAAGAACGTCCTCGTCGAGGATTGCCTGCTGGACACGGGTGACGACTGCATCTGCCTCAAGGCCGGGCGTGACGAGGACGGCTGGGCGGTCGGCAAGCCGTGCGAGAACGTCGTCATCCGCCGGTGCCGTACCCGGCGCGGTCACGGCGGGGTGGTGTTCGGCAGCGAGATGTCGGCGGGCATCCGAAACGTGTTCGTACATGGCTGCGCGTTCGATGGCACGGACATCGGGCTGCGCTTCAAGTCCCTCCCCGGGCGCGGCGGATATGTCGAGAGCATCTGGTGTCAGGACATCACGATGGACAACATCCGTGACGCGGCCGTCCACATGACCTTCCGCTACAGCAAGCCGGACTCGGCGTCGGGGGCGCAGCCGCGTTTCAGCGGGTTCCACATCCGCAACGTGACGTGCGCCAGTGCCAAGCGCGCGGTAGTGATTGAGGGGCTCGCTGAGAATCGGATGGCCGATATCACGTTAGAGAAAGTGCGCGTCGCGGCGAAAGGTGGCGTGTCTGCGGCGTATGTGAAGGGGCTGCGGCTCAAGGGGGTCGAGCTGGACGGTGTGGAGGGCGAACCCTTCCGGCTGGAGGCGTGCGAGGGTATCGAGCGCGGGTGAGCGGGGTTATAACACGAAGGGAGCGTAGGGCATGAGTATCACGAGAAGGTGTTTCGGACGATGGGGCGTGGGGACGGCTGTCGCGGCGGCGGCTTGCGGGCCGGCCCGCCTGTGGGCGCAGGAGCAGGACGTGTTCGGGGCGTGCGGGCTGAAACTCGCCGGGAAGCTCAAGACGCGCCCCTCGGCGGAGATCAAGGCGTCACCGCTCTCGGTGGGCTACGAGACGCTCGACCGGCAGCACTTCGACCCGGCTAAGACGTACGCGCTCGCGGCGCAGCTCGGTGTGAAGTGGGCGCGCTGCCAGACCGGGTGGGCGCGCTGCGAGAAGGCGAAGGGAGTGTACGACTTTACGT
>JAKJGY010000360.1 GCA_022704145.1 Verrucomicrobiota bacterium
GGTCATCACCGCCCGCTCCCATTACAAAGGCGTGCTGGAGTTCATGAACGAGGAGGGTATCCGCCTCGAAATCACGCCGGGCATCAGCCAGACGATCCCGATGAAGGACGTCAAGAAACACGGTCCGTTGACCGAAAGCGAGTGAGCGTGTTCCCGGTCGACGCCATCTTGCCCGGCCTGGCCGCCTCACTGGCAGCCAATCGCACGGCCGTGCTGCAGGCACCGCCCGGGACCGGAAAGACCACGCGCGTGGCACCTTCTCTGCTGGACGCCGCCTGGCTGAAGGGGCGCAAGATCCTGCTGCTCGAACCGCGCCGGCTGGCGGCGCGCGCCGCCGCCGCCTTCATGGCGCGCCAACGCGGCGAGGCGGTCGGCGACACCATCGGCTACCACATCCGTCTCGAACGCCGCGTCGGACCGCGCACGCGTGTCGAGCTCCTGACCGAAGGCCTGCTCACCCAACGCCTGCTGCACGACCCCGAACTCGCGGATGCCGGACTGGTGATTTTTGACGAATTCCATGAGCGCAGCCTGGCCGCAGACACCGCGCTAGCCCTCACGCTCGACACGCGCCGCGCGCTGCGGCCAGACCTGCGGCTCGTCGTCATGTCGGCCACCCTGCGCCCCGAAGCCATTGCCGCGCACCTCCGCGACGCCGACATCCACACGGCTGACGCGCGCCTGTATCCCGTGCAGACGCGTCTGCTGGAGCGCCTCTCCGCCGCATCCCTTCCGCAACAGGCCGCCGGTGCCGTGCTACGTGCGCTGCGCGAGGAGCCGGGCAGCGTGCTGCTTTTTCTGCCCGGCGAAGGCGAGATCCGCCGTACGCTGGAGCTGCTGCGCGGATCCGATCTGCCGCCGGAGGTCTCGCTGCACCCGCTGTACGGTGCCCTGCCGCGCGAGGAGCAGGACGCGGCCGTGGCCCCGCCTGCCCCGGGCCGGCGCAAGATCGTGCTCGCCACCTCGATCGCGGAAACCTCGCTCACCATCGAAGGCATCCGCGTCGTGATCGACACCGGCTGGATGCGGGTGCCGCGTTTCTCGCCGCGCAACGGCATGTCACGTCTGGAAACCCTGCGCATCACCCGGGACCGTGCCGACCAGCGGCGCGGACGCGCCGGTCGCCTCGGCCCCGGAGTCTGCTACCGGTTGTGGGATGAGGCCACGGACCACCAGCTCGCGCCCGAAGCGCTGCCCGAGATCCTGGACGCCGACCTCGCCGCGACGGTGCTGCAGTCCGCCGATTGGGGCACCAGCGCGCGCGACGGCCTGCCCTGGTTCACACCGCCGCCCGACGCGGCATGGCGGCAGGCAGTCGGCCTGCTTCAGGAACTCGGCGCCCTCGCGCCCGCAATCAGCCGGCCCGCCGCAAGCGGCTCCGACACGGCCGAACCGCCCGCGCCGGCGATCACGGCGCGCGGTCGCGCCATGGCCGCGCTGCCTGCCCACCCGCGCCTCGCCCACATGATTTTCGAAGCCGCGCGCGACGGCGCCGCACAGCAGGCCTGCCTGTTGGCGGCGGTGTTCACCGAGGCCGCCTCCGAATCATCGGTTCGCCATGAAACCGACATCCGCCGCCTGCTGGACCGCGTGCATGAGGGAGGCCGCGACGGTTTCAGTTACCGCGTCCATGAGCTTGCCCGGCGCTGGGGCCGCGGCTATGCGGCAACCGATTCGCGACGCCTCTCCGAAGGGCTGCTGCTGGCCTGGGCCTTCCCGGACCGCCTGGCGCGGCGCCGCGACGCCGAGGGCCGTTATCTGCTGCGTAACGGGCGCGGCGCAGTCCTCGATACCGCCGATCCGCTGGCGCGTGCCGAGTGGCTGGTGGCCGCCGAGTTGCTCGACGAGGCCACCGACGCCAAGATCCGCCTGGCTGCGCCGCTCGCCGAAGACGAGGTCGAAGCCGCCTTTACCGACCAGATGGAACGCCGCGCGCTGACCTTCTGGGATAAACGCAGCGAGGCGGTCATCGCGGTGAACCGCCGCTGTCTCGGCGCGATCACGGTACGCGAAGGCGGCCAGGCGACGCCCGATGCCGACAGCCTGCGCGCCGCCCTGTTCGACGGCATCCGCCAGAAG
>JAKJGY010000361.1 GCA_022704145.1 Verrucomicrobiota bacterium
ATCCAAGCCGCCGCGCGCGCTGCCGGGGCGTCCAGCCGATCCATTGCTCACGCCCCTTCAGGTGCAGCGACGCCGCGCTGAAACACCCCAGCGCAACCCATTCGCCGTCCAGTTCCGCCACATAGCGCAAGCTCCGTCCAACGATCCGGGCGCTGCACAGGTAGTGCTTCTGCTCCAGAAGGCTGTCAAACCGGGGGCGTTCAGCCTCCTCGATCAGCCGCACGGTCACACGTTTGAGAACATCGGGCTCGTCGGCAAGGTCGTACCGTTTCATGGCGCCCTTGTAACAGAAGGAGCGCAAACTGTCCAGTCATTTCGCGAATGAATGCGTCAGGGCTTATCCAGTGGAACCCAGATGAAATGTCCCTGGCCGATTGCGCTGTTCAAGTTTTGCGCACCTGTCTTGTGCGAAATGGGTGCGAGGAAAAGCGCGATCCCCCAGCGGGTGTTGCAATTTCCCTGGAAACACGCGGGTACGTTTTCCGGCCAGGAAAAAAAACCGTTTTTTTACCCCATTTTTGCCAACACGGCGCTTGACACGGGGATGTGTTGCGCTGTATAATGGCCGGCATGAACCTGTACGAGACCGACCCTCTCTTTCCCTGGAACCGCCTGGACGATTCGCCGGACCTCAAGACGATCAGGGACTTCTTCGGCCAGCTCCCCGACGGTCAGCTGCTGGCCGCCCTCCACGAGCAGCGGGGGCGCGGCCGCAACGACTATCCCGTCAGCTCGATGTGGTTCTGCGCGCTGCTCCAGCCGCTGCTGCGCCACCCGACGATGCAGCTGACGCTCGACGAGCTGAAGCGCAACGCGGATCTGCGGCGCCTGGGCGGCATGGAGGCCGTCGCGGAGGTGCCCAAGCCCTGGAACATGAGCCGGTTCCTGGCGCTGCTGGGCAAGGAGCCCTACCGCACGATGCTCGCCGGCGTCTTCGACGCGATGGTCCGCCGCCTGGGCGGGGCCGTTCCGGATCTCGGGCGCCACGCCAGCGGGGACTCCACGCATCTGAGCGCCCGCAAGGGCCGTTCGCGCGGCGGGCGCGGGGAGATGCAGCCCGACGGCGGGCACAAGGAGTACACCGACAAGGAGGGGCGCTGCGTCAAGGTCCTCGAGTGGTTCGGCTACAAGCTGCATCTGCTCTGCGACACCCGGCACGAGGTCGCCCTGTCGTACCGCGTCACCCCGGCCTCGACGCACGACAGCCAGCCGCTCCCGGAGCTGGTGGAGGCGGCCCGGGGCAACCTGCCGGAGGGACGCATCGAGACGCTGGCCTACGACATGGCGGCCGACGACGCGGGGACGCATGGCCTGCTGGCCAACTACGGGATCAAGCCGCTGATCGAGACGCGGGCGCTGTGGAAGGGCGACCCCGAGCGCGTCCTGGAGCACGCGGGGATCGGCAACATCGTCTACAACGAGGCCGGCACGGTCAGTTGCTACGACCTGGCCAGCGATCCGCCCGTCCGTCATGAGATGGCCTACATCGGGCACGAGGCGAAGCGCGGCACACTCAAGTACCGCTGCCCGGCGATGCACCGGAAATGGGACTGCCCGTGCCACGGCCGGTGCAACAAGGACAAGTGCTACGGGCTGACGGTGCGCGTCAAGCAGTCGCTCGACCTGCGCCGCTTCCCGCCGATCCCGCGCGCCACGCGCACCTTCGAGCGGCTCTACAAGGGACGCACCGCCAGCGAGAGGGTTCAGGCGCGGCTGAAGATTTTCTGGGGCGTGGACGACGGCAACGTGGCCGGCGGCGCCGGCTTCCTCGCCTCGGTCGGCCTGGTGATGGTCGCCCACATCGGCCTGGCAGCACTGCTGGCCAGCAGTCCGCGCCGCCGCACGGGGACACTCGGGCGGCTGCGTCTGGGCAACATCGCCAAGGCGCTGGCCGAACGACCATAGCCGTCACCCGGCATCCACGAGTCCCGGACTGCCACGCGACCCGCGCGGCGCGACCCCGCGCGCCCGCGAACGACGCGCGCCCCCTGTTTCAGCCCGGTTTTCCCGCGCGATCCGCCGTCCAGGCATGCGGCGCGCCCCATTCATCCGTCCCCCTGCGTCCAGACCC
>JAKJGY010000017.1 GCA_022704145.1 Verrucomicrobiota bacterium
CTTCGCGATGCTGCTGCGCCTGCTCTAGTGCCTGTGGGTCTTTGATGGCGAGAATCTTAATGCTGAGCGACTTGGAGTCATTTAGGAACTTGCGCCTGCCGTCACAGCGCGCGTGCTGGGCGGGCGTGGCGGGCTGTTCCTCAACAGCCATGTCGGCGAGCTGCGAATCCGCATCCTTGATTCGCTCCTTGCTCTCATTGTGGAGCGCTGACAGTTGCTCCTGACGTTCGGCGAGGCGCTCCGCCTCCGCCTTTTTCTGCTCCAAAGCCTCCATCTGGCGCTGGAGGTCTGCGAGCTTCTCGTCGATCTGTTCGACCGACAAGCCGGGCTCTGGCGCGGCCCGTTCCGGAAACGCGGGATTATCCTGGGCGACGACAACGCATGCCGTCGCCGCAACGAGTAACCACTTGACTGTTTTTATCATGCCCTCTATCTTTCACATTATTCGTCCCCGATCAAGCGAATTTCGGGCATGCGAGTGATTCGGAACACGGGATATGGAGAATATCTGCCACACATTCCTCGCCGCTCTGCTGACCTGCGCCTGCTTGGTCTGTTCCCAGTCGGAGGCGCTGGAGGCCGACAGTGCGGTGCCCGCTGACGGCGCAGTCGTCTACACGCCTCATCCGCATTTCCGCTGGCACCGAAGCCAGGACGAGAAGCTTAGCGACGTGTATCACCTTCAGATCGCCAGGGATCTGGCCTTTAACGAAAGTGTCTGCGACGAACGGCTTGAGGTCGTCTCGCGTTTCGTGCCCGTGATGCCGCTGACGCCCGGCGCGTACGTGTGGCGGGTCAGGCGCGCGGATGGCGAGTGGACGCAGGCCGCGAAGTTGAGCGTGCGACTGCCGGAACGGGTCTTAACCGTGAGGGCCGGAAGCGATGAGGAGGCGGTCGCGCGGATCTTTCGTCAGGTTGCGGCACAGTGCCCGGCCCGTGTGGAGTTCGAGCCAGGCGAGTACCGCCTGACGGCAGGCGACTGGCGTGGCGTCGCCGCGTTGCGCGCGGTGCACGATGTGACTGTGGACGGGCAGGGTGCCAGCATCACGCTGAAGGGAACGTTCCTGAGCGTGCTCGACTGTCAGCGCGTGACGATTCAGAACTTTACCGTCACCGGCGAAAGGCCCGGCCACACGCTGGTGCGGGTGCTCAACGTGGACGCTGCCCGGCGACAGCTCATCGTGAGGCCGGAGCCGGGCTACGACGCCGATGTGCCGCGCTTCTTTGGCGGGCAGGGTTTTCTCAACCGCGTGGACCCAGCGCGCGGCGGGCGTCACCTCGGCGGTTTCATCTCGACGCAGGAGGCGACGGCCGTTCCCTGTGCGGAACAGCCGGGCGCGTTCGTCATCGCGCCTGCGAGCGAGGATGCGCTGCGTCGGCAGGAGGCTGGCGCCCTCTCCGTCCTCACGCGTTACGAGGCCCCTTTCGTCGTGATGAAGCAGTCGGATGAGTGTACCTTTAGCCGCGTGACGCTGGTGGATTTGCCTGGCGCCTTCTGCGGGGGGGATGAGACCTCGGCCAAGAGTTACCTCGCCTGCAAGGTGCTGTGCCGCACGCCGCAGGATTATCAAGGTGGTCACGCCGCTGTCGGAGACGGCCGGATCGGCGAATGGATCGAAGGCTGCGAGTTCAATCGGCTCGCGGACGACGGCCCGAATGTACGTACCATGCGCATGGTGATCCGCCAAGCGTCGAGCGAGGACGCGGTTACCCTCGAGGACTCCTGGACGAATACTGACCTGCGCCCGGGCGACACGGTCGCGCTGGTGAATCCGAAGGATTTCCGCGCCGCAACAGCGGACGTGCGGAGCGTGACCTCCCACAGGCGGGATCTGCGCGTCCAGCTTGATCGGCCCTTAGACGCGCTCGCGGCACGTATGGGAGTGGAGGGCTGGCCGGGCGCTTTTCTCTATCGCGTGAAGCCCTCCTGCGAGGATTTCGTCTATCGACGCAATCGGCACGTCGGGGGGCGCGGCCACGGCGTCAAGTTCAACGGCGCGCGCGGCTGGATTGCCGATAATCATTTTGAGAACATCACGGGTAATGCGGTCGAGGTCGGTTACTCGTGGCGGCAAGGGTACGAGGGGTTCGGCGCGTGTGACGTGGTTATCAGCGGCAATACGGTGCTTGGCTGTGGCTGGACGCCGATCAGCAGCCACTCGCCGACCGCACTCGGCGGACGTCTGGTCATTCGCGGCAACCGCGTATCCGAGGTTCGCGACGCTGCGGTTTCCCTGAGCAACTGTCGTGATGTCGCGATCACCGGAAATCTCTTCGAGTCAACGCGTGCGCCTGCCAAAGGGGCGTGGGTCATTGCCGAGGGTGTCGAAGGCCTTTGCAGTACCAACAACCGGTTTGCGGCAGGTGTGCCGGAGTTGCGGGCACAGCCAGCTCGAAGGTGACGGGGTTGACGGACGGGACGTGGACGTGCCTGTACGTGCAGGTAACCGACGAAGGGGGCGGGCGGGTATGTTTAAGGCGATGTTCTTCTGTATGCTGTCGGCCGGTGTGACATCCGGCGCCGTTCTGTATGTTTCTCAGGACGGCAACGACGCGAACATGGGCACGCGGGCCAGGCCGCTCGCGACAATCCAGGCGGCGGTGGAGCGGCTGCAACCCGGCGACACCTGCGTGGTGCGCGGCGGTGTCTATCGCGAGACAGTGGTCTTTCCGCGTAGCGGCGAGGCGGGCAGGCCGATCACGCTGCGGGCGTACCGCGGCGAGCGTCCGGTTGTCAGCGGCTGTGAGCCTGTGACGGGTTGGGCGCCGTTTTCGAACGGCATCTGGCGCGCCGCCATGCCGTGGACTCTGGGGACTGGACGGAACCAGGTCTTCTGCGGCGGACAGGTGATGGTCGAAGCGCGTCATCCGAACGTTGCGGCGCCCGGACTGGAGCTGCCGGTGGAGGGACTCTCGCCGCTCTGGCCGAGTTATGGCGTGTTCTCGATTCCCAAGGAGACGCGTGTCAGTCAGCCCGGAAGGATCGTGAGCCCGCTGCTGAAGGGCCAGCCGCCGGACTACTGGAAAGGCGCGCTGTACGTCGGCGTTCACTTTGAGGGCTGGTGCGCGCAGACGGGCGTTATTGAAAGCTCCGGTGATGGCGAGATCCAAGTGGGCGACCGTACCCAGGGGTGGTGGTTCGGCAGCGCCTATGACGGCCGGTATCCCCAGGATCACGAGGAGGGGCGCGGTATGCTCGTGGGACATCGGCACGCCTTGGATGTGCCCGGCGAGTGGCACTGGCAGGAGGATGCGCTCTATCTGATACCTCCGGACGGCCTGGCGCCGCAAGCGGTGGAGGCCAAGCGTCGGCAGCTCGCTTTCGACCTGAGCGGCCGCGCGCACATCCGCATTGAGGGCCTGACGGTGCAGGCCGCCTCAATGCGGCTGGAACAGGCGGAGAGCTGTACGGTCGACGGCTGCGGGCTGTCTTTCATCTCGCACTACACACGGCACTATGGTATCGGTCAGGTCGAGCGGGGACGTGACACGGTGCGATCCGGCGAGACCGGCCTCTTCATCAGCGGGCGCGGCAACGCCTTCCTGAACTGTACCGTGCGCCACAGCGCAGGCGCGGGCTTCCACCTGCGCGGTTACGGGCACACGATCCACAACTGCCTGATTGACGAGACCAGCTATGTGGGGCACTACCTGAACGCGATCACCGACGCGGTCACGGATTTCAATGACTACGAGAACCTCCTCGTGGGCGGGCACACGTTGACCTTCAATACGATGTGTAATGCGGGGCGCCACTTCTTCAACTTCTACGGCAATGGGACAAGCATGGCCTCGCGCGACCGGGGGCCGATGGATTACGCGGCCACGCTCTTCGCGCACAACCACCTCTACAACGGCATGCTGCTGACGCGTGACGCCGGCTTTCTGACCGGCTATTTCGGTAGCGGGGGCACGCTGAACGGGCAGCGCTCACAGGTGGCCTACAACGTCATGCACGACTGCTACGATCTTGCGGCGATCCGCTGGAACAAGCTTGGGATGGTCTATCTCGACCAGGGCACGTGCGACGTGGATGTCCGGAATAACCTGTTTTGGGCGGCACCCGGCGCACTGCAGCGCGACCTCTGGTTCAACACCTGTTGCGTGCGCGTGTCCGAGCGCGATAATGTCTTTCACGGGCTTTTCACACGCACCTGCGCCGAGCTGCGTCCCGAAGATTTTCCCGGAAGAGCGCCCTTCCGTTTCGGGCATGATTTCGAGGCGCCGCCGCGCGCACCGGCCTGGCCGCGCCTCGACTCGTGCACGGTACACTCCGAAACGGTGGAACTTCGCGCCGGTGACTGTCTGGCGCTGGGCACGGTGCGCGCGGACGGGTGGGCGTCTGCGGTGATGCGTTTCGCGAGCGATGTGAAGACGCTCAATACGGAGCGTGCCGCCCGCACGCAGCCGCGGCATCGCCATTCGACAGACCCCCTTGTGCTGGAGGCCAAGGTCAATGACGGAACCTCAGAGGGCCTGCGACTGCAGTGGACCTTCTACCACAACATGGGCGACGCGTCCTGGATTCGCTATTCAGGCGTGACGTTGGGCGATGGTTTCAGCCGTATCCGTGTGGTTTACGGTAACGACCGGCCTGAGGCGCGACTGCTCGAGCTGCGGCTGGATCGAGTGGACGGCCCGCTTGTTGCTGAAGTGAAACTGCCGCAAACGGACCGGTCGCGGCCGGGTCATGTGCAGATATACGGCGAGGCGATAGCCCCGGTGTCTGCGGAGGCTCGCGGCACTCGCGACGTTTACGCGGTCTTCCGCTCCGCGGGAGGCGCGCCGTCGCTTGATTTCGAGTACCTGCGTCTTGAGCAGGCTCGCGGTGAGCTACCGCTACAGAGGGATGAGGTCAGATTGGAGCTTCGGGCCGGTTCACGTGAGGGGCCAAAGCTGGGCCAGTTCTACCCGCGCCAGACGGGTGGCTCGGATAACTTTCGCGAACTTGTGGCGCGTCTGGAGGCTGGCCCGTCCGTGCCGCAGCCCCTGATGCTGGTGGTACGTTCGGCGGTCGAGGGGCGGATCGGCACGATGAGTGGACTGCGTCTGGAGCGCGCGGCGGAGGGCGGTCTTCTGGAAGGGCCGGGGGAGCCGCCGCGTAGGGCCTTACTGGGCCTGGGTGGAGTGGTGTTGCCCCAGGTGACACACCGGCCGCGACAGGCTGCGGCGCACGCCCCGTCATTCGCTGGGCGGCCCTTATGGCGTGCCGCGCTGATGGAGGTTCCGCCTAAGGTTGATGGGCGGCCGGATGAGTGGACGGGGGCCAAGGTCGCTCTGTCCAACACACGCGAAGGTGCCGTGCCGGAATCGCTGGCGCCGCACGTCTGGTTCGCTAGCGACGCTGGCACGCTGTACGTGGCGGCGCGTGTGCCGCCGGTAGGGCCGCATGCTGTCGCGGATCGCATTGAACTGGCGCTGCAGCGGGCCGAGGGGGGCGCGCCGACCCTGACGCTGCGTGGCACAGCGGACGGGCGCTGGTGTGCGGCCGACGTCGCGGGAGTGTCTGAGGAGGCGCGTAAGCGGCTGGCGCGCGCGACCATGTTCCGGACGTGTCGCGGTGACGGCGCTTGGAGTTGCGAGTGGCGGATCCCGCTGGACGTGTTCGGCAGCCAACGGCCCTGGCTGGTGAACGCCAACGTGAGCGTGGACGGTACTGGGGAAGATGTGTTTCGGGCGTGGCGTATGAGCGGCGGTGGTGCGGCTTATGACTTGTCTCTAAATGGCGGCACGCTGATCCTCGGCTCGGGCGTGGAGTTGCCCGCGGAGCTTCGCAAGGGTTTGGCCGCCTGGTTCGACGCTTCCGTTGAGGCGAGCGTGTCGCGCGACACGGCCGGTCACGTCAGGTTGTGGCGTGACCGCAGCGGCAACGGACGGGATGCGGCGCAGGACGATGAGCGCTTCAGGCCGGTTTATGAGGCGTCCGCGCTGAACGGCAAGCCGGCCTTACGTTTTCGCGACATGCAGCGGCAGCGGCTGGAGGTTCCTGACCTGGCCGAGGAGCAGACTGCGGTGACTGTCTTCGCGGTCATCAGCAATCCCGAGCCGGGACTTGCAGACAACCACAACCCGCGAATCTTTACGGCCAGCGACGGACGGCAGTACGATTACCAATGCGGGATCTGCTGCAGTATTCCCGGCACGCAGACCGGCGGGCCGCGTCTGGTTGTTTTCAGCGGCAAGGAGCGCTGGGCCAAAAAGGCCCGCATCGGGTGCTTCTCGCCGAATGAGCAGACTTTTCTCAACGGCCAGATTTCTGAGATACTCGTTTTGCTGCGGGAGGTCTCACCCGAGGAGCATTTCCGTATATCGGCCTATCTGACCGGCAAATGGGGGTTATGACGTGCTCAGAGACTGCAAGCGACATTCGAAACTTCTGCGACTTCCGCTGTCAGGCTGCACGTGGGTGTTGTGCCGGCTGTCGCCCTGTAACCGAAAGGCTCCCATGAAAGTGTCCCTGATAGCGGTTCTGTTGTGCGGTAGCGCTCTGGCAGGAGAGACCGTGCAGTCGCCGGACGGTAAGGTGGCCGTGAGGGTCGAACTGCGAGGAGGCCAGCCTTGCTGGAGTGTCGAATACGGCGGACGCGTCCTTATCCGGGACGGTCTGCTCGGGGTACAGATGGGGTCTAGCCCAGATTTTGGGGCCTGTGTGTCTCTCGGCTCGATAAGCGGCAAATGGGACTGCACGTGGAGGCCGGTCTGGGGCTTCGTGAGCGAGGTGCGCGACCGCTGCAATGAGCTGACCTGGAAGCTGCAGGAAACGGCGGCCTCGAGGCGACGGCTCGACGTGGTGATCCGCGCCTACGACGAGGGCGTGGCGGTGCGTTACGCCTTTCCGCAGCAGCCGGACCTCGCCGAGGTCACCGTCAAAAGGCTGCTTACGGAGTTCGCGTTTGGCGACGACCTTGTGCTCTACAGCGCGCGCGACTACCAGTACGGCAATGCGACGATCGCCACGCTGAAGAAGAGTGAAGGTGCGGTGACCCTGGATATGGGCGGCGGGCTGTTCGTCTCGCTGACGGACGCCGACCGCGCTGACTTCTCAGTGACCTCATGGTGTAACAAGAAGGAGCGGCCGGGTACCCTTGTGGGGGTGTTGCATTCGCCCGCTTCGGGTGTGCTGCCGTTCCAGACCGCGTGGCAGGCCATGGTCATCGGGCGGTCGCCGGGCGAGCTGGTCGAGCGGCGCTTCCTCGTCGAGAACCTGAACCCGCCCTGCGCGATTCCGGATACGTCGTGGATCAGGCCCGGCAAGGCGCTCTGTCAGGTCTACAACTGCCGCATGGTCACGGACGAGGTCAAGCGGCTCATGGACTTCGCTTCAGCGCACGCCTTCGACTACGTGGAGATCGACCACTCCTGGTCGGGCGCGGAGACGAAATGGACACCGGAGGAGATCGCGAACTTCGAGAAGAACATGGGGCCCTTCTGGAAGGGGCACCCGGAGTGGCGCGACAACGTGAAGGGCGACCTCATGAAGCCGGCCCAAGGCTATGTGCCTTTCCGGCCGCACTCGTACGGCGGCGGCAACTTCGTGGATCTCGACATCCCGGCCCTCACCGCCTACGGCAAGAGCCTGAAGCGCCCGGTCGGGCTGTGCCTCTACGTGCGCGGTGCGCTGCTCAAAGAGTTCGGCGGCGAGCATGCGATCGAGGACGTCTTCGCCTGCTACGAGCGGTGGGGCGTGGCGGGGGTCAAGCCCGGCTTCGTGCCGCCGTCCTCCCAGCAGAACGAGCGCGCCATCGCCTACCTGGTCAAGAAGGCTGCGGAGCACAAGCTCATCGTCTGCATCCACGACGCGTTCCTGCCGTACGGGCTCTGCCGCACCTACCCGAACCTCGTGAACGTGGAGGGCGTGGCCGGCGAAGAGGCCGAGCCCTCAATCCCGCCGGCGCTCAAGTCGCTGCACGACGTGATGCTGCCGTTCACGCGCGGCATCATGGGCTCGTTCGACTACACGCCGCAGATCTACAAGGCCTCCAAGACCCACTGCCACCAGGTGGCGATGCTGGGCGCCTACCTCGGCCGCGCCTCGGTGCGCGCGGGCCTGAAGCAGTGGTCGCCCGGCGGCGAGGGCGGCGCGGAAATCGAGTTTGCCGAGCGCATGCCCGGGCTGACCGATGAGGTTAAGGTCGCCGCCGACCTCGGCAAGTCCGTCACCGTCGCGCGCCGCAAGGGCAACGACTGGTTCGTCGCCAGCCTGGCCGGGCCGCAGGCCGCGCGCTACGCCTACCCGCTCAGCTTCCTCAAGCCCGGCAGGAGCTACCGCGCCACCCTCTACAGCGACGAGCCCGGCGGCCGCAAGGCGGTGCGCGCACAGCAGCCCGTCAACGCGCAGACGGTGATCCCGCTCGCGATGGAGCCGAACGGCGGCCACCTCATGATCCTCGAGGCCAGTAAGCCATGAAACAGGTGGCACGCATGAAGGCACTCCTCATTCTCAGATCATGCGTGCTGGCCGTGCCGTTAGCGGCCGTGCTTGGCGCTGACACCGCCGGGCCGGCCGCGAGCGCCGATATACCGCACTGGCGGCGGACGGAGGGCCAGCTTGAAGCGAAAGTGGGCAGCTACAAAGGGCGGAACGTGATCTTCGTCAACAGTAAGCCGATGGCGCCGCTGATGTACTCCGGAACTGAGCACAGCCGCGAAACGTGGGTCGGCCAGCCGCGTGCGAGCATTGAGGCCTTCAGCGCGCTGGGCTACGAGATTGTCCAGACGGACATGTGGCTCAAGTACTCCCTGCGCCCCGACGGCACCCTCGATGTGGCCGGTCTTCGCCGGCAGCTCGCCGGCATCTTGGAGGTCAACCCCGACGCTAAGCTCGTCGTACGCATTAACGTCTCCGCCCCGCGTTGGTGGCTGGAGCAACATCCGGCCGAGCGCTGCAAGACGACCGTTGAGCAGCCGGAGAAGGACGTCTTCGGAGGCAACCGCGCCGAGAGCCTCGCCTCCGAGGCGTACGCCGCATTTGCCGGCCGCTATCTGAAGCTCTTTCTGGAGCAACTGTCTCAGACGCCGGAGGGCGACCGTGTGATCGGCTTCCACATCGGTGGCGGTGTCTATGGCGAGTGGCACTATTACGGCATCTACAACGAGCCGGACGCCTCGGAGCCGATGAAGAAGACGTTCGGCGCCTTTGCGCTGGCGCGGTACGGTTCGCTTGAGCGGGTCAACGCCGCTTGGAGGACGGCGTTCGCCACGCTCTCCGACGTGTCCGTGCCGTCTTTTGCGAGACGCTATGAGCTGGCCGACGGCGACTTCCGCGACCCGCAGTACGACCGCTATGTCATCGACTACTATGAATGCCAGCAGGCGGTCGTGGCCTCGCTGGTCAACGGGCTGGCCAAGATCGCCAAAGAAGCGTGGCCGCGCCCCGCCGTCGTCGGCTTGTTCTACGGCTACTTCTACGGCGGCTGGACGGTCGGTGCGCAGGCGAGCCAGTTCGACATCAAGACGCTGTTCCGAAGCCCGTATGTGGACTACTTCTCCGGGCCGTATGCGTCGCGAAACATGCTGGGTTCGGGGGTTCCGCGCAGCCTCGTACAGAGCGTGGCGCTCAACGGCAAGGTCTGGATCACCGAGCACGATGGCGGCACCCACCTCGGCCACGTGGGGGACGTCAAGTTTCCCGACTTACCCAGAGACGAAGCGGAGTCGATCGCCCGAATGCGCCGTAACTTCATGTACGGCCTCACGGATAACGCAGGACAGTGGTGGTATGACTTCGGGCCGAAGAACAAAAGCGGCTCGTGGAATTCGCCGGCGATGCTGGCTGAAGCCAAGCGCTTGCTGGACCTGGCCAACGCCCGCCTCGAACAGCCCTACGAAAAGCCGTCGGATGTGTTGGTGGTTTACGACATGGAGTCATTTCTTCTCATGCGCCCCGCGAAAGCCGACCGGCTCACCACGAAGATCACCGAGTCTATGACCGATTCGCTGCTGGGCACGGGCGCCGCCGTTGACCGCATCTTCCTGATGGATTTGGACGCCGTTGACCTCTCTCGCTACAAGCTCGTCATCTTCGGCAACACCTTCTTGCTGAGCCAGGCCCAGCGTGCCTTGATCAAACAGCGCGTGATGACGAGCGGACGCACCGTTGTGTTCATGTCGGGGGCAGGCTACAGCGACGGCAAGAGCAACAGCTCTGCGGCGATGTCCGATCTGATCGGTATCCGCATAGAAAAGACAACCGACGCCGAGTCGCCCGTCACCGCAACCATTGGCAGCGAAACCGCCGAGCTGGATGCTCGCGGCGTGACCAGCCGGTTCACCGTGACTGACGCCGAAGCCCGTGCGCTCGGCGCCTCTCGTTCCGGGGCAACAGTCGCGGCTGTCAAAGACGTTCAGGGCTGTCGCGTGTATTACTTCGGCGTGCCACTCAAGGCGCCTTTGCCGTTTTTTAAAGCGCTCCTGCGCGAGGCAGGCGTTCGCTTCTGGCTGGAGAACACGGTTGAGCAAGACTACGCCTCCATCGGCGGAGGCATGATTGGGCTCTACTCTGTACAAGGCGGCGACAAAACCATCAAGCCGCAGAACGGAATACCGGTGCAGGTTTCTCTACCACCGTTCTCGGCGCAGTATTTCGACCTGCGAACCGGCGCATCTTTGAACACGGTTCGGCAGGCCTTCGGTGGCGGGACTGGGTTAGCGCGCAATCGCGACAGCGCGGCGAACATTGCATTGAAGCCCGGCAAAGCCGCGAAGCTCAATGGCGTTTTGCAAGGTTCCAAAGGCGCCACCCTCAGCCACAACAGGTTCGAACCGGAGCGCCCGAAGTCCAACCCATGAAACTCGCTCACACTTTACGACACACAGTCTTCTTAGGAGAACGCTGATGAAAGGAGCGTTTATCAAAGCGGGGGCCGGATGGCTGCTCGCACTTGCCGCGCGAGCGGCGGACCCGCTCGCGCCGTACCTCGACGGCAAGGTACCGGAGATCGTGCGCGAAATCGCGGTTACGAACGCGGTGCCCGGCAACGTCGCGCTGCGGCAGGTGGTGTTCAAGTCTCGCGAAGACTCCGAGATCTTCGCCGCCATCGCGTCGCCCAAGGCGCCGGGCAAGCACCCCGGCCTGCTGGTGCTGCACGGCGGCGGCGGGTGCGCCGAGGTCGACAAGGCCGTGGCGTGGGCGCAGCGCGGCTACGTCGCGGTCGCGCCGGACCTGCCGGGCATCGCGGAGCCCAAGAAGCTGACGGCCAGCAAAGGCAAGTGGAGCGCGCTCAAGTACGGCGAAGGCCGCTGGGTCGCGTCACCCGACGCCAGCGCGAGCGTGATCTTCGACGCCGTGCTGAGCGCCATGAAGTCGCTCGAGCTGCTGCGCGCGCAGCCGGACGTGGATCCGGCGCGCATCGGCGTGGTGGGCATCTCGTGGGGCGGCTACATGACCACGATGGTCTGCGGCCTCGCGGGCGAGCGGGTACGCGCCGGCTTCGCGGTGTTCGGCTGCGGCTTCTACGACCTGACCGCGCAGCTCAACGGCCCGAAATCCACGCTCGGCAAGATGCCCGAGGAGGAGCGCGAGCGCTGGCTGGCGCACCTCGACGCGGGCCGCCGCGCGCCGGGTATGCGCGCGTCGTTCTTCATCGCGGCTGCGGCCAACGACTTCTTCTACTGGCCGCGCGCGGTGCAGGCGACACTGGACGCGATCCCGGACGAGAAGAACCACCTCTATGCGCCGAACGCGAACCACAAGGTGCCGCTGCCCGGCGGCACGGTCTTCCCCAAGGAGGCTTCCGCGCCGTTCAAGCCCACGGCGTTCCAGCCGGTTCCCACGCCGAGCGGCAGCAAGGCGAACTGGCTCGCGATGGAGGTGCCGTACTTCGAGTACTACCTGAAGGGAGAAGGCCAGCCGCTGCCGCGGGTGGCCGTGGAAAAGACGGGCGACCCGCGCCTCGCGCGTTTCCGGATCGACGCGCCGCTCCCCATCGCGCGCGCCGAGGTCTGGTGGGCGAAAGAAGACCCCGATGTGATGAAGCGTCAGTGGCAGGCGCTGCCCGCCGCGCCTGCGGAGGACGGGCGGTACGAGGCGCGGCTGCCGCCCGAGGCCGCCGACTGGTTTGCCGTCGCCTCGGACGAGCGGCCGGTGACCGTGTCGGGCGACCTGATCCACCTGGCCGCGCCGCGCGAGGCCGCTGAAAATGGAGTTCCATGAGGGTAAGCGTCACCAGACTCGCGCTCTGCCTCGCGGCTTGGATGACCGCGGGCCTAGCGGCCGCGCAGGCGGGCGGGGCCGCGCGCGACATCACTTTCATAGTGATCTCGGGTAAACAGCGCCGCGCGCTGTACGAGTTGCTCGCTGGCCACGTATCAGGCCCGGGCTGGAGCGGCGACCCGGCCCGCTTCTTCGTGAAGTCGTTGAAACCAAACGCGGCCGGCCTGCCGACTGGTGGCAAAGGAGTGTCCCAATGAGCAGACATAACGCGGTGTGTGCGGTTGGAATTGCGTTTTCGCTGCTGGCTCCGCGCGCGCCGGCGGCGGCCGCGCCGGACGGGGCGCGGACGGTCGCGCTGGTGAACTACGCGCGGTGGCCGGTGCACGCGGCCGCCGTAGCGCTCGACGCCCAGGCGTTCGGCGGGCCGGTGCGCCTGCGGCGCGCGGACACCGGCGCCGCCGTGACGCTGGCGCGCGACGCGGAGCGGCTCACCCTCTTCGCGAGCCTGGCTCCGACCTCGCGCCTCGACCTCGTCGCCGAGCGCGCGGAGCGCTGGGAGGTCGCGCCTGTTGCGGCGGCCACCACGAACAGCCTGTCCAACGGCGTGCTCCGTTTCGCGCTCGAGCGCCGCGGCTGGCGCCTCGGGTTCGCCTCGGAGCGGGCGTCGCTGATCGAAAACGGCGCGCTGGACTTCTGGGTCGACACGCAGAACCGCGGCCGGATCTCGAACGGCGACACCGTGTACGTGAAGGGGCTTGGCCTGAGCCGCTTCGCGGACGCGCCGGTCGAGCGGAGCGAGGCGTCGGTCGACGCGCAGGGGCGCCCCTCGCTCACGCAGATGCGGCACCTGGGCGCGATGAAAGTGACCGAGACCTTCGAGCTGCCGCCGGGCCAGCCGCTGCTGGTCTGCCGCGTGCAGTGGAAGAACGAGGGCGATCAGCCGCTGTGGGTCGCGTACGTCGGCAGCGGCAACGGTATCGCCGGCCGCTGGTCGCGGGAGCTGCTGCCCGGCCCGTTGATCGAGCGCAAGAAGTCGCCGCTGCAGGGCGACATCAACGGCTCCGAGACGCGCTGCGCGTGGCTCGGCGGGCTCTGCCGCATCAGCATGGAGTCACCCGCCAGCGGCTGCGGCGTCGGGCTCTCGACGCTGCTGCCCACGCCCGGCAAAGTGGGCCAGGGCTCGATGATCTGGGGCTGCGGGTATTCCGGCTTCCAGTGCAACTTCATAGACCCTGTACAAGGACAGTTTCCGTTTCTCGTCAAGCCAGGCGAGGCGCTCGACAACGGCTTCGTCTTTTACGCGGCGCAGGCGGGCGCCAGCGTGTTCCGCGAGACGGTCGGCCTCTGGCGGTCGCTGCAGGACGGGAAGACGCCGGCGATGCCGCCGCCGTGCGCGGTCTTCGTGGACGGCCGGCCGCTGGCGGCCCAGACGGTCACGGGCGTGGAGGCGCGCGCCGACGCCACGCTCGCGTTGCGGCTCGACTTTAACCGGCGCTTCGCGTGCCGTGTGGCCGGCGCGTGCCGGCTCGTGGCGCGGCCGTTCGCCGGAGGCAAGAAGCCGGTCGTGCTGCTCGACACGCGTGAGGCCGGGCCGCACGCGCTCGACCTCAACGCGCTGACGGGCTGGAGCGACGAGGTCGCCTTCGCGCTTGCGAAGGAGGGCGCGGCCACGGTCACAATCGCTGAAACGCTGCCGGTCGCGCCGGTCCCGCTCTCGCCTGTGGCGGACGCACAGATGACCGACCTCGCGGCGATGTTCCGCTGGGCGCCGATCCCGATGGTCACCGACTACGACCTGCAGTGGGCGCGCTCGCCCGACTTCGCGGCGGCCGCCTGCGAAGTGCGCGTGACGAGCAGCCAGGAGTACCCGTGGTACCTCGTGCCCGACGACCAGCTCCCCGCGCCGGGCCGCTGGCACTGGCGCGTCCGCGGCGTGAAGGGCGACGTCCTCGGCGCGTGGTCCGAGCCGCGCGCGTTCACGGTCGACAGCGACCGCACGAAGCGGCCCCTCAAGCGTCCGCTCACGCCTGAGCGGCCGCTTTTCACGCTGGAGGCCTCCAAGGTGCTGAGCTTCACCAACTTCGTCGCCGACGTGCCGGCCGATCTCGCGCCGTACGTCGGCATCATCGCGGAGGGCTTCGAGGCCAAGGGCATACCCGTGACCGAGTTCGCCAAGGGGATGGAGCGCCTGCCGCACGCGCTGCTGCTGCGCAGCCACTGGGTCGGGCTGGCGGACATCGAGTGGCTCTTCCAGCACGTGCCGAACTTCGTGGGCATCCAGGGCGGCGAGCACCTCAGCTCGCTCAGCCGCGACAGCAAGGACGGCGAGATGCGCTACCACCACCGGCTGGCACGCCTGTGCGCCAAGTACGGCATGTTCTACCAGGAGGCGGACGGCACCTACAAGGACGACAAGTGGCAGGAGCTGATGGACAAGCAGGGCGACTTCGTTCGTGAACTCGGCCCGTGGCTGGTGCTGTCGCAGAAGAACAACATCATCCGGCGGCAGTTCTACTCGCAGAGCGCCGCGCTCGGGCTCTGGCTGGGCGGGATCACGCACGGCCACGGCGCGTGGGAGGACGGCGGCTTCTACTGGCAGAACGCCGGCTTCGGCGAGCTGGGGCAGTGCGCGGGCGAGCGCAGCGGCGTGCTCAAGACCATGCCCCGCATCTTCTGGAACCTGGTGTTCGTGATGGGCGTGGCCCGCGGCTGTTGCATCTACAGCCTCGACGGGCAGACGCTGATGGTGAGCCCCAAGGAGGTCGAGCGCTTCCCCAAGGAGATTCCGCGCGCGGTCATCTGGCTGACGACGGGCGAGACGACCGACGTGTTCAAGCGCTTTGTCGCGCCGCTGGTCCGCGGCGTGGTGCAGCACCGGCTCGTGCCGTCGCGCGAGGAGGTGCTGGCGGGCGTGCGGCTCGCGGTCTACAACGACATGAAGGGCCGGGGCGACGAGGCGGCATGGCCGCACTATGTCGAGTACGGTCCGCTTTACGCGAACACGTACGGCTTCGGCAAGATGGGCAACATCAGCGGCCAGCTCTGGGAGTTCTTCCCGAACACCGGCCGCTACGGCTTCATTCCCGTGCTGCCGCAGGGCGACGAGCCGCTCGGGCGCGGCGTCGCGAACGTGCCCGTCTCCGCGCTCCAGAGCGCCGAGGCCGTGAAGGCGCGCTTCGACGCGGCGTACCCGGCTTGGTACGCGGGCGACGCGTGGGCGTGCCGTGTCGGCGACACGCTGGCGGTGCTGAACGCGAATGAGAACGTGGACGTCGCGCAGCGCTTCGACGTGCCGCTGCGCGCCAGCGTAGCGCAGAGCGTGGCCGGCGCGCTGGAGCCGCACAGCTATCTGCTCGGCAAGGTCGAGGGGCAGGGCGCGCGGCTCTGGCTGCAGCTTAACGGCGAGTATCCGGAGCGGCCGCAGGAGCTGCGGATCGTCTGCCCGCGCAAGCCGCAGTGGCTGGTCGAGCCCGCCGCGGCGGCGCTGGAGCAGACGTGGGACGAGGCCGCGCGGACGCTGCGGCTGCGCCTCTCCTTCAAGAGCGGCGCCGTCGAAGTGACGGTGAAGAGCGTGCGAGACACCCGATGACAACCTTCTACCTTGAAATGCTCAGTCCTGCAGCACTCACGTTCAAGGCGTGCGCGGAGCCTGATTCTTGGATTGGCGAATGCGGCGTCAAGCAGTTCCCGTACAACCGCCAGGGCAAACGCATCTCATTCAAACTTGACGGGGCGGGTCTTGTCGCTCAAAGAACGGGCAGACTGCGAAGCTGTTGTCTCGAGCGCGCGGGTCTTTCCCAATCTGGAGTAAGAGAAAGACGAAGAAGATCAGAGATTGTCGGCGTCGGGGTCGGAATCGGTATCGGAATCGAAAGGAAGCCGGATGGGTGACGGGAAAGAGAGGCTTGAATCTGCCTCTCGGGCATCGTGTCATGGAGCGCGTCGGCCTGGCGCAGCGCATCCGTGAGCCACAGGCCGGACCGAGCGCCTGCGACAACTCGATGAAGACACCGAAACGCTGACCGGAGAATATCGATACCGATTCCGATACCGACCCCGACCCCGACCCCGAGAAGACCATGGACTCCAACAACGGCGACGCACCGAACCCTCGCTCGCCTTCGGCTCACGGGTTCGGTGGTCACTGACGCTGGAACTCAGGAAAACAGGATAAGAGTGGCGAGACCCTGAGAAGAGACACAACAAACGCGCGCCTTGCAATTATTTGGATAAATGAGACGCTTGCAAAACCCCTATGGGACGACACGGAGGTCGTCCCTCCAGTGCATGAAACGTCAGGTCGTCGAGAGATTGGAGGGTCGGGCTCCGTCCCGACCGTAAAACGTCCTCATCGTACGCCTTCCGAAGCCCGCCGTCAACGCCGGGCGTCAAAAAACGCCAGCCGGAACCGTCTCCGCGCCCTTCCGGCCCGCGCCCGACCTGACAGAAGCGCCTTTATCCGACTTCGCCGTATCCCGCAACCGCCGGAATAGGGGCAATTCATGTTCCTAATCCTATTCATGACGTAATCCTAATCTCTCCAACAGAAAGGATTATGATTAGGAGTACGATTATGATTAGGAGTGGTCTCGGCGCTTATCTTAGCGCCATTCGGGACAGGTCTTTAGAAGGACCTGTCTGCTCGTTCAGCCGCTGGCGTATCGCGATGTTCCGCTCACAGAACGCTGCTACTACTCCGGCGTCAGCAGCGGGATCACTTGCTGGCGGTTGCGGCGGTAGACATGGAAATCGCTGTCCAGTGTCAGAACCCGGTGCTTCGGATAAAGTTCCGACATTCTGACGAGACAGGCGTCCGCCAGCGACATGGGCACATCGGCATACTTTCGAAGCAGGTCACACACGGGCTCGATTTCGCCGTTCAGGCAGAAGACGCTCTTGAGTCCGCCGGCTCTCAGCATCCCTCCGATTTGCGAGACGCCCCCGGGTATTGTCCGCAGAAGAAAGACCGCTTCAGAAAGCGCGGCCTCGCAGGTGAGCAGCGGCCCCGACGCCTGCTTGAGTTGTTCCACTGTCCACGCATGATAGGTGTCGCGGGCATTGATGAGCGCCACGAGGGGGCCGGCATCGATGATGACCGGCGGCTTCATTTCCCATAGCCTTCGATGTGGCGGGGGTGAGACGACAGATCGCACGGCCCTTCTACCGTGCCGGAAAACTCCCTGACACAATCGTAGGCGGACGGTTCAGCGGTCTTGGACGGGTCTTCATCAATATACTTCAGCACGGCTGTCCGGATCAGTTCCGAGCGCGACGTCTGGCGCTTCTCAGCGGCGACGCCCAGCCTGTTCGCAAGCGACTGAGGCATCTTTAGCGTGACGGTTGTCATAGTCTCCTCCGAATGGTATTACCAATCCAGCAATATGGTAACACCTGGCTGGCGCGGGGTCAAGACGGCGAACGGAGAGCGGGACATTCCCTTCCGTATCCCGCCGCTCTCTATAAATGCAGCTTGTACGTCCTTGTCTCTATCCGTCCGTGGATAGGCGGGGACGCCTGTCCTACGGAGAGAGGTACGACGGCGCGCGGCCGGTGACTTTGCCGTTCGCGTGGTAGAGCGACAGGCGCGGACGGTAGCTACGGGCTGCGGCCTCGTCATCGAAGGGTTTCTGTGCGGTGCCATTCGTGTCTGTGTTCATGTTGACTTCCTTGCTGGTGTGGGTTTCGCGTCTCACGACCTGCTCGTGAGAACGCCGACACCTTAGCAAACACGTAACTCATACGTGTCGCTTGGCCGGTGACATTTTTCTGTCACACCGTTTGGAGGGGCAGGACGAGCGCGCAGCGCGCCTCGTGAGGAGCCAAAGTAAGCCGGCTCGATGCGTGTAGCGGCGGCAGCGGGAATGGCTTACCGCTCGGGGCGGCCTCGGCCGCCGGGCGGCGGGAAGGGCGGGGCCTCGTCCTCGGTCAGGTAGCCGTCGCCGTTCGTGTCGAGCCGCGGGAAGTGCTCGGGCGGGCCGTCGAACTCGGCGCGCGCGACCTTGCCGTCGTTGTCGCGGTCGAGGCGGCGCACGAAGGAGGGCCGCTGCGCCGCGCCCGGCCCGCCGCGCGCCTCAGGGCCCTCGGTTCTTTGCGGCGCGCCGCCCGGCTGCGGCCCGCGCACCCGCGACGGCGACGGCGTCTGCACGGCGGGGCCGGAGGTCTGCGTCGTGACCGCACCGCCGCGCACGCAGCGCACGTGGTTGAGGATGCGGATCGCGTCGCCCTGAGGCCCGCGGCCTTGCGGATAGTCCGCCGGGTCGCCTTCCTTCGGATCGCTGCGCTGGCACCCTGCGCCGTGTACGTCCATCCAGCGGCCGCGCATATAGCCCATGGCGCGGCCGAAGGCCACGTAGGCCGCCGTCTCCCCGCGGCCGCCCGCACCGGTGTGCGTCGTGCCGGTCCAGTAACAGGCGAAGTCCTTCTGGCCAGCCTCGTTGGTGATGGGCGTGCAGCCGAAGAGCGGGTCGATGGCGGCTGTGCCGGTCGTGTCGGGCGCCCGGCTGTAGTCGACGATGCTTTGCAGCTCTTTGGCGTCGGGCAGCCTCCAGTCGGATTTGCCCCCCAGGACGAGCGCCTCCGCGTACGCGAGCGCCTCCTTCCAGCTCATGCCCTTGGCGCTGTCCGCGCGCTGCCAGGTGAGTCCGGTGGCCTCGTCGGTCACGGTGCCGTCGCGGTTGTCCTTGAAGCGGTTCTTGCCGTAAGCCGGATTGCCGCGCACGTATAGCACGTAGTACTTCTTCGCGCCGCGCCCGTGGGTGTCGCCAGCCGGATAGCCCTTAATGCGGCCGTCCGCGAAGTTGACGCCGAACATCGTCTTGTTCCCGCCCATGGTCGTGCCGACGTAGAGGGTGCAGGTCGCGAACTGCGAGTCGATGATGCGGTCGCCCTCCTCCTCCTTGCCGTACTGGAAACTGAAGGTCTGCGCGTCGATAAAGGGCTTCTGGCCGCCGGTCTCCCGGCTCATGGGGTTCGGATCCGTGCCGCGGAAGTCCATGAGCGAATACAGCTCCTTAATCGACGGCAGACGCCAGTCCGTATGGCCGCCGGCACGGCAGCGTGCCGCGCCAGCCGCTGCCTCGTCGTAGGTCTTCTTGGCGCCCGGGTCCTGAAGCCACATGAGCCCGGTGCTCAGGTCGCTGACCGTCCCGTCACCGTTGTTCCGGTAATCGGGCGGCGTCTTCCGGTATTGGGCGTCCTGGCCGTAGAAGGGGCTTCCTGCGCTGGGATAGGCGGTCTCGGCCGAGAGGTCGTAGCAGCGCTCCTGCGACGTGTCGGTGACGGCGTAGGGGAGCGGGGCGGGCGTCGGCTTGGAGGAGAGCGGGCGGTCGGCAGCGCCGGACCGCGCGACGCAACAGGCGCAGCCGGACACGAGCGTGATCAGTGAGGCGAGGGTCTGGCGTTTCATCATCAGGTCACCTTCCTTTGAGTGCCCCAAGAGCATAGCCGGTTCACATGACAGGACGGAGACGGTCAGATGACGAAACCGTCATGTTCCTGCTCGCATAGCGTGACGGGTCCGCGCGCTTGACGCAACACGCAAATGTGACCTGCCGTCGGGAAGGGTTGACGCAAAACAGGTAATTAGATACTATAATACTCAAACAAGGGGAGGGGGAAGATGGCTGACCATGAGGGGCATAGCGGAACGGCACGGCCGGAGGGCCAGGGTAACCGCGCGAATAGGCCGACACCCCGGTGGCGCGCCGACCCATACGTCCGCTCGCCTCGCTTCTGGATCCAGCTCGGCTTCTTGCTGGCGTCAGCGCTGACAGGGCTTCACTTCCACCGTTTTGCCCTCTCCCTGGCCGACCCTGCGCTACCGCAGGTGACGCGGCCTGCTGAAGTCGACGCCTGGCTTCCCATCAGCTCGTTCACCAGTCTGGTCTACCTGCTCAAAAGCGGAGTGGCCAACACCGTCCATCCCGCCGGGCTGGTGCTCTTTACTCTTATTCTGGTGATGGCTTTCGCGGCCCGCCGCGGGTTCTGCAGTTGGGTCTGTCCGGTCGGGACCCTGAGCGAATGGGCGCATCGTCTGGGAGAGTCGCTGTTCGGCAGGGCATACGCCTTGCCGCGGCTGCCGGATGCGCTGCTGCGTGCCGTCAAGTATCTCCTGCTGGGTTTCTTCGCGGTGATGATCACGGGCATGTCGGCCGAGGGCCTGCACGCGTTCATCCACGGCGCCTACAACCGCGTCTGCGACCTCAAGATGTACGCGCTGTTCGCGCGGCCGTCGGTGACCACGCTGACCGTGGTCGCGGTGCTGGTCGCGCTCTCGCTGGCGGTCAAGAACTTCTGGTGCCGTTATCTGTGCCCTTACGGCGCCTTGCTGGGCCTGGTCTCGATGGCCAGCCCGCTCGCGGTGCGGCGCGACAGCCGCGCCTGTACGGGCTGCGGCCGCTGCTCGCGGGCGTGCCAGAACCGCATTGACGTCGCGCGCGTCAGGGCGGTCCGCTCGCCGGAATGTACCGCCTGCTATGCGTGTGTCGGCGCCTGTCCAGAGCCCGACGCGCTGCGCCTGGGGCCTGCGGGCGGCCGCGGACGCCTGACGCCGTTCGCCTATGCGGTCCTGACGCTCGCCGCGCTGGTGCTGCTGCCCCAGGCGTTCCGCGCGCTCGGTTACTGGGATACCGACACACCGGTGGCAGACTACCGGCGTTTCTTCGCGGCGCTCTCGGAGGTCGGCCACCCTTAGTTCAGGCGGCCGTCCGGCGCCGTCTCAGCCTCAGGTGCCGCAGAGCGCGTCCGTGAAGGCCGCCAGCCCCAGCCGCCTTACGGTCGCTCCGACGCGCTCGCCGGGCCGGGCATGACGCACAAGCAGCGCGATCACCCGTTCGAGGGCCGGCCCGAGCTGGTGCGGGGCGAGCCGCAGGGGCAGCTCCTCCGCCCAGGCCGGATGACGGCCGAGCTGCCCGCCCAGCAGCAGCCGGAACGTGGGCTGCGGCGCGACCAGGGCGTCAGCGGCGCAAACGCGCGCACAGGCCGCGCAGCCCACGCAGCGGGCTGGATCGAGCGCCAGGCCGGGCGACAGCGCGAGCGCGCCCTCGCGGCAGGCGTCGAGGCAGCTCCCGCAGGCGGTGCAGGCCACCGCGCGCACGCGGGGCCGCGACCCCGCGATCAGCCCGATATCGCAGATCTGCGGCTGCGGGCAGGCGTTCGGGCAGGCCGCCACCGCGATCCGCAGGCGGTGGTGCGGCCGGTGCCCCTCGGGGTAGGTGCGGCGCAGGTGGTCGGCCCATGCGGAGCGGCGCACCGCGTCCTCCAGCGCCGCGGCGGTCTCGGCCAGTGCGACCAGGCCGGCCGCGCAGGACTCGGCGCCGCGGCACACCGTGAGCTGCCAGGCGGGGTTGGGGGGCGCGGGGGGCATGTCGGCCGTCATGGGGGCCGCCGCCGCGGCCTTCTCGCCGCGCTCCGGCGGCCGACAGACCGGGAGCGGCACGCGCTCCCTGACGGCGTCCCCGACAGACGTGACGCGGCCGCAGAGCACGCAGCCCGTCTCCAACGGTCGGCAGGGCTGCCCGCGCCGGGAGCAGAGCAGCGCTTCACCCGACTGGTGGGGGCACTCCCAGCTCATGGGCTAAGTCTCTTGCTCGATGAGCGTGATCGCCGATACGGGACAGCCGTCGCGGGCGTCGCGGCAGGCAGGCTCCTCGCCAGGCGGCACGGGGTCCGCGATCACGGTTGACACCTCACCCTCAAGGGCGAAGACCGCCGGACATGTCGCCGCGCACAGGCCGCAGCCGATGCAGGTGTCACGGTTCACGAGGGCTTTCATGGTGCGTCCTTTCCATGGGTTCGCGTTAATTTGGTATTACAGTACCAAATACTGCGCGCGGCAGCAAGCCCACAGGGCGTTGAACGTGATGGCCGTATGGAGAGACCGGCTTCGAGCCTACCGGCAGCGGTACTCCCTGGGCGTGCATCTGTACTGCCTGCGGAAGAGCGTGGCGAAATACTGGCTGGAGGAGAACCCGCAACGGAAGGCGGTCTCGGTGACGGAGGCGGCGGGGTCGGCGCGCAGCAGGGCGGCGGCCTGCTCCAGCCGCAGACGGTTCAGGTACTGCGCAGGGGAGAGGTTGGTGACCTGCTTGCAGTAATGCACGAAGCGGGTGACGCCCAGACCGCAGGCCCGCGCCATCTCCTCTAGGGTCCACGGTTCTCCGACGTTGCCCTTTAGGCTTTCCAGGAAGAGTTCGGTGCTGCGCCGGGCGGTGGTCAGCGACGTGCAGAGGCGCACCCGCCTGGAACGGAACATCTCCAGCAGGTTCAGCAACAGCTCGTTGACGTAGATCATCAGTTTGGAGGCGCTCCGGCCGATGTCCTCATCCAGGCAGCCTGTCATCTGACGGAAGCAGCGGCTGAGATCGGATCCGGCCGACCAGACCGGCGTCTCGTTGCGGCGCAGGTAGTCGGTCAGTTCGGCCAGGTCGTCGCGCGTCAGCATCACCCAGGCGGGCCAGGCCCACTCCTGGTGGGGCTGGCGCACGCCGATATCGAGGATCAGCCAGTGGAGGCGGCCGGCGCCGACGCAGGGGTTGCCCAGCCGGTGCGGCTGCCACGGCCGGGTGATGGTCAGTTCAGCAGGTTTGAGCGGGTACACGCCGGTCTCGGTCTGGAACGCCAGCGAGCCGGTCTCCAGCCAGGTCAGCTCGATCCCCTCGTTACGGTGCCAGGGCAGGCCCCAGCTCTGCGCGTGAGCCGCATCCCAGAAGCCGACGCTGCACACGCCGTCAAGCAGCCGCCCCGGGATCTGGCGTCCGGGATAGCCGCCGCGGCAGACCGCGTCGAAGCGCAGGTCGCCCCGCGCCACCGCGGCCCGCAACTCCTCGCAGGAGTCGGCATGATAAGTGGTTCCGCAGTCCCTGTACACCGGCGCACGCATACCGGTAGCATAGCCGCCCGCCCGCGTCCGGGCAACCGGAGATGTTCAAAATTATTCACTGAAGGCGTTTGGAAGCGCAAGGGCGTACTTTATGGTTCACTGACGACACTTGGAACGGGCGGCTGTGCCGTGTGCGCGCCGGCCCCCCAACGGTGAGTTTCAGGTGAGGAGGGCGGGAAACGATGAATATCGGCGTGTTTCTTCTGATCGAGCCGTTCGCAAGCGTCGAGACACAGTTGCGGCGGGCGCGGGCCATGGGCTTCACCCACGCCGACATCACCGACACCCACGCGGGCGGCAGCATGCTCGGCACGGCCGGCTTCTCACCGACCGTCAGCCTCGACGACAACCCGTTTGAGGTCAGGCGGCTCTTTGAGCGGCACGGCATCACGCCGACCACGGTCTGTGCCCACGCCGGCCTGCTGGAGCCGAGCAGTCCCGGCACCTACGGCACCTCCGAGATCATGAAGGCCGTGAAGTTCGCCGCGGCCATAGGCATCACGGAAGTGGTCACCACCGACACCGACCCGCGCTCGGAGTGGGCGCGCTCGCTCTCTTACGCGGAGCGCGTCTTCGTCATGGCCGAGAAGCTCTGCGTTCCCGTGCGGATGGCGGCCGACTACGGGGTGCGCATCCTGCTGGAGCCGCACGGCCCGGTGACCGACTCGATCCAGGGACTGCAGGACGTCTTCGACCGTCTGGGCAACCCCGACGCGCTGGGTGTCAACCTCGACACCGGCAACTCGTGGCTCGGCGGCGCCGACCCGGTGGAGATGGCCCGGATCTTCAAGGCCAAGATCCACCATATCCACTGGAAAGACCTGGGGCCGGAATGGGTGGCGAAGCGCGGCACCGAGTTTGGCTGCGGCTTCTCGACGATCGCGCTGGGCGACGGCGTGATCGACATCAAGGGCGTGTGCGACGTGTTGCGTGACGCGGGCATCGCCAGCTCCACGTTGGAGATCGTCGGCGACGCCGCCACGCTCACGCGCAGCAAAGCCTATCTCGAGGCCTGCGGGATGTGAGCAGGAGGCTCCGCGTCGCCGGCTGACACGGGAGGACGTTCGACCATGAAACTGGGAAGCGATCGCTATCGGGAGCGTGCGGCTCCGTTGTGCGCGCTCCTGCTGTCGGCGGCCGCCGCGGCCGCCGATGACGTGACGCTCTCGGCCGGAGGGCGCGAGGCGCTCGCCTACCGGCCGGCGCCGAGCCCGAACAAGGTCTACGTGAGCAGGCTGCACGCGCCCTCGGGGGCGCAGGTGCTGCTCGACGCCCCTGCCGACCATGTGCACCACCACGGCCTCATGCTGGGGCTGGATGTCGAGGGGGTCAGCTTCTGGCTGGACGGGCAGGAGAGGGGCACGCAGCGTCCGCGCGGCGCCCCGAAGGTCGAGGGCGGCACGCTCGCGCAGACGCTGGACTGGGTGACGTCCGACGGGCGGGCCCTGCTCGTGGAGGAGCGGAGCATCACCGCGCATGCCGTGCCGGACGACGCCCATACCCTCGTGACCTGGCGCTCGCGCCTGACGCCCGCGCCGGGCTTGGCGCAGGTGAGCCTCGCGACCAAGCTGCACTACTCCGGGCTGGGGCTGCGGCTCCCCAAAAGCATGGACGGCAAGGCCAGTTTCGCCTTTCTGGGCGAGGTGGCGGGCGGGGGCACGGCCGTGCGCAACTCCGAGCGTGTGACGCAAGCCGACGGTGTGGCCTGCTGTGGCCCGCTGGCCGACGGGCGTCGCGTGACCGTGGCGATGTTCGCACGCCCGGGCGACGGCGCGACCCACTGGTTCACGATGTCCGACGCGCTGACCTACCTGAGCGCCACGAAGAACCAGTACCGCAGCCTGCTGACGATCCAGGATGGCGAGGCTCTGACGTTTGAATACGGTGTGGCGGTCTGGGACGGCGCGGCCGACGCGCCAGCGGTCGCCCGGGCCCGGGGGGTATGGGTACAGGCCATAAGCGAGAGCGGCGCGCCGCAGTCCGGCGCGCCGGACGACAGGAGGAGGGACAGATGAGCAGCAGCGCAGTGACCAGGAGGGGATTCGTGAAACGCGCGGCGTTGGGCGCCGTGGCCGTGTCGGCCTTCAACATCGCCCGCGGGCAGAACGCCAACAGCCGCATCGGTGTCGGCTTCATCGGCGCGGGCGGGCGTCAGGGCGGGCATCTGGGCATGCTCCGGCACCTGCGCGACAACGACAAGACCCCGCTCGACTTCGTGGCCGTGGCGGACGTCTACCGGCCGCATATGGAGCGCCGCAAGAAGGAGTTCGAGATCGCGCGCGGTTACCTTGACCACCGCGAGCTGCTGCAGGACAAGGGCGTGGACGTGGTGTGCATCGCCACGCCCGACCATCTGCACGGCTATCAGGCGATCGACGCGATCCAGGCCGGCAAGGACGTCTACTGCGAGAAGCCGGTCACGCACTGGCGCCAGTTCGAGCTGACGCGCCGGCTGGCCGACGTGGTGGCCGCCTCGGACCGGATGCTGCAGGTCGGCACCCAGGCCATGAGTGACGGCGCCTGGCACCAGATGAAGCGGCTGGTGAAGGAAGGCCTGATCGGCCAGCCGCTCTTCGGCGAGACCGGCTTCTTCCGTGTGGGGGACTGGGGCGAGCGCGGCATGCCGATCACGGATCCGAACGCCAAACCCGGCCCCGACCTGAACTGGGAGGCGTTCCTGGGCGACGCGCCGAAACGGCCGTTCAGTGTGGACCGCTTCTTCCGCTGGCGGCTCTTCGAGGACTACGCGGGCGGCCCCGTGACCGACCTGTACCCGCACTGCCTGACCCAGGTGGTCGACATCCTGGGTGTCGGGTTCCCGTCGGAGGTGGTGGCGCTCGGCGGCATCCACCGCTACCCGTACGAGCTGCGCGACGTGCCCGACACCTTCAACCTGCTGGCGCAGTACCCCGAGAAGGTCACGATCTCCGTGCTCGGCACGCAGGCCAACGACTACCAGACCACCGACCTGCGCGGCGCGGGCCAGCGCTGCCCGGTGATCCGCGGCTGGGACGGCAGCCTGTACATCGAGAAGAACAAGGAGATCGTGTTCATGCCGATCCGTGAGAAGGGCGCCAAGGATCCGCGGCGCATACCCATCGAGCGCGGCGAGAGCAACCTGGAACATTGGAAAAACCTGCTGCAGTGCTGCCAGACGCGTAAGCGTGACGAGCTGTGGAGCCCGATGGACCTGCAGTTCCGCACGCAGACCGTGCTGCACATGGCGATGCAGGCCTACCGCGCCGGCCGCACCGCCCGCTTCGACGCCGCCAAGCGCGAGATCCTGCCCGCCGGCTGACCCGCCCGCGTCCGGAGGAGCGGCAGGGCAACGGAGTGTGTGAGCTTGGTGCCGCGCCTGTGAAGGCACTGGAAAACCCGATTCCGCACTTTGCAAGGTGTGGAATCGGGCTTCAATGGGGCTACGCCGGTGAAGGCGCGGAAACATCTGCTGTGACACACCTCCAGAGGTGTGTCACTAACGCTTCAATGGGGCTACGCCGGTGAAGGCGCGGAAACATGCAGCTCGCGGTCTCCGTAAGCGTCGGAGCCTGGACGCTTCAATGGGGCCGCGCCGGTGAAAACGCGGAAATATCTGTGTCACACCTCCAGAGGTGTGTCACTAACGCTTCAATGGGGCCGCGCCGGTGAAGGCGCGGAAACTCTGGCGAGCGCGCTCGGCTTCCGGGTCGGCGTGGGCAGCTTCAATGGGGCCGCGCCGGTGAAGGCGCGGAAACACCACGCGCAAGCAGGTCTACGCCGAGGGGATCAAGCTTCAATGGGGCCGCGCCGGTGAAGGCGCGGAAACTGCCCCGCACTCGTGCCCGTATGTCCCAGGATATGCGCTTCAATGGGGCCGCGCCGGTGAAGGCGCGGAAACAGCATGTGGCCCGGTGCGGATCGCCGTGCCTGCCAGAGTGCTTCAATGGGGCCGCGCCGGTGAAGGCGCGGAAACTTGCTCTTCAACGATTAAACAACGTCGCATAATATGCTTCAATGGGGCCGCGCCGGTGAAGGCGCGGAAACAGGGAGAGGGAGCGGGGCTCGCAGCGGAGCATAAGAGCTTCAATGGGGCCGCGCCGGTGAAGGCGCGGAAACGAGCTGGAGAAGTGGCACGGGAAAAACGGCGATGTGGCTTCAATGGGGCCGCGCCGGTGAAGGCGCGGAAACCATCAAAAGAAAAGGATCACAAAAATGAACCTTACCCTGCTTCAATGGGGCCGCGCCGGTGAAGGCGCGGAAACCGCGAGATTTGCGCCGCCGGAGGGCTGATCCCTCCACGCTTCAATGGGGCCGCGCCGGTGAAGGCGCGGAAACATATGCGACCGCGGGGCGGGGTGCTGCATGACCAGCCGCTTCAATGGGGCCGCGCCGGTGAAGGCGCGGAAACCTTCTGGCGAGTTGCCCAGACGAATCGGAAGGCTGGGCTTCAATGGGGCCGCGCCGGTGAAGGCGCGGAAACGCGCGGGTGTGCCTGCCGGGGTCTATGTTGATCCAGCTTCAATGGGGCCGCGCCGGTGAAGGCGCGGAAACAAGCGCGCGGGCTATTGGGGGTGCCCCTGCGGCAGCGAGCTTCAATGGGGCCGCGCCGGTGAAGGCGCGGAAACCGAGTGACAATCGTCCCTCTATACCCTTGGACAAAGCTTCAATGGGGCCGCGCCGGTGAAGGCGCGGAAACTTACGGTCTGCAAATGTGTTGCGGGGCAACGGTTTGCGGGGCCGTTTGCGAGCGGTGTTGGGAAGTGTGCCGAAAAAGGCCCGCGAGGTCAAGCCTCGCGGGCCGGAAAAGTGTGAAAGATACGGTTTTCAAAGGGCTTCGAGCGGGTGCGGCGGTTTCCGCAGCACACGACCGCTCGAAACATGGGGTCAGACGACCTGCGTGCGCTGCTCGGGCCGCCAGACCTTGCCGACATAAACGATCTCGGGCACCGGGCGCTCGCCCTCGACCGGGCCGGCGTCGACGAAGAGCGTCTGGTCCTCGTCATGGTTCATGCGGGTCTTGAGTTCGTCGGTCAGCGCGTGGCGCTCGCGCGGGTTGAGTTGGCAACAGAACACGGAGTACTGGACACGCTCGCCCCAGCCGCGCATGAGCTTGAAGACCCGCGCGCGGCGGCGGTCGTCGGGGATGTCGTAGGAGACTAGGAAAAATCGGCGCATGGCGTACTTCTCAGCGGGTGGTGATGCCGGTGTATTCGGGGATCTCGCCGCGCAGGGTCTTGGCGAGCAGCTTGGCCTGCACACGGATGACCGCCCGCCACGAGCAGCGGTAGTCGAAGACCGGATGGGTGATCATCTGGTCGAGGCGCAGCTCGTAGGCGCGGATCAGGGCCTTGCGGGCGCAGTCCTTCATGGCGCAGCCCGCGTGGCTGGTCACGAAGTCCGCGACGCCGACCATGCCGGTGTTGATGGCCGAGAGCACGGCGGAGTCCACGACCAGGGGCCGGAACTCCTCCATCAGGTCGAGGGCCAGCGCGGGGCGTCCGTGGCGCGGGCGGTGCAGGAAGCCCCAGTAGGGGTCGAGGCCCTCCGACAGCAGGGCGACGGTACACTCTTTCGCGAGCAGCGCGTAGCCGAAGGAGAGCATCGCGTTGATGGGGTCTTTGGGCGGACGCCGGTTGCGCGAGGACGGCGAGAAGGCGGCGCGCGCCGCGCCCTCGGTGATGAGCCCGGCCCAGTTGGCGAAGTAGAGGGCGGCGACGGAACCTTCGACACCCATGAGTTCGTCGGTGTCGGTGCAGGCGTCGAGCCGCAGGATCAGGCGGCGCATCTCTTCGAGCGCGGCCTCGAGGTCTTCGGTGGTGTTGCGGCGCAGGAAGGTTCGCTGGTTCTGGGCCTTGGCGCGGATGAAGGCCTGGGCGAGGGGCAGGCGGCGGCCGTCGTCGGCCGCAGCGGCGAACTGCGCGGCGCGGTCGTAGGCGTTGCGCAGGCCGATACCCATGGTGACGCCGTAGAACCAGTGGCCTAGGGAGAGGTGGACGACGGGGATGCCGCGTTCGCAGAGCAGGTGCAGGCACTGGGCCGAGACGGAGACGTTGCCGCAGAGCACGAGCTGGGAGACGTCCTTGAGCGGGAACTCGCCGAGCTTGGCGGAGCCCTTCTCGACATGCAGGGCGTCGCCGGACTTGCCGACGCGCGCGCCCTGCTCCTGCACGTAGAGCGGCAGGGCGTCGTCGCGGGCGGGGTAGAGGCGGCGGATGTCGGGCGGATCCTTCTCCGCGCCGTTGAGCAGGTTGGTCTCGTCCGGCAGGCAGATGCCCGCGAGCGAGCAGCCGACGCACTTGGGCGAATCGGTGAGAGGCGGGGGCGGGTCGGCGCGCTGCGAGCAGGCGCGGGCCTCGGCGATGAGGTGGCGCGTGCGGGCCTCGAGTTCCTCCGTGAAGTCGACGCGCACGCGGCGGCGGGCGTCGGCGAAATAGAGCATGCCGTAGTCGGAGGCATGGCCGTGCTCGCGCAGGAGCATGCCCTGACACATGAGCTGGACGCGCTCGGGCTCGTAGGACTTTTGGGGCGTGGGCGGGACGCGGCCGCGCTTGGTGTCGACCGGCACGGCCTGGCCGTCGGCGACTTCGAGGAGGTCGAGCTTGCAGGAGAGGCCGAGGTTTTCCGAGCCGAGCGCGACGGAGCGGGCCACGGCGGGGGGCTCGTCCGGGTCGACGGGCGGCGGAAGCGGATCGGCTGCATCGTCGACGCGGGCGTGGGCGGAGCGGCCCTGGTCGGTGTAGAGGTTGTCGTCCCAGCGCTCGGCCACGTACATGAGGTGGAAGAGCCGCGGGCAGTAGGCGTACTCGTTGACAAGACGCACCGGAATGGGATCGGAATTGGTAATAGGTCCTATAGGGCCTATAGGACTTATATTTACTGGCTGGCTCATGGCTGGCCCTCGCGGTGGCGGAGGCGGGCGGCGTGCATGCGCTCGGAGATGCCGCCGTGCTCGAGGAAGTCGCGCTCGAGCTGCTGGATCAGGCGGTCGAGCAGGTAGGTGGCCTGGCAGGTCAGGCAGATCGCGGCGTTGGCGGCGGTCTCGGGGGCGGCTTGCTCGAAATAGGGCCTATAGGTTTTATAGGACCTATTGGGGAGATAGGCGAGGCGGCGGATCTCCTGGGCTTGCGGGTGGTCTTTGGGCCACAGCGCGAGGCTTCGCTGGCGGAGGAAGTCGCGGTAGTCGGCGAGCAGTTCCTCCAGGCTGGCGCGGGCCACGCCGATGAGGCGCAGCTCGGTCTTGCTGGAGGTGCCAGCGGCGGCGCTGCCCTCGACGATGTTCTGCTTGCCGCTGCGGGCGGCCTGCACCATCTGGTCGTGGGTACGCGAGCGCCGGTCGATGAAGCGGTCGCAGAAGACGACGGTGGCGTCGTAGGCGATCTCGGCGGCCTCGTGCGCGCGCAGGCCCGCGAAGCCGCCGTGGGGCCGGACGATCTCGCCGCCGCGGCCGCCGTCGGGTGTGAGGCGGCGAACGGCGTCCGCCGCCGCCTCGCGCACAGCCGCCTCCGGGTCGGTCTGCGCGAGCGCGGCGAGCGTCTGGCGCAGGGCGGACGAGTCCAGCGCGGCCGCGAGCCGCGCCCCCGTCGCGCGCACGGCCGGGTCGGCGTGCCGCAGGAGGAGGGCGAGGTCGGAGAGAATAGGGGGAATAGGACTTATAGGGTACATAGGACCTATTTTTCCCTTTCTCCTTTCTGGTGCGCAAGGCCCTCCGGAACAGCGGCGAAAAGGCCGAGGCCGAAGTGGCTGGCGTAGCCGAGGCAGAGCGGACCGGAGACGGGGGCGGGGAAGGTGAGGCGGAGGGCCAGCGGTCGCGTCTGCGGTGGGGCTTTGTCCGGACGGACGCGGATGAAGTCGAAGAACTTGCGCTCGATCACCGCTTCTCGGAATAGTTCTGCCACATGAACGGGCACGGGGAGTCCCCTGCTTTCGCACTCAGCCTGTACCTGTCCGGCAATGGCGTTCTTGCCATTGGGCTTGAGATGGCGAGGCGCGAGAAAGGGTGTGCGGCTTTCCCAAACGGTGGCTGTGGCAAGCTCGCCTAGGCGACGTTCCCGCTCATCGCGGAGTTGCCTGCGCATTGTGGGGAGACTGCCGAAACCCGCCAGACTCACCACGATATCCGGCAGGTTCTTGCCGTATGTCCGTTCGATTTTGCATAAGGCTGTTTGTGCGGCGGCATCGAGTCCCATCGGGGCGTAGACCAGCACATGGTCGATGCGTCCGTCAGCGTCGAGATCAAGCGGAATCCAATGCGCGTGACGGTGCCCTGGCAGCGGTACTCGTTGCTCGTCACAGCCACGCAAAGAGGCGCACAGCCCGTTCGCAAGGCGCACGGCCGCATCGTGCAAGCGTTCCATGTGCGGCAGGGCTCGAATCATGAGCGGGCACAACTGACCGTGCTCGGTGTCGGACGCCAGCGTCAGCAGGGCCGCCTCGACAGCGGGGCGTTTCGCGCGTGCGGCCAGAGGCCGGGCCACGGCCGGTTCCAGCGCATCGGCGCGGCGCAGGTAGAGCACACGCTCGGAACCGGGCGGCTGACTCCAGCCAGCCTTTTGCAGGACCGCCGTGTCGGTACACAGGCAGGCGAGCAGGTCTGCCGGATAGGCGGCCTCCAATTCAGCGCGTTTCCGGGCGGTCAGCTTGCCTGCCGCTGCGAGCGCCGCGCCCAGCTCCTGCGAGCGCCAGGCTGCATAGGACTCGGCCCCGATGGGCGCAAAGACAGGAGTCTGCTCCCAGCCGCGCGGGACGGCCTCGCCTGCGACATGCGGGCGCGACCAGGTCTGATCAGGGGCGACATCGCCGATCACTTCGGCAGTCACCCAGCTTTCGGCGCGGCCAAGGTACGCCAGCCCGGCGGCGAGCTCGCGCAGAAGCGCGTTTTCCTCGTCTGTCAGTTCAACGGCCCAGTGGACTAAGAGCGGCTTGTCGGGTTCGCTAAGGCGGAGGAACGTATCAAGGACTTTGGTGGTCTTCTGATTCGTGCCCTCTACAATTGGCATGTAGTGCCGCGTATGGGCGACTGCGCCTTTCGGCAGTGTGAACTGTGGTTGTACCGACGCTATTTTTTCGATCAACCGGCGGGCGACCGGCGGGATGTCGGCAGCAGCACCCGGCCAGTGCTGTTTCGCGAAACCGACAGCCAGAAGGGCGCGAAGCAGCCGCCAGGGGGATGGCGGCCACTCCACAGCACCCTCGTTGACGTGACGATACCACGGCGTGGCGTGATACCGTCCCGCAGTAAAACGGATGGCAAGTGTTGGCATGGCAATCCTCAGTTGGATTCGGGGGATGGAGCAGCCTCTGTGTTCTTCTCGCCTTTCTTGGCGCGCTTCGACAAACCGGTAAAGGTGACTGTCGTGACGCCATTCTCACCGCCGAACATTTTGGAGCAGTTCGCAACGGCGGCTTTCAAAGCATCCTCCAAGTCCTTCATTCCAGGCAAGGTGAAGCCGACAGGTGCTCGGGAAGTAAAGGCATAGTCCGGCTTAACGCACAGATCACAGGCCGTGCGCAGACGCAGCCCGCCATCCAGCAGCGAACGCACTTTGTAAAGTGCCAGCAGAATCAGAAGTTCCGTCGCCTCTTCCGGCAAGCCGTAACCACGAATCTGCTCCAGATCGAGGTTGAAGAAGGCGGTGATTTCGGTTGCGGTGAACTCTGTGCGTGGATAGGGAACCATGCCGAAATCGGGTTTCGGATCGCCTTGAGGGTCAACCCTATCAGTCTTCACCCCTCCTGATTGTGCAACCTGAACATTGCGAGCCTCAATGAACGCTGACAGGGCACGCGCCACGCGCAAACGTCCATCGATGCTTTCCAAGAAGGCTCCATGCAACATGCAGCCCGCGTCGAACTTCATAAGCGTTGCCGCCATTAATTTTCGGTCGACGGGGAGTTTGTCATGTACGTCCATGTCCTTGGTAAGCACTGCGTGCAAATCCTCTTTAGAGTTCTTAATGTAACCGCTGTTAATTCGATGCGGTTCCAAGACGGAGGCGGTCAAGAAGGCCTCGTCTTTCATTACCCGCACATAGCTTATGCCCTTGCAACTCTCTTTCAACTCCTGCTTGCCTTCGTCCCAAATCTGGAGTTCGAGGCGGTTGGCCATGCTCTGGGCGCTCTCGACGAGGAGGCAGTCGGTTTCGCCGGCCTGATAGGTGGCGGCCCCGAGGTCGGGAAAGCCGGTGGGCTGGAAGCGAGTGCCTTGCAGCGGCTGCAGGGGCACGTCGAACAGCAGGCGGCGGGTGTTGTTCAATGCGGTCAGGTCGATACTCATGCTGGGTCTCCTTCTTCTTCTTCGTTGTTGTGTGTTTCCGTCGGACAGTGACAGAGCGTGTCGGCCAGCCAGGCGGCTGACTCGTGATGGATCGGGAAGATGAGCGCTGCGGCCAAGCGTTGAGCAAAGGCCGTGTCGGCAACGGCGGTACGCACATAGGGGCGCAGGCCGACGGCGGTCAGGCGGCGGGCGGCGCGCGACAGGGCCGAGGCGGCATCACCGCTCAGCAGGCGTTGGACGATGGCGGGATCGGTCTTCACGCGGTATTCGGTGCCCCGGACTTCAAACGGTGCGGGCATGTGCGCCAGCCGGAGAACGCCATAGAGCGATAACACACCCTTGTCGTCCGCCGTCAGAGGCGGGAAGGACAAGCGTGGCGCATCCTGCCAGTCCAGCGCCATGAGCGGTCGGGCGAGCGCCGACACGCGGGCTTCGTCTACCTCGCCGCGCAGAAAGGCGGCCAGGTCGGACAGGCACGCATAGTGACCCTGTCCCGCGCACAGCACGAATGAGCCGGAGTGCAGGCGACGGCGGACGACGGCGCAAGCGTCTCGCAAGAAGTCGCCCGTAGTCGCGACTCGCTCGGGGCCAGCATGATCCGCAAAGGTGCGAAAATTCCAAATCTTGTAATTCTTGTCCCAAGTGGACGGCAGGAAATGGATACGAACCGGCTGCTTGTAGTCGGCATGGCCGTCAGTCTTTACGCCGACCTGTCCCGCCAGCGCCACGGCCAAGCGCAGTTCGGGCGTGTTCGGCAAAGCGTCCAGCCACTCAGCCGGTAGGTCGCGCAGGGGGTGCAGATTAACCTCGGCGGATTTCTTGGGCGTTTGCGCCAGTAAAGCCTCGGCCGCGCCCATGGCCAGCAGCAGTTCCTCCCATGCGCTTCTGTCGCGGCCATTGCGGCAGGTGGCCAGCAAAGCCTCTTCGCAGCGTCGTGCGGCTGACTTCCAGGAGGCGGGGGCTAATTTGCCGTTTGACGCGCGGACGAGAGAGTTGATCCAGTCGAGGCTCGCATCCGAGAGGTTTCGTCCTGGATTGGGTTCCGTCAGCCACGGGCCAAGAGCAACGGCTAGATGGCCCTTGCCGTTCCTTTGTGGGTACGCATAACGCATAAACCCCTGCACCCCGCGTTGCGTGCCAAGGCGTCCCAAAGAACGTGCGATATCGACAGGTCTGACACTTTGCGACCTTCCGACCACTGCTCTACCTTCGAGGAACAGTTGTTTGACTTCCGGCAAAGTACATGGCCGTTGCCAAATGGGAAGCCACTGTTCGGCAGAAGCTTTCTCTCCAGAAACGGCACCACCGCCAGATGCAGAGGCTGCTGATTCGACAGAGAATGGAGCAACTGCAAAACTACTCATGGTGCTGTTGAGTTTCTTGCTAACGCCACATTGCAGCAATAGTGTGCCTTCGATGGCGAGTATCAACTCCCAAGGGTTTGACTTACGTTCGGAAGAGAACCCCACACTGCCGTTCGGTGCCTTGATGGTGTTTGGCTGGAACATTCCGGTTGTACGACCTTTTGTACAATCCTGATCCTCCACATGGGGCTTACGGAGGAGTGCGGTTTCCAACAAGACATGAGATTCCTGCCTATTGGTTATAGGCAATACGGAAAGTACCGCCGAGATGTAGTTGTTCGTGAAATCGAGTTTTCCATTGGCCCCTCCCGAACCGCCCAAATGCTGCGGGTAGAAAACGGGATGTTTAGGATCTTCGGTTGGTATTGCACCTGCAAGAAGCCAATCAAGTTGAACGCCCCGCCACGTCTTAAAGCAGTTGCGGACAAGTACGTCCTTAAGTGCTTTCTTTGCTTTATCGGCATCAGCGGACTTCTCTTTAAGAACCTCATTCTTCTTGTCTTTGTTTAACGCCTTCTTAGCCGTGCGGGCGGTTTCAAGCGTTGCCCGAAGCTGTGCGCACTCGGTTCGCTGCGCAGACTCGACGGCTTTCCAAAGCGTCTGGAGGCGAGCATCGGTCGATGCGGCAAGCGTGGCGAGCATGTCTTTCTTGTCTGACTGATCAGGTTCGTCATCGCCAGATTGGGATTCGGATGCGTCTGTCTCTTCATCGTCGGACTCCGTGTCGGACGCCTCGGCGGCTTCCTTGACGGAATAGAAGCCGCTGCCCGCGTTCCATGGAGCGATGATTGGGCTTGGCTCATACACCTCCAGAAAGAAGCGCCTCAGTTCCTCATCGTCCAAGGTTGTCGCGAGCAGGGCGTGTTCGTCCTGCCACCAGAGGCGGGCGGAGGGGTCCTTTTGTTCGGCGACCAGGCGCAAGATGCCGAGGGCTTTGAGGTAATGGGCCAGCGGCGCGGGGGCGCAGCCGGTGAGGTGGTGGATCGTGACGCTCATGACTGCACCTCCCGTGACACGCGGACATCCGCCGCGCGGAGAAGGGTTTCCAACAAGGCTAGGGCAAAGGGGCTGTGTTGTGACTGCAAGGCCAGCGTACGTTCTCGCCAACTGGGGCCATAGCGGCCGGAAAGACCGAGCATGGCCGGGGCCAAATGGAGATCAAGACCCGACACGGTCTGTGCCTCTCCGTGTGCATCCATGATCCGTACGGGCGGCAGCGGGTCGCCGTCCTTGATCCCGCGAATCGGCATGCCGGCTTCGTCGTCGGCAGCGGCATCCTGATCGGCCGGACAGGCGTGCAGGGCGGCGCGGACTTTGCCATGGTGGGCGCAAACCAGATAGACCAGCAGGTTGAACTGTTCCGGTGTAAGGGCGCGCAGTTCGTCGCCCAACGAGGCGGGGAGCGGTGTGGCAGGCGCCGGTTCAGGAAGCAGAACATGACAGGCAAGCAAATCGTGGCAGGCACCCAACAAGGCGGGATGTAGTTGATCCGCACGCGCCAGCAATTCCATGAGCGCCAGCGCGCTGGCAAGTTCGTGCCGAAAGCCGTGTGGGCGCGGTCCGGTCCATGCGGCTTGCGGCGCTTTCGCCAAGTCAGGCGTATCCTGCATCCCTGAAGCTACAGAGGGAATAATCTGTCGGCGGAACGCCGGATGGACCTTGCCGAGGTCGTGGTAGCGAGCCGCGGCAACGAGAAGAGCGGTGAGGCCGGTCGGTAACCCGAGGGCCGATGCCAGAGCACCGGTCGCTGACGCAACTGCGGCACCATGTGCAGCAATGGTCTGATACTGTTCCGCCTCGCTGAGACTGTCATTATCTGCGCCCAAGTCAGACTGCACATCGCGCGTGGCGGGTGCCGCGACGACGGCGGGAACCGCAGTTGACTTCTTATTCGGCTTCTCGCCGATAAAGCCCGTGTAGACGTTATAGCCGCCGATTGAGGTATGTGCCAGTATGAGACGGCCCGGATAGATGTCTTTCGGTTTAGGCGGTTGCCAGGCGTCATTGAGGTAGTCCCAGACGAACACCTTAGCCTTAAGGTCATCTTTGAGCTGTTCCTTACTGCCGAAAAGCCACTTCTGAACGCTGTAGAACGGCACTGCGCACAGACCATCACGGTGAGGCTGCAACGTATCAGGCGGAAGATCATCCGTCCAATCGGCCCAGAAGACCTGGCAATCGTGTTCTTTTCCGCTGCGGATGAAACGGCTGATATCGAGGTCGGCTCCGGTGAGGTCCGGTGTCGTGTCGAACAGCTCGTCCAGTTCCTTACGCAAAAGCAGATTACGTGGCTCATAGGGGTAGAGTCTCTGACGTTCTGTCTCCGTGAGGCCGGATTCGAATGCTTCCAAGCTCTTCTGCGAGACATCCGTGAGCCGTGAAAGTGTCTCGCGGGCGGCCGTGAGTTCAACCGCGTCGTATGGCAAAGCGACCTTGTCGTCAATCACTGCTGGAGCAAGCACGACGATATCGGCGTGGCCGCCATAACGGGCAGCGCGGCCGAAACGTTGCACAAGGCTGGGCCACGGGGCAAGGTCAGTGATCAGGCATCCGGCAGAAATATCGACGCCGGCCTCGACGACCTGCGTGGCGACGATGATCAGGTCGGCGCTTTGGCAACAGGCGGCGCGGGAAAGGAAGTCTATTCGCCAAGTCTTGCGCTCCTCGCCACGAAACCGACTATGAATCAGGCGCGTATTGGTCGAGGTGCGTCCCTGACTGAGCAGCGCTTCGTAAACCTCGACGGCATGCTCGACATGGTTGCGGACGACCAACGTGATGCGCCCGTGTCCGCTGTCGGCAAGCGCAAGGTGTTTCTCTAGGGTGAGTTTGGCAAGGGCCACCCCGTCAACTGCGCCGATCATCTGGAGAGGCTTGGTGACGGACCCCCACAGAGGGCCGGTACGTTGTTCAGGTGATATCGACAACGTGCGCGACTGCAACTCCGTTACCATTGCGCTCGTATCCACCGATGCCAGCCAGTCGGGTTGCAGGGTGGCGCTCATCCACCAACTGAAACAAGGGCGCAGACTCATTACGTGGTCCTCAGTGCGAAACTGCTGCATTTGGGCGGAGGTCGCAAGTCCGACGTCCATGAGCTGGACTTCGTCTGCGATCCAGAGCGCGTCCTGATTCAGCAAGCCGAACTCCATGGGCCAGCGGGCTCTTGGAGCGGCATAACCTCGGTTCAGTGCGCGTGACAAGAGCATGTCCTGTGTGCCGATTAGAACGGCGTTTTCCTCAGGATAAAGGTGCCAGTCGCCCGCATCGCTGCCACCCATCAGGACATGTACGCCGACCGTACCCGCGTGAGTGTCAGAGTGTCCGTCCCACAGAAGACCGGCTGTGCTCAGGCAGGTTTTGATTTCAGCTTCGGTCTGCTCGACCAGGGTTCGCATGGGCAGGCACCAGACGAGGCGTCGTGGCCATGATGGGTCTTGGCGTTCGAGGCGGTTGTAGGCCCAGGCGGCGAGCACTCCGTGCGTCTTGCCGAAACCTGTGGGAATGCGGATGAGGCGGTTCTGCGCCGTGCAGCACGCGCCCAGGTCGTTTTGCCAATGATGCGGAGCATCTTTCCCCGTCAGTTTACAGAAGAACTGTGCGAAATCGTTCATGTTCAATCTCCGTCTATCATCCAGTGTGTGCATACCATAAACCTGTTCATAAACTTCGGCAAGCGGAACTCTTGCCGCTATTCGGTGGGGGTGTCGAACTCCGTGTCGTTGATGCTGAGGCGCAGGTAGGCGAGGGCGAGGCCGGGGAGGGCGGCGCGGCCTTTAAGGACGCCGGGCTGGTGGCCGAAGGTGAAGAGGTCGGTGCTTTGGCGGCTGAAGCGGACATTCGCGAGGATGTGGGCGACGCGGGCCGCGGCGGCTGCGGCGTCGAGCGGGGGGACGGCGGGCGTGAGGTGCCAGGACATGCGACGGAGCGCGTCCAGCGCGGCCTGCGCGCTGAGGGGGTGCGCGAAGAGGTTGACGTGCAGCAGCTCGCCGCCGCGGAAGATCGCGAAGCCGGTGGCCTCGGGCGGCAGCGCGGGCAGGGCGGGCTCGGCCTGCTCGGCCCCGCGCAGGAAGACGGGCACGCGACGGTCGGCGGAGGGGATGCCGTCAGGCACTACAGGGAGCGAGAAGGGTGTGTCGGCGGGCGTGATCAGGGCGTCCTTGGCCACACGCCAGAGGCCGGCGGTGGTGTCGAGGCGTTCGCCGGCGAGGGCCAGCACGCGGCGACCCTCGGCGAGCAGGACCTCGAAGGCGTGCGTGCCTGAGGCGGCGCCTTTGAGCGTGAGCGCGGCGTCGCCCGCGCGCAGGGCCTGCGTGAGCGGCGTGACGGTCACAGGGCGGAGGGCGCTCAGGGGCAGGAGCCGGAGGTGACCGAAACTGAGGAGGTCGCCCGCCGGCTGGCAGGCGAAGGCGTCGCGCACGGCGGCCTGCTCGGCGGCAAGACGTCGTGCCTCGGCCTCGGCAGCGAGCTGCGCGGCGCGTTCGCGGGCGCGCGCCTCTTCCGCGGCGCCGTCGGCGACGGTGCCCTTGAGCAGGCGGTAGAGGAGCTGGGTCTCGGGCCAGAGCGCACCCGAATGGGCGAGGTCGCGGATCTGGGTGCGGAAGGCCTCCAGTGCGGTGTGCGCGTACTGCCCGCGGCTCTGCCAGAGGAGGAGGAGCTGGGTGTGCCAGAGGGCCGCGGCGGTCTTGGCGTCGGGGCCGAGGAGGTCGGGGGTGAAGTCGGTGTCGGCCCAGACCTCCAGCCGGACCGGGGCGCGGTTGTGCGGGTCGTCGCCGGCGGAGAGGCGCGCGGTGAGGCGGACCGCGCCGCGGTCGACCAGCGGCGCGAGGCAGGCGGCGTCGTAGCGCGGCAGGTGTCCGACCTGGCCGCCGTGCGGCGCGTAGACGGCGATGGCGTCGGGGTCGCTCAGGTTGTCGGGCTGGCGCTCGCAGGGGAGGTCCGTGTCGGGCGGAGGTGTGGTGTCGTAGTAGCGGCGGCCGACGATCCAGGTGGGTATCCAGCCGAGCGGTACGGGGCGGCGGGCGGGCGGGGGGGAGGGGGGAATAGGACTTAAAGGGCTCATAGGACTTATTCTCCGGGTTGGGGGCGCTCAGCGCGCGACGGAGACGCGCAGCTTCTTGAGGCGGGCGGCGATGGCGGGGGCTTCGGGTTCGGCGCGGCGGAGGGCGGTATGGAGGAGGTCGCCGAGGCGGCCGTTGGGGGAGAGGATACGGCGGCTGTGGCCGGGCTCGGCGAAGGCGTGGGCCTCGTAGTGGGCCTGGATGGCGGCGCGCAGGGCGGCCTGCGGGGCGGGCTCGATGAGGCCGAGTTCGAGGAGGCGGTAGTTGAAGGCCTCGGCGGAGACGCCGAAACGGTGCTTGAGGCGCAGCAGCAGCTCGAGATCCCAGGTGCCGGGGCGGACGCCGGTCTGGCCGACGCTGTTGCGGACGGCGTCCTCGGGCATCAGGAACGCGGCGGCGAAGAGCCGTGCGGCCTTGTGGTCCTTGGACTCCTGGGTGAAGGGGGCCTCGCCCAGGAAGGCGGAGCGGGTGTAGAGCAGGAGGCGGCCGAGTTCGTAGGCGAGGGAGAAGGTCTGGCGTTCGGGGTTGAGGCCGGCGCGGATGAGGAGGAAGACGTTGCCGTTGGCGGCGTCGTAGTACGAGAGGCTGGGCGTGGTGCCGGGCAGGGTTAGGAAGACCACGCGCAGGCCGTGGTTCTCGAGGAGTTCGAGGGGGTCGAAGACGACGGCGTCGCCGATGCCGAGCAGGGTGCGCATCTGG
>JAKJGY010000362.1 GCA_022704145.1 Verrucomicrobiota bacterium
ACGCTGTCATCCAAGACGACGTGCTGGTCTGCCGCGACCTCTGCGCGGGGCTGGAGCGGGCGCTGGACTATCTCCCCGCCGACGTGCCGCTGTGCGGCTACGCGGGCCGCGTGCTGCCGTACAGGAGGCTCATCGACAAGGCGCTGCGCAAGCACCGCCGGGCGCACATCTCGTGGCTGACTATGCATACCCTCAACTGGGGGCCGCTCGTCGTCGTGCCGACGGACGCCATCCCCGACATGATTGCCCACTACGACTCACTGGCGGGCGTGCCCAACTACGACCGGCGGCTCAGCCGGTACTGGAGCCTCGTCCGCCGCTCCCGCATCTGGTACACGTGGCCGTCGCTCGTGGACCACGCTGACGGGCCGTCGCTGGTCGAGGGCCGGGGCGGCACCGACCGCACCCGCACCGCTGGCCGGCCACGGGTGGCGCATACCTTCATCGGCGAGGACGCCTCGGCGCTGGACGTGGACTGGAGCGGCGAGGCCGTGAACCTGAGCGCACCCGGGACGCCACGGATGCGCGTTGACCATCCGCCCATCTTCCGGCGCGAGCGCACGCCCGAGCCGGTCGGGGCGAGGGACGGAGAGAGGTGAGCCGCGTGCCCTACTACCACCTGCCGCACACGGACGGACGGACCATCTGGCTGCGCCGCTCGCGGCGCTTGGAGCCGGTGCGCGACCGGCAGCGCGAGACGCCCGCGCCGCCACCCGTCGAGACGCCGGTCGAGACGCCTGTGGACTTCCCGGACGCACCCGGTGCGCCGGAGGGCTTGGAGGACGAGGACGCATGAGCACAACGCCATACGCGACCGCTCAGCAGTACGAGACGTGGAGCGGGCTGGCGGCACCGCCGCAGGCCGAGCGGCTGCTGGCCCGCGCGTCCGAGCTGCTGGACGCCACCGTGACGGCGCGATTCCTCACCGACGAGGAGACGGGGCTGCCGCTCAACCCGGCGACGGCGGCGGCGCTCCGGGACGCGGCCTGTGCCCAGCTCCGCTTTTGGGTCGAGACGGGCGAGGAACACGATATCGACGGGCTGGCCGGCACCGCCGTGAGCATCGGCGGCGTCTCCGGCAAGCGGCCTCCGGTGCTTGCTCCGCAGGCGCTGCGCATCCTCCGGAAAGCGATGCTGCTGTGATTCCCACGGCGCTACTCCGCCAGCGGCTCGCCATCGAGTCGTGCAAGGGCCAGGGCGCGGCCGGGGCACTCTACGAGGCTCCCACTACCTACCCGGCGCGAATCGAGCGCACACGGCGTCTGGTGCGCGTCACTGAGGACGCCGTGGCGGTGGCGGAGGCGACTGCCTACCTGCGAGCCGACGCGGCCGTGGCGGTCGGCGACCGCGCGACCGTCTCCGGGCGGACGTACAGCGTGGTCGCCGTCGAGGCGCTGGACGGACTGCTGCGCACCGAAGGGCTGCGCGTGGGGCTGGGGCGGCGCGGCGCGTGAGCAAGCTAGCCAACATCCGTATGGTGCGCGACCACCGCGAGCAGGTACTCCGCCAGGTACGCGAAGCCTGCGCCGAGGCGCTGAATGACGGCGCGGCGGAGCTGCTGCGCGTGGCGAACACGACCGTGCCCTACCGGGAGGGCATCCTCTCGGGCTCGGGCAACGTCGAGAAGGCCACGCCGTCCGACCTGGTGGCCAAGGTCGGATACGGCGGCGCGGCCTCCGCCTACGCGGCGCGGCAGCACGAGGAGACGGGCTGGCGGCACGCGCCGGGGCGGCGGTCGAAGTGGCTGGAGCTGGCCGCCAAAGAGGACGGGCCGCGCATCATGCGCGACGTGGCCGAGCGGGCGCGGGGGCGGCTGGGATGATTGCCCGGGCGCTGGCTAAGCATCTGGACGCCGTGGGGCTGGTCCGCTACGACGCCACGGGGGCAACGGGCGACGTGTTCCTGGAACACCTGCCCGACGCTCCGGATGAGGCACTGATGGTCCTCTCGACGGGCGGCAACCCGCTGGGACCGGCGGCTACCTACGGCTGGGACGAGCCCACCGTGCAGCTCATGGTGCGCGGTGCTCCGGACGACCCGGAGACGCCAGCAGCGGCGGCT
>JAKJGY010000149.1 GCA_022704145.1 Verrucomicrobiota bacterium
GACCGAGAGACGGACATCACCGCCGTTACTATCGACCAGCAGGCCGCCGTCCTGTATCTTGAAAGACGCGTTGACGGCGCCGCCCGTGATCAGTTCAGCGCCCGCAGCCGTATTGGTCGCCTGGAGGACGCCGCCATCGAACCAGAAAGACTTCATCGCATTGGCCTTGGCGCCCACCGCCAGTTGCTTGACCGAGAGCACGCCGCCGGAGGAGAGCCGCACGTCAAGGGCCTGCGCCTCAGTCCCGCCCGTGTCGGTCGAGATCATCGCCGTGCCGTTCGGAATCTCGAAACGTCCTCCGGACACCTCCAGCAGCCCGCTTCGCGAAGCGATATCGTTGACGTTGTCATGGCGTGTCCCCATCATAAACGCGGTCGCGCTCGCCTCCGTGACGGTCAGCACGCCGCCTCGCACGCGAAGCTCGTCGTTCAGCGCGCCGGAGTCGGCCTTGTTGTTGGTGGAGAGCCGCAGGTACTTGGTCGACAGACGGCCGCCCTCGACATAGAGTCGTCCGCGCTGCGCTCCGGAGACACCGACGAAGCTGGAGCTGCTGCTGTCGTTACCGCCGAGAATGGCATGCGTGCCGTTGCTGACGATCATCAGCCCGTCGCTCGCCGTGACCGCACCCGCCGTACGTCCGACAAAGAAACGATTGCTGTGGGTCAGCGCGCTGGCGGCACCGTCGAGAAGCAGCGTGCCGTTATAGACCGCGAGCGCCTCCGCGTCGTTCGCCGTGCTCATGAAGGGCCCGCGGATGGCGACGTTTCCGCCCCGGAGTGAGGTCAGGCCGGTCACCCGGCTCGCGCCGGCAAAGACCGTATCGCCAGCCGTATAGACACACGAGACTGCGTTTGTGACAGCACCGGCCAGAAGCAGACGCCCCGTACCGTTGCGGGTCAGCGAGCCCGAGAGGATGGTGCAGGCGTTACTCAGCGTCAGGGCGCGTCCAGCTCCGACCTCGGCCACCTGCGTGCCACTCAGCACGACCGGCGCGCCAATCGTCAGATCTTGCGTGGCGGACCCCATGTCGAGATCGGTGGCCGCTCCGCCGTCGAGAGTCAGCGCGCCCGGACCGGTCAGCGTGACCAGGCCGCCCGGCGAACCGACCCGCAGTCCGTCCCACACGAGGGCTCCCCCGAGGACGACCGTGTTCGCGCTCAGCACGCCCGACTCCCAGACGGCGACATCCGCCGCGCCGGGCGCGATACCGCCCGACCAAGAGGCCCCATCGCTAAGCGGCGTCACGTTGTCCGCTTTAAGGATATCTCCCGCCTGCACCGTGAGGCACCCGCAGACACCCCACAGCACCGCTCCCGCCAGACGCCGAATCAGACTCATAGCCCTTCTCCTGTTAGACCGACATGCCAGACCATGCAACTTCAGACTCGATTGTAATTGCATGAGCCCGAACAGCGCAAGCGGCAAGTGCGTGTGCGCCTGAGCCGCCCGTTACGCCTTCTTTAAGTTAAACTCCTACGGGGCACGACCCCTCTCGCAGCCCATTCTGCAGTTTCGCCAGCAGGTGGAAATGACTCGACCGAGCCCACCACCCGCTGAATGACAAACACCGGTCTGCCCGTGTTGTCCGTCTCGCCGCTGGGAGATACGGGTCATGGCACGATCTGAATCGCGGCGATACCGGTCCAGCCGCCCGCCGCAGGATGGAGGCGCAGGACAAAGGCGTCAGCCGTGTTGCCGGTGAACCGTACGACGTTCGCGGGGCGCGTCTCGCTTGCGGACACGGCCTCCACATACTTACCGCTCAACCACGTGTAGTCGTACGCATAGCCGCCTGCGGGATCGACCGCGCCTTTCGCGGTCGCCGGCTTGCTCAGGGTGATACGGCCCTTACCGGCGTGAACCCCCGCCGCGAGATAGACGAGCACGTCGTACCTGGCGTAAGGGATACCGGAGACGGCGACCTCCGGGGCCGGCTGGAGGCTGCCGCGCTGGAGCTTGAGCGCCGCGCCGGCCAAACCCCACGGCTCGCCACGTCCGGCCTGCGCCTCGCCCGCGACGGTCAGCGTCACGCCCTCCGCAGCCGCGCCGTCCGAAGTCCGTAACCCTGCGGGCGGCGCGCCGCCGATCACCGCATGGTTCCAGTTCGCCTGGGCCGCACGGCCCAGGCCCGCGACCTCGTTCGGGCCGAGGCGCTGCTCGGCGTCGTCGGCCGCGACGAAGTTCACGCCGATGCTCCCCGCCACGCCGGGCGGCGCCGTCACCGCAGCGCGGGCGGGCAGGCTGGGCGCGAGACCGTCGGCGAAGGCCACGGCCGCCACCCGGCAGGCCGCGCCCACCGTGAACGGACCGGAGTAAAGGGCTGAACCCGCGCCCGGCTCGGAGCCGTCGGTGGTGTAGCGGAGCGCCGCGCCCTCGGTCGCGCACGCGAGGGTGACCCGCGCGGGCGCCGCGCCCACGAAGCCCTCGACCGTGATCTGCGGGGCCTGCGCGCGGCCCGAGTACACGCGTACGTAGTCGACCCACAGATCCGACCGGTTACCGTAGCGCTCGAGGTCGACGGGCCAGCCGCTAATGCCGCCGATCGCGTAGTTGATCAGGAACCAGGCCGGCTGGGCCTTGGAGGTCGGGCCGGTCGGGTGGCGTCCGACCTCGATGTCGTCAAAATAGTAGACCGTGTCGCTCTCCGTCACGGCGAGGCCGTAGGTGTGGAAAGTCCACGACCAGGCGGAGCCGCCGCCGAGCGCGAGCGTGTCGGCCCGAAAGCTGTGCGGCCGGTAGCGCGGGTTCGCGCCGCCGTCGGGCAGCTTGGGGTCGAACCACTCCGGCTTGGGCTGCTTCCAGAAGTGCGCGGTCGCGGAGTAGCGGCCGCCCGCGTTGGGGTTCTTGGGGCCGAAGCCGCCGTAGGCCTCGATCACGTCCAGCTCGTCGGTGCCTTGGCGGGCCACGGCCTCGAAAGCCGGGTCGGCCGGATCCATGCCGATGGTGCCCTGGGTCAGGGTCCAGAACGCCGGCCAGGTGCCGGGCGCGGACTGGGCCACCAGGCGGCACTCGAAGTAGGAGGGGATCGGGACGCAGACGCCGGTGCCGTCGGCGCGCAGCGAGGAGAGGATGCCGGAGCGGCCCTTGGTGCCGAGGGGCTTGGAAGCGTGGATGCGCAGAAAGGTGCCGCGCCGGGCGAAAGGCTCGTTCTCGGCCAGCGGATCGGAGAAGGGCCAGCCGCTGAAGTCGCCGCCGCCGGTCTTGTGCGCCGCGTAACGCGCGCCGCGTCCGTCGGGCGAGATCGAGAGCGGGGCGTCGAAGTCGTCGGCGAACACCAGCCGCAGGCCCTTGGCGCCGGGCGGGTCCGCGGCCGGAAGGCCCTGCCGCCAGCGCACGCCGCCGAGGTTGAAGAGCTGCAGCTCATAGAGGTCCCGCTTGGCTTCGCCCTGGGCGTAGAGGCGGATGACGGCGGGGCCGTTCGGGAACGCGTCGGCGTGGAAGACGAAGCTGCCCGCGCCGTCCGCGCCGAGCGCGAGGTCGGCGAGGAGCGCGTCGTGCCCGAACGCGCCGGGGTTGTCGGCCGTGGGCTGCCGCCAGCAGCGGGCCTGGGCGCGCGCCATGCCGGGCGCCTGGAACACGACCGTCACGTCGCCCTTCACGTTCGAGCAGGGGGCCGGCGCCAGGACGACGATCGCCTGAACAAAACCCGCGCCCTTCTTGGCGTCGGCCGCCGCGCCGTAAAAGTCGGGGTACTCCTCGGTGGCCCGGCTGTCCGCCGCGGCATGCAGGGTCGCCGACATCACGGTACAGACGAGAGCCAACACACGCAGGATATTCACTTGTGCGACCGAAAGATGTGACACGGCGATTACCTCATCGAAATTCACCCGACTGAACAGACGTCTTTCATATTAGAATACCTTGCCACATTGTCAAGGGTAGCAGACAGACTGAGCACGCTTCAAGTTGTGACTTGTGATTACGTTCACCTGTTTACCGAAGATCACTATTGTCTGCCATGCAAATTGTCGTTAAAGTGTCACATATCGGTGGAGTTGAGTTCACGGTCAATGGGGTCAGGTTTGCATTATGGGGCGTTTCTCTGTAGCAGAATACTGTGTTGGTGGGGGCGGTCAGGCAATCGGTCTGGAATCCGCCGGATTCGACTGTGCGGTTGCTGTCGAAATTGACAGCAACTGTTGTACAACCCTGAGGTTAAACAGGCCACAGTGGGACGTTCGTGAGGAAGATATGCGTCATGCGGAAGGGATCCGCTACAAGGGTGTTGATCTCTTCGCCGCTGGCGTGCCCTGCCCCCCCTTCTCGATTGCAGGCAAACAACTTGGCGTTGATGACGAGCGCGATCTTTTCCCTGAAGCGCTCAGGTTGATTGGCGAGATCCGCCCAAAAGCGGTTCTACTCGAAAACGTTCCCGGTTTCGCGTCAGCCAAATTCGCGGATTATCGAAAAGAACTCTTTGCTTCGCTGGACAAGCTTGGCTACGTTGCAGACTGGAAGATTCTCCAAGCGGCGGACTTTGGCGTTCCACAGTTGCGTCCTCGTTTCATCATCGTCGCAATGCCGGAAGCACAGATGAAGAATTTTGAATGGCCGACAGCTTTTCCGACACGAGCGACGGTGGGGGACACCCTTTTTGACCTGATGGAATCAAAAGGATGGAAAGGGGCTGAGTCTTGGAAGAGAAGAGCGCAAAATGTGGCCCCGACCGTTGTCGGGGGGTCGAAGAAACACGGAGGGCCTGATCTGGGTCCTACGCGTGCTCGCAAACAGTGGAGCGTCCTTGGAGTTGATGGGCTTGGTATTGCCGATGAAGCGCCTGCTCGCGATTTCCCGATAGGTAAGTCACCTCGACTCACTGTGCGTATGGTAGCTCGCGTACAAGGATTTCCAGACGCATGGAAATTCAGTGGAAAGAAGACGGCCGCCTATCGGCAGGTAGGCAATGCTTTTCCTCCGCCGGTGGCTTTTGCTGTCGGATCCGCAATCGCCTCCGCACTCGACGGCAAATACCCTGTTGCCAGTCATCGGAAGGCAATACAGATGCGTTTCCTTGAGGCTTCGGTTCCCTACTGCTAATCTACTCAAACAAGGACATTATGAAACGACTCGGATCCAAGGAAAAGGTCAGACGGTTTCTGTTGAGCAACATCGGTCGTGTTGTTGAGTCTCATGAAGTGCAGGCTGCCGCTGACGGTGCTGTTCAATACAGCCGCCGTCTTCGTGAACTCAGAGACGAAGAGGGCTGGCCAATTCTATCACACAACGACGACGTGTCTTTGAAACCTGGGCAGTATCTGTTACGAGACAAGCCGCCAGCGAAGATACCTCCGCAATTCGCCCGTAACATCTCCACAAGGCTTCGTGCCGAGGTTCTAGATCGCAACGGTTTCACTTGTCAGATGTGCGGCCTTACGCCAGGAGACGTTGACCCAGTGACGAATCGTAAGGTGCGACTTCATATCGGCCACATTAAGGACAAGTCTTTCGGCGGGAAGGACGAGTTGTCGAATCTGCGGACCCTGTGTTCAACATGTAACCAAGGCGCAAAGAACATTACCCCCGAAAAGGCTAGCACGATTTGGTTGTTATCGCAGGTCCGACGTTCTGGTATCGATGAGCAGAAAGCGGTCTACCAATGGTTGAGAAAGAAGTTTGAGGCTCAATGACACGGGGAAGAGGCGACGGTGGTTACCGTCGCCGCTGCCACGCCGGATACTCCTTTTCGAGCAGGTCGCGCGGCCAGGCGCCGAGCCAGGCGTAGCCGTTGCGGCGCTCATAGCCGATTTCGGCCAAGCTGCGCTTGGGCACGCCGTCGCGGTCGCAGAAGATAGGGCGGTTCGTGCCGATCTCGTAGAAGCGCGCCCAGAGCGGCGGGGCGGAGGGATCGCTCACCACCACCCGGTCGCGCCCTTTCGGCGCCTTCGGGTCGGGCCGCTCCTCCACACGCAGGCCGGTCAGCTTCGCGGCTTCGAGCCAGGCGACGGCGGCCTCCACGCTGCGGACGACCTCGTGGCTCGGCCGTTCGAGGCTCATGAGCAGCCGCACGATCCCGACGGTCTCGGAGCCGCTCAGCGAGGCCCGCTCGTAGGTGCGGCCGGGGCGCGGGGAGAGGTCGATCTCGTCGTGCTGCGCGCACCAGGCGGTGAGCGCGCCGTTGACCCTGATCTGGCAGTTGAGGATACAGGCCACGCCACGATCGAACGCCGCACGCGCGGCCGCGCGCCGCTCCGCGCCCGCGAAGGCGTAGAGGTCGTCGCGTCCGACCTCGCGCAGGAACACTAACAGGCGGATCATGGCGTTGTCGTTAAACGTGATATGGCGGTGGTACTGCTTGCCCGGCGGATAGAACTGTGGCCAGCCGCCTGTGGGGTACTGGGCAGCGAGGATATAGTCGAGTCCGCGGCCGAAGGCCTCGCGGCAGCGCACGTCGTCTGCAGCCTTGATCCGGCGCGCCAGAAAGCGCAGCTCGTCGGTGGTCGCGCCGTTGTCGAAGGTCGGCTTGAGCGCGGCCGGGTCGCCCGTATAGGGTTTGGATGCGGTATCGGTGTTCTTGGGCCAGCCGCCGGCCGCGCTCTGGTAGGAGAGGATCGCGGCAGTGACGCGGCCGGCCTCCTCGCCCGCGAACCAGGCGTCGGCCTTCTTCAGGCACTGTGCCGCCGTCTCGGCCCGCGCCCCGGTCGCGGATCCGCAGGCGCACAGCAGCGCCCCAAGCCAGGCCAGGCGCCCGACACGCGACCGTGCGACCACTGAACGGCAGTCAACCGAACGGACGTCCTGACACCTGACGGCGTCTGAGGCACATTTACCTGACATCGCGCGCTCCTTTGAACATGAACCGCGCCCTGACGTTCGGCCAAACAGCCTGGCGGCGGCGGCGGCACTGACTCGACCGTGACCAGCATAGGCCAGACACCCCCCCGCCAGCAAGCAGGCAATCGGCAGTCGGTCGGTGGCCAGGGGCTAAGGACTCTGCTGAAATAGTCCGTGCCATAGTGTGTGATGGCGCTCGTCCTTCGTCCTCGTACTCGATTTCTCCGGGTTTCTCGAGAACGAGGACGACGACGAGAACGAGGGGGCAGAGTCAATTTATCAGCGCAACCATCACAGGAAATCAGCCCCTGATACCGACACCGGCACCCTGACCGCCCCATATCCTGACTCGCCGATTCGCCGCGCCGCCCTGATACGGACTTGACCGAGCCTCACCGATCTCCTAACCTTATGCACAAATCTGATTGTCGGGACATCTGGGTCTGGAAATCCTGTGCCCCGCACGCGAAACAGAAAAGGAATCCGCCGTATGAGCAATGTTCCGTCCGTCCCCTCCTACCTGGCCTGCGCCAAGCCCAACCCGGCCGAAAGCCGCGCGCCCTGGTACAAGAATATCGCCCCGGTCTACGCGGGCATCTTCCTCTGGTTCGTTTTCTGGTCCGGCACGGCCTCGGTCGGCGCTGACAACGCAGGGGGTATCCTCGCCGCAGGATGGCCGACGGCACTCGTCGGCATTCTGGCTGGCGCAGCCATCTGCTATGCCCTGTTCTATCATGTCTTCGGGCGTTTCGGACAGAAAACCGGCCTGCCCCTGTATATCGTCGGCACCTCCACCTTTGGTGCGGCCGGCGGTCTTATTCTCCCCGGTTTCCTCATGGGCCTGCTCCAGTTCGGCTGGGTGGCGGTCAACGTCTATTACTCAACACAAGCCCTGAATGTGATGTTCGGCCTCCAAGAGGGCAGCGTCGGCATTTACGCGATCATGCTGGTATGGGGTGTGGCAGGCGTCGTCTTGGCCCTTAAGGGCATCAAGTACGTCGCGATGATCTCGACCTACCTGCCGATCATTCCGGCCGTCGCCCTGCTCGTCCTGCTTGCGAAAACGATCGGCGGGCTTGGCTCGTTCGACGCCCAGGCGCTCGTGGCGGCCGCAAAGGCGGGCGGTGTGGCGAAACCCGCGCTGGACGGTGTTGGCGTAATCTTTCTGCTGATCGGCCATATCGTCGGCTTCACCGCAACCGCGGGCGCCGCCGGCTGTGACTTCGGCACCAACGCCCGTAACAAGCGGGACGTCGTCATGGGCGGGATCGTGGGCGTGCTGGTCGCGATTTTCGTCACCGCCGGACTGGCCGCGCTGATCGTGGCCGGCTTTTATGGGACGCCCGCTGGCAAGGAGCTGCTGACTCAAGGAAAGCCCGTTCTCGACCCCATGGGCCTTCTCACGGCCATCCTCGGCGCAAAGACGGGCGGTATCGTCGCCTTCCTGCTGGCGCTCTGCGCGTTCCCGAGCTGCTGCTTCTCCTCGATTATCGCAGCGACCTCCATCAAGACCACGCTGCCTAAGGTCAACCCCTGGATCTCCTGCGGTATCGGGTGCGCCATCGCCGAGGCGCTGGCGATGACGGGTGTCGCCGCCAAGCTGCCGGTGATCTTCGGTTTCTTCGGCGCGTCGTTCGGCCCCATCTGCGGCGCGATGGTGGCGGAGTATTTCATGAACAAGGGGCGTTGGACGGGCCCGCGTGCAGGGTTCAACCCGGCTGGCTGGGTCGCCTGGATTGTCGGTTTCGTGATCGGCGCCCAGCCGCAACTGATCGCCTGGGGCGTCCCTCTCGGTAAGCCGCTGCCGCTGAACCTGATCCTCGCCTTTGTCGCGGGCGCCGTGATCTACGCCCTGCTTTCGAAGGTTCAGAGCGCCGTCCTGCCGTACCCGCAGGCCGACCGGCAGAGCGCTGACTGAGCCGGGGCTTCCAACGGTCTCAGCTTAGACCCTCGAAACGTCGTCGGGCCGCCTCGGCCCACGACGTTTCTCGTTTCCGGGCCACGTCGGCCTCGGCCGTATCCTCCACCACCCGCCCGGCCTCGAGCACCACGAAGCGCCGGCAGACCCGCCGCGCGAACGCGAGGTCGTGCGTCGCCAGCACCACCGCCGCACCCTGCGCGTCGAGCAGCCGTACCAGCTCCTCGCGCCCGACCGCATCCAGCGCCGACGACGGCTCGTCCAGCAACAGCAGCTCCGGGCCCGACACCAGCGCGCCCGCCAGCGCGACCCGCTGACGCTGCCCCTGTGAGAGCGTATGCGGCGCGCATGACGCGCACCCGCCGACCCCCAGCCGGTCGAGGGTCTCCTGTGACCGGCGCCACGCCTCGTCACGGCCGATCCCGCGCCGCTCCAGCGAGAAGGCCACATCCTGCTGCACGTGAGGGAACAGGAGCTGGTCGTCCGGCGTCCCGAACAGGAAGCCGACCCGGTCGCGGGCCGCACGCGCGGTCGCCTCCGTCAGCGGAACCCCGCACACCGTCACCGTCCCCTCATGCGGCACCAGCCCGACCGCCGCCAGCAGCAGGGTCGTCTTGCCCGAACCGTTAAGTCCCAGCAGCGCCACACGCTCCCCCGCCGACACCCGCAGCGTCACCCCGCTCAGCGCCTCAGGCCCGCCCTCACGATAACGCACCGTGACCCCGCGGAACTCCAGCGCCGTACCGCCCCCGCCCTGCGCCGCAGGATCCGGCACGACGCCCTCCAGCGTTCCGTCCAGACCACGCACCTCCATCGCCGCCCCCACCCGCTCAGCCTTACCCGCCAGGCGCAACAGCCATACCACCGGCAGCGCGCACAGGACGCGCAACCTGAAGCGTAGGGCCGCGCCCGCAAGGCCGCGCAGGCGTAACGCCGTCAGCATCCGTCGGGTCTCCTCCGCCAGCAAGCCCGTCTGGTGCACCACCTGCACCAGCACCGCCGCCACGACGCGCGGCAGCCGCAACCCGACCAGCGCCTCGCCGAACGACGCCACATCCAGCGACGCCATCGTCGCCGCGCAGACCGCCGCGCACGCCAACCCACGCAGCGCCACACGCAGCGGCGCCGCCAGCGCGTGCGTCCACGACTCACCGGCAGCCGCCCGCACCGCAAGCGACAGCGCCACCAGCGGCAGGAACAGACACACCGCGAAACCCGCCGCGC
>JAKJGY010000363.1 GCA_022704145.1 Verrucomicrobiota bacterium
TGCTGGAAAGCGACGAGCGCCACCTCTATGCGTTGGGGCCGGCGCTGATTTACCTCGGCATGCGCGCCATGGCCGGCGTGGATCTCACCGGCCTCGCCAAGCCGCTGCTCAAACAACTCGCCGATCGGACCGGCGAGACGGCGCATCTCGCCATGCTCTCGGATGAAAAATCGCTGCTGATGGAGGTGTGCCAGAGCCCGCTGCCGATCCGGGCCGGGGCGCCCGCCGGTACGCTCGCGGACCTGCACTGTTCGGCAACCGGCAAGGTTTTCCTGGCCTGGAATTTCCGCGACCGCCTGGACGACTATTTCCGCCGGACGATGCCGCGGCCGCGCACCGGCCGGACGATCGTGACCGCCGAGCGGATGGCGAAGGAGATCGCGCTGATCCTCAAGCGCGGCTACGCGGTGGATGAAGAGGAGTTTTTCGACGGCATCCGGTGCGCTGCGGTGCCGGTCTTCAACAGCCGGGGCCATGTCACAATCGCGCTGGGCATCACCGGCGTCACGCAGCGCTTGACGCGCGGCCGCGTCGCGGAGTGCGCGGCCCGGCTCAAGGCGGCGGCTGTGATCCTTTCGGAAGCGCTCGGACACAGGCCGTCGGCCTGATCACCGCGCCAGCCAGCCGCCGTCAACCGCCAGGGTATGGCCGTTCATGTAGTCCGAGGCCGGCGAGGCCAGAAAGACCACGGCGGACATCAGATCCTCAGGCGTGCCCCAGCGCCCGGCCGGAATACGGTTGAGGATCGCTTCGTTGCGCGCCGGATTCTCGCGGATCGGCCGCGTGTTTTCGGTCGCGATATACCCCGGCGCGATCGCGTTGGTGCAGATGCCGTGCGCGGCCAGCTCGTTGGCCATCAGCATGGTCAGGCTCTTGATGCCGCCCTTGGAGGCCGCGTAGCCGGGCACCAGGATGCCGCCCTGGAAGGAGAGCATCGAGGCGATGTTGATGATCTTGCCGCCGCGTCCCTGCGCGATCATCTGCCGCGCCGCCGCCTGGCTGAGAAAGAAGGGGGTGCTCAGGTTGACGCTGAGCACGTCGTTCCAGTTCTTGGCGCTGTGCTCGGTGAAGGGCTCGCGCCGGATGATACCCGCGTTGTTCACCAGGATGTCGACGCCGCCGAGCTGTTTCACGACTTCAGCGATGATCGCGGGCGCGGCCGTTTCACCGTTGCTGAGGTCTGCGGTGACGGCGCACACCTTGCGGCCGAGCGCCTCGATTTTCGCGGCGGTCTCATCCATCGGGATCACGTCGACCAGCGCGACATCCGCGCCGGCCTCGGCCAGCGCGACGGCATAGGCTTGGCCGATGCCCCGGCCGCTGCCGGTGACCACGGCGACTTTTCCATCCAGCTTGAAGAGATCGAGAATCATACGGGCCCCTTGGGGAGTTAGAGTTTAGGAGTTAGGAGTTAGGAATTAGGAGTTTGGAAGTCATCATTTGACTGAAACGGTGAGCGGCGTGCGGAGGGACGCCGCGAAGGCGGACACGTGAGCGGCCCAAGAGTCGGCGCTCACGAAATCGCCGGCCCCGCTCCAGGCCGCGCCCGCGTACCAGACGAGGGGTTTGTCGGGCGTGAGCGCTGCCAGCAGATAGACGTTCTCGGTCGCGTCCGACATCAGCGTCGCTTTTGCCGGCAGCACGACGGCCGTGGCGATGGCGCCCATTTTCGGCTGCTCCGGCTCGAAGTTGGTCATCCAGCCTTGCTCGGGATGCACGGCGAGGAGGCCGTTGTGCAGGTGGGCGGCCGAGGTGTCGATGCCCGGCCCGGCCGTGAGCGGCGCGCTGCCCGTGACCGTGAAGCGGCTTTCGCAACGCGTGAAGTGCGAGCCGGCGTCGAGGCTCATGCGCCGCGTCTCGGCGACCGTGACGCCATTGCCGCACGCCCACGGCGCGTAGGTGATCTCGAAGGCCGTGCGGACCGGGCCGCTGGCGAGGTGTTTCTGCGTGGCCCAGTTCTGGCTCACGAAGCAGGTGCCGGCGTTGAAGACGCCGAGGCCGCCACAGCCGCGTCCGGGGCCGACCTTGTAGTTGTCCATGCCCTCGCCCTCGTCGGCG
>JAKJGY010000364.1 GCA_022704145.1 Verrucomicrobiota bacterium
CATCGACTTGTAGCTCGCCGCCGACAGCGGGAAGAAGATCGCCTTGATCGCGACGGTGACCAGGATGATCGCCCAGCCCCAGTTGCCAGTCAGGTTGTGGAACCAGGACAGCACCCAGAACAGCGGTGCCGCGATCACGGTCAGCCAGCCATAGTCGACCACGAGGTCGAGGCCCGGGGCGATGCCCTCGAGCTTGTCCTGTTCCTGCGGACCGGCGTACAGACGGGTAGACACCGCACCCTCGGCGCCCGTGGCGATCGAGGCCACCGGCAGGATCACGCCCGCCGAGAACAGGTTGTTGCCGAGCGCGCGCGCGAAGTACTCGCGCTGCTCGCCTGCCCTCGGCAGCCATGCGCCGACGAAGTAGTGCTGCACCATCGCCACCCAGCCGTCGGCCGCGGTCTTGGGGAACTTGGCGTCGCCGTCGGTGATGTCGGCGAACTGCACCTTCTGGAACTTGTTGGCGTCGGTGTAGAAGGCCGGACCGGTGAAGGTGGTGACGCCGAAGGCCTCGACCTGCTCGGCCGGGTTGCCGTCGCGGGTGAGCTGGAAGTAGGCGTGCGGCGCGAGCGCCTGGCCCGATCCGTTGCGGATCTCGTAGGACACGTCGATCAGGTAGCTGCCGCGCGCGAAGCGCATCACCTTGGTGACCTGCACGCCGTTCTGCTCGGGCGCCCGCAGACGCAGCTCCACGCCGTTCTCGCCGTCCTTCAGGCGCAGCTCGCCGGCCGGAAGCTGGAACAGGGTCTTGTGGGTGGGCAGGCCCTCGCCGATCAGGCCCGACTGCGCGGCGTACTGGTGCCGCGTGGTGCCGTCGTCGAGCAGCACGAAGTTGCCGCCCGCCTCGCCGCTCGCCTTGTGCTGCTTGAGCTCGAGGCGAACGATGTCACCGCCCTGCGCCGAGACCTCGGCACGCAGCAGATCGGTCTCGACCACGGCACGCGGCGCGGCCGCAGCCTGGGCGGCCTGCTCGCCCGGCACCACCGGCTGGCCGGGCGTGGCGCTCAACGTGGGCGTGGGCACCGCGCCGTCGGCCGGCGCCGCGCTTCCGGCGGCGGCCTGCTGCTGGGCCACGGGAGGCTGGTTCTGCTTGATCCAGCCGTCCCACAGCATGACGAGCGAGAAGGAGAAAATCAGAAAGAGGATGAGGCGGCGTTGATCCATCGGAATCGTTCTGTCTCAGGTCAGGGAACGGGATCATACCCGCCCGGATTGAAGGGATGACAGCGCCCCACCCGTTTCGCGGCCATCCAGCCGCCACGCAACGCACCGTGGCGCTGCACGGCCTCGATCGCGTACTCGGAGCAGGTCGGGTGGAAGCGGCAATTGCGGCCGAGCATCGGGCTGATCGCGTAGCGGTAGAAACGCAGCAGGGCGATCAGCACGGTCTTCATTGCCGGGGCAGCCTTTGCAGAAGGGAGAGCAGGTCGAGGTTGATCTCGGCGCGCGTGGCCTTGGCCACCGGCGCGTTCAGGCGCACGACCAAGTCCATCGCCGGAAGCTCGATGCGCTGGCGCCGGAAGATCTCGCGCGCGATGCGCTTGACCAGGTTGCGCACGTTGGCGCGCTTGGCCAGCTTCTTCGCCACCACCACGCCGAGGCGGGCGGTGTCCAGACCATTGGGCCGGTAGTGCAGCATGTAGAACCGGCCGCGCAGCGCCCGCCGAAAAGCAAAAACGGATGAATACTCATCCGTTTTGTGCAATCTGTGAGCGCTGCGGAAACCCTGGTCAGCGCCCGTGGGCGAAACCACCTCAGACGGCGAGGCGGTGACGACCCTTGGCACGGCGTGCGCGGATGACCGCACGGCCGCCACGGGTCTTCATGCGGACCAGGAAACCATGGGTGCGCTTGCGGCGGACAACGGAGGGCTGATAAGTGCGTTTCATGATCGGACTGCCAGTGTTAGGTCAAACGCGAGAGTTAAATGGATAATGCCATGTTTGTCAATAAGAATTTTTGCCCGAGCCTGTGGATAAGTCTGCCTCCGCAGTTTAGAATGCTCCCTTCGACGCCACGCTCCCATGCGCTGCTGCGCGGGACGAGGCGCGCA
>JAKJGY010000365.1 GCA_022704145.1 Verrucomicrobiota bacterium
CGCCGGCCTGTGTCGGGTGGGCCTGCGTGTCGATGGCGTTCGGGCTCGCGTTCCTGGGCGGGGCCGCGCGGCCGGCCGGCACGGGCCATTTCGGCCGTCTGGCCTGCCGTGACAGCGGGTTTGCCGCAGGCCGCCCGCTGGCCACGGTCGTGACGCGGCGGCATACCTTCACGGCCTATGAGGATGCCGACTACCAGTTCCTGTTCGCGATGGACGGGCGTCCGCTGCTGGCGGGCAGCCGGTTCCGCAGCGCGCGCACCTTGAGCGCCTATGCGCCGCTGCTGGTGCGGCCGGAGTGCGCCCGGGCGCTGGTGGTGGGGCCGGAGGCAGGCTGGTACGCGCCGTTCTTCACGCGCGCCGGAGTGGCCGAGGTGCGCCTCGGCGAGACGGACGGCACGCTGGCGCGCCTGGCGATCGCCGCGGACGCGTTCCTGACGGGTGACGAGGGCGGCGGGGCCCTCCCGCCGAAGGGCCGGGCGTCGCGGGGCGCGGCCTACGACGTGATCTTTGTCGCGCCCGAGCCGGCCTGGGTGCGAGGCGCGCAGGGGCTGTACGGGCAGGCGCGGCTGACGCGCTATCGCGAGGCGCTCGCGCCGGCCGGCGTGGTGGCGCTGCATGTGGACGCGCGTGCGCTGTCGGCCGAGCGTTTCGCGGGTGTGGCGCAGGTCTTTGCCGCAGTCTTTCCGGCGGTTCAGCTCTGGTGTACGGGGCCCTCCGACTGGGTGCTGGTGGGCGGCAAGGCGCCGCTCAAGACCCCGCTGGACAGGATCATCGGGCTGAGCGACCGCCGCGCGGTCGTCCGTGACTTCGCGCGGGCGGGCGTGGCCTTGCCGGAGGCGCTGGCCTGCCGTCTGTGCGACGGCGCGGGGCTTGCGCCCTGGCTGGCGGGCGTGAGGCCGGCCGGCGCCTGGCGGGCCGCGTGGCAGGCGCCGCGCCTGGCGTGCGAAGGGCCGGGCGACGCCGCGTTCGCGCCGGAGCGGGTCGAGGCCTGCCGCGAGGCGCGGCCGTCCTGGCTGCTTCCGGGTGAGCTGGAGGTCGAGGACTACCTCGCCTTCCTGGAGCGTCTGGAGAAGACGCACGGCGCGCGGCGTTCGGCGGTAAGGGCGCTGACGGAGACGGGCCGGGGCCGTCTCGATCCGGGCCTTGAGGCGGCGCGCGCGGTCGCGCGTGTCACCACGCGTGACGCCCTGCTGATCCCGCTGGCGGAGAGTCTGGAGCTTGAGGGCAGGCGGCGGATCGCGATCGGCGACCTCAAGGGCGCGCTGAGATGCTACGAGAGCCTGTTGCCGCTTGTGACGGCCAACGGCCCCGTGCATTTCGGGATGGGCTACTGCCTGCGCGGGACGGGCGACGCGGAGAACGCCTACCTGCACTTCGCGCGGGCGGTGGTGTGCGCGCCGGAGCAGGCGGGGTACCGTCTTGAGCTGGCGCAGGCCGCGCTCGCGGTGGGCGAGTATGCCGAGTCCGACCGCCAGTACCGCGAGGTCCTTAAGCGCAACCCGGAGCATGCGGCGGCGCTATTCCTGTTCGCCAAGGGGCTGGCGCACCGCGAGCGGCCCGACCGCGACTACCCGCAGGCGCTGGCGCTGGCCGAGCGCGCCTGCGTGCTGACGCGCTGGGAGAACCGCGAGTTCGCCTACGGGCTTGCCGACCTTTATCTGGAGGCTGGCAAAGTGATGGAGGGCCTGGGGCTCAAGCGGCGGCTGAAGGAGGGCGGCAGGCCGTCCGTGGCGGCCGGGCCCTGAGCGGCGGGTTCGGCTGGCCGTGCGCCCTTCTCGGTGATGTCGTCGATCAGGTCGCGCCAGGTGGGCCGGCGGGCGAACGCCTCGCGGATCTCGCCGCGCCAGGCCTCGTAGCTGGCCGGGCTGCGGAGGCGCGCCTCCAGGAGCGTGCGGCAGGTGTCGACCCAGCCGTCCGTCAGGCCGGTGTCGAGCGCGTAACCGGTCTTGCCGTTCAGGATGATTTCCTGCGGACCGCCCTGGAGTGAGACGAGGGCGGGCAGGCCGAGGGTCTGCGCCTCAAGCACGACCATGCCGAAGGTGTCGGT
>JAKJGY010000366.1 GCA_022704145.1 Verrucomicrobiota bacterium
GAAAGGTACCGCCATGGAGGCGGTTTTGCAACCGGTATTTGAGCGGGGCTTCGACGGGATCGGGGAGGTGCTCTCCGCGGTCCTGAACTTCGCCATGCTGATCGAGCGGGAGAAGGCGCCCGGGGCGCAGCCGTACGAGCGGACGGCGGAGCGCGGCGAGCGGGTCGAGCCTTTGCGCGGCTGCGGGTCGTCGAGACCCGAGCGGATGTCCTTGAACTCACAGAGGACCTGCGGCACGCCGTCCGCGCCGGGGCCGAAGCGGCCGAGGGCGAGGTCCGCGCTGCCGGCGTTGCCGCCCTGGCCCGCGCCGGGCAGCCGGTACTGCTGGACGCAGGTGTACTGGCCGTCGGCGGAGACGCCCTGTCCGGCGTAGCCCCAGGTCTCGACGAAGAAGCGCGCGATGAAGGCCGCCTCGGACTGGGTTTCCGGCAGGGCCTCGCGGCCGGCCCAATTTCTGATTCGCTCCTCAAGCCGGGCGGCCTCGCCCGATCTGGCGAACGCCAGGTACTCGTCATGCCAGACGGATTTTAGGAAGCGCTCGTCAAAGAGCGGTGCGGTCTGGGCTGTAGGTCTGCCGGTCATGAGTACCCAGAGCATAACATGAATGCGCCTCGCCGGGCAAACGAAGGTAATCGGTTGGTGTACAACGCGCCCAGATTAATTATTAGACATGGCTAACTTTTCTTGTTGACTTTTTCCGCCCCGGCATAGACAATTATCACCATCGATTTAGGAGGGTTAGTTTATAGGTCATACAAACAGCGAGGTGACGCCATGAAAAACAACGCGCAGAGCCACCCCTTACCGATCCCCGAGCGGCGCCTCCGCTCCCGCTCACGGGACGACTATTCAGACCGGCGCGCCGCGCCGCGTTTCCTCGCCGAGTTCCCGGCCCGGATCTTTGTGGGCGAGGGACGCGACGCCGCCTCCTACCCGGTCACCGTGCGGGACATCTCCAGCGGCGGCCTGCTGATCGAGGCGCCGGACATTCCGCCCGACGAGCGGCGCCTGCGCGTGGAGCTGCGCATCCCTGAGGGCGTCATGCCCGAGGCCTTCATCCAGGGCGTGCTCACCACCACCGCCACCGTGCGGCGCGGCCCCCAGCCCGGAGGCGCCCCCCTCCTCGGCCTGGCGTTCGAGGAGGACCTCAACCTCCGCTACCGGCGTACGCGCTGGGCCTACCTGCGCGGTTCGGCCGCCCTTCTTCTCTTCGCCGCGGCCAGCCTCATCCTGGCGACCAAATACGAGAACCTCTACTATTTCTGGTTCGATGTGCCGGTCTTCCTCTACAGCCTGCTCGTGGGCGGGTTCCTGATCAGCCGCTTCCTGTTCGCCGCCTGCTACCGCGAAGGCCCGCGCCCGCCGGCCGAGCTGCCCTCCCTCTCCGTGGTCGTGCCGATACGCAACGAGGAGGAGCACGTCACACGCACGCTCACCCAACTGATGGAGTCGGACTACCCGCGCGACCGCCTCCAGGTGATCGCCGTGGACGACTGCAGCACCGACCGCTCGCTCGAGGCCATGCGCCAGATTCAGAAGACCTACCCCGACCTCGTGATCCTGGGACTCGAGAAGAACGCGGGCAAACGACACGCCCTCGCGGCCGGCTTCGGCCTCGCCACCGGCCAGCTCATCGTGTTCATCGACTCCGACAGCTTCCTCGACCCCGACGCCCTCCGCTACCTGGTCTGCCGCTTCTCCGACCCGCAGGTCGCGGCCGTGACCGGCCACTGCGACGTGGAGAACATCTGGACCAACCTGCTCACCCGCATGCAGACCGTCCGCTATTACGTGGCCTTCCGCGTGATGAAGGCCGCCGAGAGCGTCTTCGACTCCGTCTCCTGCCTCTCCGGCCCGATCTCGGCCTACCGCCGCGAGGTGCTGCAGCAGATCCTGCCGGAGTGGCTCAACCAGATGTTCATGGGGCGGCCCGCCACCTTCGGCGACGACCGCAGCCTCACCAACAGCCTCCTGCGGCGCGGCTACAAGGTCGTCTACGAGTCCCGCGCGCGGGTCACCACGATCGTGCCGGACGACCACCG
>JAKJGY010000018.1 GCA_022704145.1 Verrucomicrobiota bacterium
GGGGGGCGGGGTGTCGCTCAACCGCCGTCTGCGCGAGCGGCTGGCGGAGGTGGCGGCGGCGTCGGGCGTGCGCCTGCTGTTGGCGGAGCCGCGCTTCTGCGGGGATAACGCCGCGATGATCGCCGGGCTGGCAGGGGCGGGCCGGGGTGTGTGGGGGGCTTCGGCATTTCGGCTGGACGTGGTTCCGGCATTGGAGGTGGGAGCGTGAGACGGGGGCGGGTGTTGGGTGTGGTGGTGCAGGCGGGTGTATGCGCGGCGCTTCTGGCGGCCGCGTGGCCTTCTGTGTCGTGCGGGACGAACGCGCTGGTTGTCGCGAGCTGGAATGTGGAGAACCTCTTCGATACGGAGGACGATCCCACGCATGACGGCGATGACGGGTATACGCCGCGGGGCTGGAGCCGGTGGACGGAGGCGCGTTATGCGTTGAAGCTCGAGCATCTCAGCCAGGTGATTGCGGCGATGCGGCCGGACATCCTGTGCCTGATCGAGGTGGAGAACCGGCGTGTGCTGGAGGATCTGACGCGCGTGCTGCGTGAGCGGCAGGGTTTGGATTACCCTGTGATCCTGCATCGTGACGGCGGGGATCATCGCGGCATCGACGTGGCGATGATCGCGCGTTACCCGGCCTGCGGCACGAACTGGTTCTGTGCGGTCGAGGGGCAGCGGGATGTGCTGGCGTGTGACTTTGAGGTGGGGGGGCGGCGGCTGGCGGTGCTGGTGAACCACTGGAAGTCGCAGCTTGGCAAGAAGGAGGAGAGCGACGCGATCCGGACGCGTGAGGCGGAGGCGGTGCGCGCGTACGTGGACCGGCTTCTCAAGGCTGACCCAGGGGCGGCGGTGGTGGTGACGGGGGATTTCAACGACGCGCTCGACTCGCCGGTGCTTGTCGGGGCGGCGGGGTTCGTGCCAGACGAGGCTGCGGCGCGCGCGCGCGCTGGCGAGCGGGTGCTGTATAATCTGGCGGGAGGGCTGCCGGAGGGTGAGCGCGGCACCTACTACTACTCGCCAGCGAAGCAGTGGAACGCCTTGGACTCCATGAGCGTCTCGCCGGGCATGCTGGCCGGGGCGGGGGTGGCCGCGCCGTGGCGGGTGCGTGCGGGAACGTACCGGGTCTTCAAGTTTCCGGCGCATGTTTCGGAGCAGAGCGGGGTGCCGCAGCCGTTCCGGCGGGTGCGGAGTAAGGAGGTCGGCGACGTTTATCTGACCGGCTATTCCGATCATTTCCCGATCCGGGTGGAGCTGGAGGCGCCGCCGCAGGCGACGGCCGCGCCCTGAGCTGGCGGCGAGGGGGGTGCTTGACAACCCCGCAGGCAGGGGATACAGTCACGGGCTTCTTTCGGTGCGGCGTGGCCGGCCGAGGGTGGGCAAACAAGCGAGGAAGCGACATGAACCTGAACCAAGCTCTTAATGATGCGATCCTGAAAGGCGCGCGCCGCGCCACGCGTAAATCGGTAACCGGGTTGCGTCGGGATGTGGCGGAACTGAAGCGGCAGGTTGCCGAAATGCGGCGGCTGCTGAGCGGTCTGCGCAAGTCTTGTGAGGCTCCTGCGGCGGAGGCGGGCGCGCTCCCTGAGGAGGCGCAGAAGGCGGGACGTAAGGCGCGTCCGTCCGGGCCGATGGTGCGCAGGCTGCGCGCGCGGCTGGGGCTGACGCAGGCTGAGCTGGCAGGGCTGCTGGAGGTCTCGGCGCTGACGGTCTCGAAGTGGGAGTCCGCGCAGGGGCGCATCCTTTTGCGTGCACGGACGCTGGCGGCGTTGGAGCGGGTGCGCGCGATGGGGCGGCGTGATGTGCGGGCCGCCTTGCCGCAGGCGTGAGCCGGAAACCGGCGAGGACTGAGACGACTATGAATCGAAAACGTGACCGCGACCGTCGGGTCGAGATGAGCGTCGAGGGGTTGAAGGCCGATTTCGCCTGGCATTTGCGTTACACGCAGGCGAAGGTGCCGGACAACGCGACGGAGCGAGACCGTTATACGGCGTTCGCCTATTGCGTGAGGGACCGGCTGATCGAGCGGTGGATCGAGACCCAGGCGACGCACCGTAACCAGAACGTCAAGCGCATCTACTATCTGTCGCTTGAGTTCCTGATCGGGCGGCTGCTCGGAAACAACGTCATCAACCTAAAGATGGACCCGATCTGTCGCGAGGCGCTGGATGACTATGGTATCGACTGGCATGCCCTGCGTGATTTCGAGGTGGACGCGGGGCTGGGCAACGGCGGTCTGGGACGGCTCGCGGCGTGCTTTCTCGATTCGATGTCGACCCTTGACCTGCCCGGGATGGGGTACGGGCTGCGCTATGACTATGGGATCTTCAAGCAGCGTATTGTGGACGGGCAGCAGGTCGAGGAGCCGGATCACTGGCTGAAGGACGGCAATCCGTGGGAGGTGGCGCGACCGGAGTATACCCAGGCGGTCCATTTCGGCGGGCGCGTCGAGTATATCACGAACGGGCGCGCGGAGTGGCGCTGGATCGAGACTGAGCAGGTGTTGGGCGTGCCTTACGACCTGCCGGTGGTGGGATATGGCGATTCGGTCAACACGCTCCGGCTCTGGTCGGCGAAGGCCGACGACGAGTTCCATCTTGACGATTTCAACAAGGGGTCCTACGTCGAGGCGGTCGAGACCAAGGTGCTGGCGGAGAACCTGACCAAAGTCCTCTACCCGAACGACAACGTGCTGGCGGGTAAGGAGCTGCGGTTACGGCAGCAGTATTTCTTTGTCGCCTGCTCGCTGCAGGATATCCTGCGGCGGTTCAAGCTGAAGAACAGCGACTGGACGCGGCTGCCGGAGAAGGTGTTCATCCAGTTGAACGAGACGCATCCGGCGCTGATCATCCCGGAGCTGATGCGGCTGCTGGTGGATCGCGAGGGGGTTGACTGGGCCACGGCGTGGTCGATCACCCGGTCGTGCACGGGATACACCAACCACACGATCCTGCCGGAGGCGCTGGAGAAGTGGAGTGTCGCGCTGATGGAGCGGCTGTTGCCGCGGCACCTGCAGATCATCTACGAGATCAACGGGCGTTTTCTCAAGCAGGTCGCCGCGATGTGGCCGGGCGACGTCGAGCGGCTGATCCGCATGAGCGTGATCGAGGAGACCGGCGAGCGTTCGGTGCGGATGGCGAATCTGGCGATCATCGGCTCGAGCGCGGTGAACGGCGTGGCCCAGCTCCACACGGAGATTCTCAAAGAGTCGCTGTTCCGGGATTTCTACGAGCTGTATCCGACGCACTTCTCGAACAAGACGAACGGCATCACGCAGCGGCGCTGGCTGCTGAAGGCGAACCCCAAGCTGGCGTCGCTGATCACCGAGGCGATCGGGCCGGAGTGGATCACCGATCTGGACGCGTTGCGCGGGCTGGAGCGGCATGTGCAAGACCGCGGGTTCCTGGATGCGTTCGGCGCGGTGAAGCGCGCCAACAAGGAGGCGCTGGCCGCGTATATCGCGGCGGAGGTCGGGATCGACGTGTCCGCCGACTCGATTTTCGACGTGCAGGTGAAGCGCCTGCACGAGTATAAGCGCCAGCTCCTGCTGGTGCTCTACATCATCATCCTGTACAACCGGCTGGTCGAGCAGCCCGAGCTGGACTTCCAGCCGCGCACCTTCATCTTTGCGGCCAAGGCGGCTCCGGGCTACAGCAACGCGAAACTGATTATCCGGCTGATTCACGGCGTGGCGGATGTCGTCAACGCCAACCCGCGCATCCGCGAGAGGCTGCGCGTGGTGTTCCTGCCGGACTACCGCGTGTCGCTGGCGGAGAAGATCATACCGGCCGCCAACGTCAGCGAGCAGATCTCGCTGGCGGGCACCGAGGCCTCCGGCACCGGCAACATGAAGCTGATGTTGAACGGGGCGCTGACGATCGGGACGCTGGACGGCGCGAACGTGGAGATCCATCAGGAGGTGGGCGCGGAGAACATCTTTATCTTCGGCCTGCGGACCGAGCAGGTGGCGGAGCTGAGGCCGGTGTACTCGTCGCGGGCGATCTACCATGCCGACCCCGAGATCCGGCGCGCCATCGACATGATCCGGCGCAACGTCTTCTGCCTGCTGAGCCCGGGCACGTTCGACCCTCTGGTGCGGTCGCTGCTGGACTACAACGACCACTACATGCTGCTGGCTGACCTGCGTGACTACATCCAGACGCAGGAGCGGGTGGATGCGCTGTATCGGAAGCCGCGCGCGTGGAACGCCAAGGCGGTGCTCAACGTCGCGCGTTCGGGGCGGTTCTCGTCCGACCGGACGATCCGCGAGTACGCTCGGGATATCTGGCATATTGAGCCGGTGAAGGTCTCGCACGATGTGACGTCCGAGGGTTACTGATGAGGCGTGTGGCGCTGGTGACGGGCGGAACGCGGGGTATCGGCCTCGGTATCGCGCAGGCGTTGGCGGCGGAGGGTTTCGACCTTGCGCTGAGCGGCCTGCGTGAGGCGTGTGAGGTCGGCGAGGCGCTCGACGGGTTGCGTGCGTGCGGCGTGGGGGCGCTCTACTGCCGCTCGGACGTGTCGGTGGCGGCCGAGCGCGAGGCGCTGCTGGGGGCGGTCCGGGAGCGGTATGGCGCGCTGCATGTGCTGGTCAACAATGCGGGGGTGGCGCCGGCCGTGCGGGCCGACGTGCTGGAGGCGACGGAGCAGAGCTTCGAGCGGGTGCTGCGCGTGAACCTGCAGGGGCCCTACTTCCTGTCGCAGGCGGCGGCGCGCTGGATGGTGCGGCAGCGGCAGGCGGCCGGGGACGGCTATCGCGGGTGCCTGGTGAACGTGGGTTCGGTGTCGGCTGAGGTGGCTTCGCTGGGGCGTGGCGAGTACTGCGTGTCGAAGGCGGGCGTCGCGATGATGACGCAGCTCTTCGCGAGCCGTCTTGGCGAGTACGGCATTCCGGTTTATGAGGTGCGGCCGGGGCTGATCCGTACGGACATGACGGCCCCGGTGGCGGCGGCCTATGAGGCGCGGATCGCGGAGACGCCGCTGCTGGTGCAGCGGCGGTGGGGCCAGCCTGCGGATGTGGGCCGGGCGGTGGCGATGCTCGCGCGCGGCGAGCTGCCCTATTCGACGGGGCAGGTGGTGCACGTCGACGGCGGCCTGACGCTGCGGCGGCTCTGAGGGGCGGGGCGTTCCGCCGTAAGGGGGCGATATGCGCGAGGCGGTTCCGGTGACACGGGCCCATACGCTGGTGATCGGGTCGGGTGCGGCGGGGCTCAATGCCGCGGTGCAGGCGGCGCGGCGCGGCCTGGACGTGCTGGTCGTGACGGAAGGCCTGGCGGCCGGGACCTCCATCAACACCGGCAGCGACAAGCAGACGTATTACAAGGTCGGCCTATGTGGGGCTGAGCCGGACTCGGTGGCGCAGATGGCGCAGGCCCTGTTCGCGGCGGGCGGGATGCATGGCGACCTGGCGTTGGCTGAGGCGGCCGGTTCGGCGCGCGCGTTCTTCAATCTGGTCGAGCTTGGGGTACGTTTCCCGCAGGACGTTTACGGGCAGTATCCTGGGTACAAGACCGACCATGATCCGGCGCGCCGCGCCACCTCGACCGGGCCTTACACCTCGCGCGACATGTGCCGTGCGCTGATCCGCGAGGTGAGGCGGCTGCGGGTGCCGGTGCGTGAGCGCCTCTCGGTGGCGGAGCTGCTGGTGTGTGACGGGCCGGGCGGCCGCCGTGTCTGCGGGGCGCTGGCGCTAGACGCGCGGGGCGGGTGGCAGGCCTTTCGTGCGGAGAACGTGGTGTTCGCGGTCGGGGGGTTCGGCGGCCTGTATGCGGCGAGCGTGTACCCGGAGCAGCAGTTGGGGGCGATCGGCGTGGCGCTGCGGGCGGGGGCCTGCGCGCAAAGCCTGCCGGAGTCGCAGTTCGGGCTGGCGTCGCTCGGTTTCCGCTGGAACGTCTCGGGCAGCTACATGCAGGTCGTCCCCCGGATGGTCTCGACAGCGGCTGACGGCGTGTCGGATGAGCGTGAGTTTCTGCTTGAGGCGTACGGCACGCCGGAGGAGGCGTACGGCCAGCTCTTCCTCAAGGGTTACCAGTGGCCGTTCGACGCGCGCAAGGCGGAGGGCGGCTCGTCGCGGATCGACCTGCTGGTCCAGCGCGAGCGCGAGGAGCGCGGGCGGCGCGTCTTCCTTGATTACCGCGCGGATGGCACGGGGTTTGACCTGGCGCGCCTGCCGGAGGAGGCGCGCGAGTACCTGACGCGGTCGGGGGCGGTGCAGCCGACGCCGCTGGGCCGCCTGCTGCACATGAACCCTGCGGCGGCGGCGCTGTATCGCGAGCAGGGCATCGATCTGGCGGCCGGGCGCCTTGAGGTCGCGGTCTGCGCGCAGCACAACAACGGCGGCCTGGCGGCGAACCGCTGGTGGGAGTCGTGCAACCTGCGGCACCTGTTCCCGGTCGGCGAGGTGAACGGGTCGCACGGGGTGGGCCGTCCTGGCGGCGCGGCGCTGAATGCGGGTCAGGTGGGCGGGGTGCGCGCGATCCAGTATATCGCGGAGGTGTACGCGGGCGAGAGCCTGAGGGACGGCGATTTCCGGGAGTCGCTGGCCGTCGCGCTGCGGCAGGTGCGGGGGTTCGCCGGGCGGTGCGGGCAGTCGGAGTGGGCGTGGCGCGAGTGCCGTGCCGAGTTTCAGCGGCGCATGAGCGCGCACGGCGCGCATGTGCGTCACGCGGCGGGGCTGGCGACGGCTGTGCGTCAGGCGCGTGCCCAGCTCGCGCGGCTGGAGGCTGAGGGCTGCCGGGCGGCGCGTCCGGCGGAGCTGGTGCGGGCGTTTGAGAACCGGCAGCTCTGTTTTGCGCATGCGGTCTATCTGGCGGCGCAGCTCTATGCGGTGCGCGCGGGGGTCGGCAGCCGCGGTTCGGCGCTTGTGACGGACGCGCGGGGGAGGCCTGTGCCGGAGGACGCCGCCTACCGCAGGCAGGTGCAGGAGACGCGTGTGGCGGCGGACGGCTGCGTGAGGCAGCGCTGGGTGCAACGGCGGCCGTTGCCTTCGGAGGACATCTGGTTCGAGACCGCCTGGCAGGCGTTCGAGCGTGGCGAGGTCTACCGCGTGTGAGCGAGCGCGGGTCTCCGAGGCCCGGGGGTCGGCGGTTGCGTTGCGTGACGGCGCGCCTGAGGCGCGTCAACGTCCTTGACAGGGCGTCCGCGAACGGCGAAAATGCCACAGTTTCAAACCCTTAAGGGAGTTTTATGCGGACAATCGGGGTTATCCCGTCACGTTGGGGCTCGACGCGTTTTCCGGGCAAGAGCCTGCATCCGATCTGTGGCAAGCCGTTGGTGAGATGGGTGGTGGAGGCGGCGCAGCGGGCGCGGCTGCTGGACGAGGTCATCGTGGCGACGGACGATGTGCGGATCGCGAAGGCGGTCGGCGGGTTCGCGCGTGTTGCGATGACGCGGCCCGACCACCCGTCGGGAACGGACCGGGTGGCGGAGGCGGCGCAGGCTGGCGACGGCGACGTGGTGATCAACATCCAGGGGGACGAGCCGCTGATCGACCCTGGCCTGATCGACGCCTTGGCGGAGCGGATGCGGGGCGAGCCCGGCTGGGCGATGGCGACGGCGGCCTGCCCGATCCGGTCGCAGCGCGACCTGGAGGCGCGCACGGTGGTGAAGGTCGTGGTCGACCGTGAGGGCGGGGCGCTCTATTTCTCGCGGCTCCCGATCCCCTGCCGGCGTGACGGCGAGCCGGATCTGGGCTCCGGGCTCTATCTGCGGCATCTTGGCATTTATGCGTACCGCGGGTCGTTCCTGCGGCGGCTGGTGGCGGAGCCGCCGTGCGCGTTGGAGCGTGCGGAGAGTCTGGAGCAGTTGCGCGCCCTGCATATCGGGGGGCGGATCGCCGTGATCCGGACAGAGGAGCTTGGGGTGGGGGTCGACACGCCGGAGGATGTGGCTGCGGTTGAGGCGATCCTTGCGGCGCGGGGCTGAGTGAGGGGACAGGTTCTGGAAGGGAGGCGGGCGATGGTCAAGGTGAGACAGGTCAAGGTGGGCGGGGCGGTGTTCGGCGGGCGGCGGCTGGCGTTTATTGCGGGCCCCTGTGTGATCGAGTCCGTATCCGGCACGATGGAGCTGGCGGGGCGGCTGGTGGTGCTGGCGCGCGAGCTGGGCGCGTCGCTGGTGTTCAAGGCCTCTTTTGACAAGGCCAACCGGACCTCGGCGGACGCCTACCGCGGCCCCGGCCTGGTCGAGGGGCTGGCGATCCTCAAGGAGGTCCGCGACCGGTTCGGCGTGCCGGTGCTGACGGACATCCACGAGCCGGGGCAGGCGGCGGTGGCGGCGGCCTCGGGGGCGGTGGACATCCTGCAGATTCCGGCCTTCCTGTGCCGTCAGACCGACCTGTTGGTTGCGGCGGCGGAGACGGGGCTGGCGGTGAACGTCAAGAAAGGCCAGTTTCTGGCGCCGGAGGACATGGCGCACGTGGTCGGCAAGATCGAGGGGGCGGGCAACCGGCGGATTATCCTGACGGAGCGCGGGTCGAGCTTCGGCTATCACAACCTGGTGGCGGACATGCGCAGCCTGCTGGTGATGCGCGAGTTCGGGTATCCGGTGGTGTTCGACGCGACGCACAGCGTGCAGCGGCCGGGCGGTGCGGGCAAGGAGAGCGGCGGGGACGGACGGTGGGCGCCGGCGCTGGCGCGGGCGGCGGTGGCGACCGGGGTTGACGGGGTGTTTATGGAGACGCATATGAACCCGGCGCAGGCGCTCTCGGACAAGGCGAACGCGATCGCGTTCCGTGAGCTGCGCGGGGTCTGGCGGACATTGGAGGCGATCCATGAGCTTGTCCGGTAGCGGCTGGGCCAGGATATGGGCGCTTGCGGCGTGCCTGGCCGCGGTGCGGCTGGCGGCGCGCGAGGCGGCGGGCGGGCGGTGTCCGGACGCGGCATGGCGGCCGTTGGTGGAGCGCTGGGACACGGCGCGCGCCGAGATGACGGCCCCGGTGGAGAACTTGCGCCTGCCGCTCGACTACCATGCGAACGGCCGGCTCAAGGCGGCCCTGCGCGCCTCCAAGGCGCAACTGCTGGCAGAGGGGCTGCTGGTGGCCGAGGGGGTGCGGGTCGAACTGTATGACGCGGCCGGCGGGGTGGAGGGCACGCTGACGGCCGAGGCATGCCTGTTTGACCGCGGGACCAAGCTCGGGTATTGCGTCGGGCGGGTCAGCCTGGTGAGGGGGGCGGACCGGCTGAAAGGACGGGATCTGTACTTTTCAACCGAGGAACAGTTTATTAAAATACTATCCGACTGCGAGATACGGACGACGCGCATTCCAGTCAAGATGGGGAGGCTATTGTGATGCGGACGGCGGTGACTTTTGTGATAGCGGGCCTGTTGGCCGGTTGGGCGGCAGGGCTGCAGGCGGGTGTGACGAACGCGGTGGCGCGCGAGCAGGCGGGTGTGACGAACGCGGTGGCGCGCGAATCGGTGATTACGGCCTCGCGGATCGAGTTTGACAACAAGGAGGGGCTGATCCTGTTCGACGAGAACGTGCTGGTGGACGACGCGCAGTTCGTGATGCGTTCCGACCGGCTGCTGGTCTTCACGGAGGGCACGAACGACGTGCAGCAGATCATGGCGGTGGGCCGGGTGAGCATCACCAACGAGAACCGCACTGCGGTATGCGACAAGGCGGTGTACACCAAGAAGGACGGTCAGATCGTGATGATCGGCAACGCGCGTCTGCTTCAGCGGGGCAAGGATGCGGCAGAGGTGAACGGCGACAAGATCACGATCTGGCTCGACGACGAGCGCATGCTGGTCGAGCCGGGGACCTTTGTGTTGCCGCCGGGCATGATGAACAAGGGTGACCATAAGCTGTTGCCGTGACGGGAGCGGGGTGACCGGAACTATGTCAGAAGCGTCGGAAAAGGCGGACGGGCTGCTGCCCGATATCCAGGCCGAGGGCCTGGTGAAGCAGTACGGTGCGAGAACCGTCGTGAACGGTGTCTCGCTCCATGCGCGGTGCGGTGAGATCGTCGGGCTGCTGGGGCCGAACGGCGCCGGCAAGACGACCACTTTTTACATGGTGGTCGGTCTGGTGCGGCCGAACGCGGGTTCGGTCCTGTTCCGAGGTGAGCCGATCACGCGTATGCCGGTCTACCGCCGGGCGCGCCTCGGCCTGGGCTATCTGGCGCAGGAGGCGTCGGTGTTCCGCAAGCTGACGGTCGAGGAGAACGTCCTGGCGATCCTGGAGACCTTGCCTTTGACGAAGGCGGAGCGTCTTGACCGGGCTGAGGAGCTGCTGGCGAGCCTGAGCCTGACGAAGGTGGCGCGTCAGCGCGCCTATACGCTCAGCGGCGGCGAGCGGCGTAAGCTGGAGATCGCGCGCGCCTTGGTCCGTAAGCCGCAGATTCTGATGTTGGACGAGCCTTTCAGCGGCGTTGACCCGCTGGCGGTCCATGACATCCAGGAGATCGTGAAAGGCCTGCGTGATCGCGGGCTGGGCATCATTGTGACGGATCACAACGTGCGCGAGACGCTTTCGATCGTGGACCGGGCCTATTTGGTGTACGACGGCCAGATCCTGTGCGAGGGGAGCAGCGACTTCCTGGTCCAGGACGAGACGGCGCGTCGGCTGTATCTGGGCGCGAATTTCAGGATGTGAGTTTGATTACTCAGGTTTAGGACACAACAAGTGAACGCCCGTCTATGGCGGGCTAGGAAAGGGAGGTGTGTGATGGCGATTGAAGTGACGGTGAGGCATCAGAACGCGAATGAGACGCTGAAGGCCTACGCGGAGGCGCGAGCCGCGCGGATCGTGGAGGCGTTCCCTAAGGTCGAGAGCGTGCATGTGGTGATCGACGTTCAACGCCACCTGTACGAGGCCGAGTTTGTGGTGCAGCAGAAGGGCCTGACGGCGGTCGGCGCGAAGGAGCATGCGGCCAGTGCGCGTGCGGTGATCGATACGGCGGCGGCCAGGGCCGAGCGGCAGCTCCGCAAGCTGCGTAACAAGCGCGCGACGGCGCATGTCAGGAAGGCGAGACGCACGGATGCTTGATGCCCGTCAGATTCAGGTTCCGCTCTCGACGGTGACGGTCGGCCAGTTTCTCAAGGTCGGACGCGAGCGTCTGGGGCTGGAGCTGATCGCCGGCGAGGCCGGCCTGGAGCGCGTCATCGCCGAGCCGGTGATGCATCGCCCCGGGCTGGCCTTGTCGGGCTTCTACGAGCATTTCGCGTGGCGGCGTATCCAGGTGATCGGGATGGTCGAGCACGCCTATCTCTCTTCCCTGCCTGAGGAGCTGCGGGTGCAGCGGGTGGAGGAGCTGTTTGCGTTGAAGATCCCGTGCCTGGTCTTCACGCGCGGCAAGCGGGTCTTCCCAGAGGTGTTGCGGGTGGCGGAGCAGGCCGGCGTGACGGTGTTGCGGTCAACGGTGGTGACGCGCCATCTGATCCACGCTTCGACGTTCGTGCTGGAGGAGCTGAGCGCGCCGCGTTGCCGTGTGCACGGGACGATGCTTGAGGTGGCGGGCGTCGGCGTGTTTATCGAGGGCGCGCCGGGGCTGGGCAAGAGCGAGACCGCTCTGGGGCTGGTCAGGCGGGGGCACGCGCTGGTGGCTGACGACCTGACGCAGTTCCGGCGCGACAGCCAGGGCAAGCTGCTCGGTTCCGCGCTGCCGCTGGCCCAGCATCATATGGAGATCCGCGGGATCGGGATCATCAATGTCCTCTCGCTGTTTGGCGTCGCGTCGGTGCGCGGCGAGAAGCAGTTGGACATGGTGGTGACGCTCAAGCGCCAGGGCGAGGCGGACGCGGAGATCGACCGGACGGGGCTTGAGGATCTGCGGCGGGAGTTTCTGGGAGTGCAGGTGCGCCAGCTCGTGATTCCGGTGGCGCCGGGGCGCGATCTGGTGAACCTGGTTGAGACGGCGGCGCAGGAGCACATCCTGCGTGCGGGCGGCCGTGTGGCGGCGGATGAACTGGACGCGCGTATCAAGCGTCACCATTGCGGCGGGGGGTAAGAGTGGCAAAAACAGGCAATAATCAGGAGACGCGGGAGTTTGTCCTGCTTAACAAATACGGCATGCACGTCCGGCCTGCGGGGCTGTTCGCCAAGGTGGCCTCGCGCTTTAAGGCCGAGGTCAACGTCGAGAAGGATGGTACCGTCGTCTCGGGCAAGAGCATCATGGCGCTGATGATGCTGGAGGCCGTGTGCGGGGCGCGACTGCGCGTCACGGCCGAGGGTGACCAGTACCGTGAGGCGTTGGATGAGCTGGAGGGGCTGGTGGCCCGTAAGTTCGACATTCCCGATGAGCAGTAAGGAGACAGGTGATCCGGCGGCGGTGTCCGGCCAGGTGCTGGAGGGGCTAGCCGCATCGCGCGGTGTGGTCGCGGGGCCGGCCTTTCTGTTCAGGACGTCCGGCACGGAGCAGATACCCGAGTACCGGCTTGAGCCTGAGCAGGTGCCGCAAGAGGTCAAGCGGCTCTCGGATGCGTTCGCTCTGACGCGCGTGCAACTGCTCTCCTTGGCGACCGAGCTGGGCAAGCGGCTCAGCGGGGACGAGGCGATGATCTTCGAGGGTCACCTGATGATGCTCGAGGACCCTTCGTTCCAGAACGCCTGCAAGGAGAAGATCACGCGCGATCAGGCCAACGCCGAGCGTGCGGTGGATCGGGCCTCGCAAACCTTCATCGGCATCTTTGAGGCGATGGACGACGCTTATCTCCGGGAGCGCGCCAAGGATGTGAGCGACATCGCGCGGCGTGTGATCCGAAATCTTCTGGGTGGTGAGCCGGTAGGGGTGCGTCTCGACCAGCCCTGCATTGTGGTGGCGGACGATCTGACGCCGTCCGAGACCATCTCCATGCCGAAGCACCTGATCCTGGGTTTCGCGACGGAGCGGGGCAGCGCCACCTCGCACGCCTCGGTCTTGGCGCGTGCGCTGGGCATACCGGCGGTGGTGGGCCTCGGCCAGGTCGCCAGCCGGGTGAAGACCGGTGACCTGCTCCTGCTCGACGGCACGCGGGGGGTGGTCGTCGTGAATCCCGGCCGTGACGAACGGCAGGCCTTTGACAAGCTCATGGTGCGGTCACGGGAGGTCGAGGTGTCGTTGGAGCTGGGCCGCGAGGGGCCGGGCCTCACCTCTGACGGACATCCCGTGCCGCTGCTGGCCAACGTGGACAACAGCACGCCGATGACCGAGGTTCTGGCGGTGGGTGCTGAAGGGATCGGCCTGTACCGGACTGAGTATCAGTGGATGTCTCTGGGGCGTGAACCGACCGAGGAGGAGCAGGCCAGCGCATATACAGAGGCCGCGCGCTCCGTGCCGCAAGGTCAGGCGGTCACGATCCGTGTTCTTGACCTGGGCGGTGACAAGGTCGCCAAGGGTGTCGCAGGCGGACACAGGGAGGCGAACCCGTTTCTGGGTAACCGTTCGATCCGTTGCCTGCTGAGCCATCCCGAGGTTTTCCGCAGGCAGTTGCGCGCTATCCTCCGAGCGAGCGCGCACGGTCGTGTGCGGGTGATGTATCCGATGGTGACGGCGCTGGAAGAGCTGCGGGCGGCCAACCTTGAACTGGCTGAGGCCATGGAGTCCTTGCGTCGCGAGGGCGTGGCGTTCGACGCTTCGTTGCGTCGGGGCGTGATGATCGAGGTGCCCGGCGCTGCGCTGATCGCACAGTCGCTTGTGATGGAGGCGGATTTCCTATCGATCGGGACTAACGACCTGATCCAGTACACGCTGGCGGTGGACCGGATCAACGAGACGGTGGCTAGGCTGTACCAGCCGACCCACCCGGGCGTGCTGAGCCTGATCGAGATGACGGTGGCGGCGGGGAACGCCTGCGGCAAGCCGGTGGCGGTGTGCGGCGAGATGGCCGCCGACCCTGTGATGGCCATCCTGCTGGTGGGTATGGGGGTTGACGAGTTCAGCATGTCGCCCAACCTGATCCCGCTGGTCAAGCGGGTACTCTCCCTGATCAGTTTGGCGGACGCGCAGCAGGTCGCGGCGGCTGTGCGCGCCATGCGCGGGATCTCCGCTGAGGCTGTGTACGGCGAGTGCCGCAGGCTTGTGCTGGAGCGTGTCCCCGAGCTTGCCAGCCTCCAATAAAGGGCACTCCGGGTGTGTGCCTTGCGGGATTCTGTCAGGACTGTGTTTCGTTTGTGACCTGTTTCCTTCCGCGCCCTGTCTCCGCTGCCGCGTGAACCCTCAGCCACGTTCACACCGGATTTTTTTTGTTCAGGCCACTTGACAGCGACCGGCGACCGGTCTATCCTAACTGGTATACAAGTTTACCATACTGGGATTTGTTAAGCGGAAGGAAGACAAGACGATGGGAGACCCTGCAGTGGCTCGGACGGCGGGTGGCCTGGCACGCGCGCGCCTCGCGCGCGGCGAGGTGTTGAACGGTATCTTCTGCAAGACGACGGCCCCGGAATTCATTGAGTGCGTGGGTCATGCCGGCTTCGATTTCTGTATTCTGGATCAGGAGCACAGCCCTGTCGGGTATGAGACGCTCCAGAATCTGATCCGGGCCGCTGAAGTCTCGGGCGTTCTGCCGGTCGTCCGCACCGGCGACGCGCGCGAGGGCAGTATCGGAACGCCGCTCGACCTGGGTGCTGCGGGTGTCCAGGTGCCACAGGTGGTCTCGATAAAGTCGGCTTCGGAAGTGGTGCGCGCGGCCCGCTTCGCGCCCCTGGGGCAGCGCGGCGTCTGCCGTTTCGTACGCGCGGCGCGCTTTTCGGCGATGGAGCGCACGGCATACTTCTCGGCCGCCAACGAGGCGCTCGTGATCCTCCAGCTTGAGGGCACACACCTGGCGGCCTATGAGGAGATCGCCGGGCTTCCGGGCGTGGATATCCTGTTCATCGGGCCGTACGACCTCTCGCAGAAGCTCGGCCTGCCGGGCGAGATCGAGCACCCGCGCGTTCTGGAGGAGATCGGTAAGATCATTGCCATCGCGCGCGCCGGCGGCAAGACCGTGGGCGTCTTCGCCGACACCGTCGCGCAGGCCGCACGCTGGGTCGCGCTCGGCTGCCAGTACATCGCGTACTCGGTCGACACCGGGATCTTCTATAAGGCCTGCCGCGAGACCGTGCAGGCGCTCAAAGGTCTGGCACCATGCTGACGCGGCTCAAGAGGGGTGTCGCGATCCTCGGCCCGGGTATCTTCGCCATCGGCTATACCATCGGCACGGGGAGTGTCACCTCCATGGCCAAAGCGGGCAGCCAGTACGGGCTCAAACTCCTCTGGGTTCTGGTGCTGAGCTGTCTCTTTTCCGGCATCCTCATGGAAGCCTACGGACGCTTCGCGGTCGTCACCGGAGAGACCGCGCTGCACGGGATCCGCCGCCACCTGCGCTTCGGTAAGGCGCTGGCCGCCCTCGTGTTCGTCGGTGTGGTGACCGGCCAGTACACCTGCCTCGGCGGCATCCTCGCGCTCTCCTCCGGCGCACTCTACGAGACCGCCGCCCTGTTCTTCCCCGCGTTGCCTGCCGCGCATTACGGCCTCACCCTCGCCATCGCGGCGGCGCTGATCTTCCTGATCTACGGCCTGTTGCTGACCGGGCGCTACAGCTTTTTCGAGAAAGTCCTCGTCTTCTTCGTCACGCTTATGGGCGCGACGTTCCTGCTCTCTATGTGTGTCGTGTGGCCCTCCCGCGAGATCCTGCTCGAGGCGGTCGTGCCCTCCATCCCCGCAGGGAAAAACTCGCTGCTCATGATCGCCGCGTTCGTCGGCACCACCATGGCCGCGCCGACGTTCGTCACCCGCCCGCTGCTGCTTAAGGAGAAGGCGCTCACGCCCGAAGACCTGCCGCAACAGCGCCTGGACGCCACCTTCTCGGCAGTCATGATGTTCGTCATCAGCGCATCGATCATGTTCGTCGCGGCGGGCGCGCTCCACGCCCACGGCAAGGACATCGTGCGTATCCTCGACATGGCGCACACCCTCGCGCCGGTCGCGGGCAAGGGCGCCGTCGCGCTGTTCATGGCGGGGACGCTCTGCGCGGGGCTCTCCTCGATCTTTCCGATCCTGATGGTCGCGCCGATCCTGCTCTCGGACTACCGCGTGGGCCGTATGGAGCCGCGCAGCCGCTCCTTCCGGATCCTCTGCCTTTTTGCAAGCCTGTTCGGCCTGATCGTCCCCGCGCTCGGGCGCAACCCCATCACCATCACCGTCATGACGCAGATCTCCAACGTCTTCGTGCTGCCCCTCGCCGTGGCGGTGATCGCGGCGCTCATCAACCGCAGGGATCTCATGGGCTCACATAAGGCGGGCCCGGCCCTCAACGCGGGCCTCGCGCTCGCCTTCCTCTTCGCCTGCGCCATCGCCGTCACCGGCATCCGCGCCATCCTTTCCACCCTCTGAACTCACCGACCTCTTGCCATGCGTCTCGACACACTAAAAGAAGGATTATTCAATATGCGACGGACGTCCTGTCTGATCCTCGTCGCCTTAGTTTCCCGGGCGGACACCCTCACCTCCAATGACTTTCTGAAGGGCCCGGAAGCGACCTTGGATCGGATGTCCTGCTCCGTGGGTGTCGTGGAGAAGGGCGCGCCGGTGTTCATGGATCGCGCCTTTACCCTTCACGAGCCGCCCGCCGGCCTGAAGGGCATGACCTTCCTCCGCTCCCTGATCGACGGCGGAAAAGCCGTGTCCGTGGCGAAAGAGGGCGTGCTCACGGTCATCACGCCCGCTCCGGACACCCCCGGCGTATCATGCTCGAACGCCGCCTCACTGGAGGAGCTTGGGTTCACCTGGATTCAGGCGCCGTCACGCTTCCAGCTCTTCGGCGAGAGCCGCGTCGACCAATGCCGCATCTACCAGAAACGGGTGAAGGCGGGTGAGCGGTTCGCGTTCAAGAAGTGGGCGGTCGTCGCGGGCTTCAGTCCGGAAGGGCTCGACCTCTATCGCCCCAACGCGCGCGTCGCGCGGGTTTTGGAGATGCTGAGGCAGGACACGTCACGCCCCGACGCGCAGGTGGACGCGCAGGACATCCTGGTCAACCGCCCCGACTACGTGGTCTTCATTCCCCGCCAGCCGCGGGACAAGGAGAAGCGCGACCCGGCCAAGCCCGGCGACACCTACAACGACCACTTTCAGGTCATCGAGCACGAGGGCACGTTCTACGCCTTCTGGACGCAGGCCACGCGTGAGGCCGACATCGACCAGCACATCGCGTTCTCCAAAAGCACGGACAAAGGCGATACCTGGAGCGATCCGGTCATCCTCGCAGGCTCGCCGAACAAGAAGAATCCGGCGTTGCTCGCCAGTTGGCAGCAGCCGATGATCAGCAAAACGGGGCGGCTCTACTGCCTCTGGAACCAGCAGACCACCAGCCGCGGCCCGCACTGCGGGCAGATGTTCGGCGCTTTTTCGGAGGACAAGGGCGACACCTGGTCCGCACCTAAGCTGGTTCCGATGAAGCGGAGCGCGCTGGATGATCCCGACCCGCTTGTCCCGCCGAGCTGGTGCAACTGGCAGCGGCCGCTGCGGCTCGGCAAGGACGGCCGCTACCTGGTGGGGGTCTCGCGCCACAGCAAGCCGCCCGAGGGCAAGGGCGTCTGCACCATCGAGTTCCTTCAGTTCGATAACATCGACGACGACCCTAAGGTGGAGGACATCCGCCTGAGCTGGTTCTCGGGCGACGACCAGGTGCTGCGTGTCGAGCATCCGAAATTCGGCTCAGCCAACGAGGAGGCCGGTATCGTGAAGTTGCCGGACGGCCGCCTCTTCGCGCTCACACGCACCAGTGCCGGACACCCTTTCTGGTCGCAGAGCCGCGACGACGGCGTGACCTGGACGCAGCCCAAGCCGCTGCTCGACCGCGACGGCGGAACGCCCTACCTCCATCCGCGCTCGCCCTGCCCGATCTATGACTGGAAGGGCTGCGAGGCCGCCAGCGGACTCTACTTCGCGCTCGTCCACAACACCTTCGACTTCGGCGGCGAGCGCGAATACCAGAAGCGCGGCCCGCTCTACCTGATCGCGGGTCGCTTCAACCCCAAGGCCGAGCAGCCGATCGAGTTCGCACCGCCGAAGCTCTTCGCACACCGCGAGAACGGCAACTCCTTCTACACCAGCTACACGGTGGCGGACGGCCAGGGCGTGCTCTGGTTCCCGGATCATAAGTTCTATCTCCTCGGACGCACCGTCGGCGAGGAGTGGTTCAAATAGAGGTTCCCATTGAACGGAGGACGGTCACTGCATAACAGGAGGTTGAAATGAGACAACGTATCGGCTGTGTGCGCGGAGTCGAACCGCGCGGCTCGCGCTTCACTTCAGTGTCCAGCGTTAGGCTTTTGTCGTTGGGCGCTCTCGTTTTCTGCGTGTGCCTCGTTTCCGCTCTCCGCGCGGAAACGGTCGCGCTCTGGAAACTGGACTATGAGGGGGACGGCTCCGCACTCAACACGCGCTGCCTACTCAACCCCGCCTACGACCTCGGCCTCAACGGTTCGGCCTGGGTTGGAACCGCTGTCGAGAGCTGGGTCGCGCTCCCGCCCAATCCCGACACGACCGGCGGCTATCTTGCCAGCCCCACTAACCGCAATGCGGTCGGGCTTAACCTGTCCTCAAGCTGCTTTACAAACATAGCCGTCAGCGCGCGCGTCAACGTGACGAACAGCTTCACGGTCGAAGGCTGGGTCTACCGGATCACCAACCCGACCGGCACCGGCTGGCATTATCTGGTCGGCAACCATATGGGCGGCGCGGGCCGCTGGATCCTCTCGCTGCGGCAGGGCGGCACGAACTGGGTGCTGTACGTGGACAGTCGGGTGAACGACATCGCGTTCCCCGTCAAGAACGACCCCTCCACAACCAACGTCTGGCGCCATATCGCGCTGACCTATAAACGCGACGCCGGCTCATCCCAGCAAGGCGTCTGGGAACTCTTCGTCGACGCGCAGTCTTGCGGCGCCCTGACCAACAGCAGCCGGCCGACCGCCATCACGACGGCCGACTCCGTCTTTTCCTTGGGCGGCCGTCCTTCAGGAGGCAACACGGGAACACTCAAGCTGGACTACTGGCGCATTTCAGATGCGGTCCTCGCGCCTGCGGCCTTCCTGAATGCGGGGACGTCTGTTCCTGCGGCGGAACCGCCCTCCCGCACGCTCGCGTACTGGCGTCTGGACGGAACCGCCGACGGCAGGCTGGACACGCGCGATTTCGTGGGCAGCGCCCGTCTGTCGAGTATGCTCGATGTGACCAACCATACCACCGTGATCCAAGCCTCCGCTGTGAACGCCTTCAACGGCCAGCCTCCCAACAGCGCGCTCACGCTGCCGAGCGGCAATACCGGCTCGCTTTACGCGCAGGGCTCAGGAGCGTGCCTGAGGGTCAACGACCTCGGCCGCCAGTTGGAGATCACCAACAGCTTCACCGTCGAGGGCTGGCTCTGTCCGCAGCGGCGCGACTACCAGTCAGACCTCCAATATATCGCCAACACCCGCATCGCGACCAAAGGGTGGGCGTTCGCGCTTAAAAAGCTGACGGACGGCACGCGTAAGCTGGTGATATTCGCGGCCGATGATGCGGGGACGATCGCCGGCGACGAGCCGGTTTCAGGTGATCTTGAGCAGTGGGCGGACGTCTGGCGCCATGTCGCCCTCGTCTATGACCACACGGCTGGCGCACAGGAGCAAGGCGGTTGGAAGTGTTATCTGGACGGTGTTCTGCAGGGCTCCTATACCCACACGCGCACCCGTTCCGGCACGACCTCCTCGGAGTATTTTCACCTCGGGGGGCGCGTGAGCAATGCCAACACGTTTTGCGGCGGACTCGACTGCTGGCGCGTGAGCCGAGCCGCGCTCTCGCCGCAGCAGTTCCTGAATGCGTCGGCGGATGCGCAGCCGGCTGTCGGCGTGCTCGCGCTCTGGCCGCTCAATTCGTCGGACGGCCTCTATCTTGACGCGACGGATGTGACGGGCGGCTGGCCGTTCCATACCCCGCTGACCGCCCTGCATAAGGTGACCGCCAGCGTAGGACATGCCGCTGCGACCGTCCCCAACCCAGACCGCTCGGCGGTTTTCCGCGGCGACCCCGCGACGAACTGCGGGTCCGTCGTGTTCAACACGCCTGCGGCGGGCGCGGCGCGCGCCTATCTCGCCACCACCGACAGCACCCTGCGTGACATGCTCAGCCTGACCAACAGCTTCACTTGGGAGGCCTGGCTCTGCCGCACGCAGAACCCCGGCGCGTGGCAGCTCCTGTTCGGTACCGGCACATCCCCGAACTTCGTGAGCGGCGGCATGGATGTCAACCTGACCTACCGTTCGAACGGGTACGTGCTGTGGGTGAGTCAGGGGGGGATCAGCGATGTGGCCCTCGGCGGCACGGCCGACGACGGCACGCTGGGCGTCTGGCGGCATGTGGCGCTGGTCTACGACGTCAGCCTCGGCAAAGGGACCTGGAAGTTCTATGTGAACGGGCTCTTGCAGGGGACGCTAGAGAACAGTACGCAGCCTGTCCGCACCCTGCCCGGCGGTATCTATATTGGCGGACGGCCCTGGTCGGCCAACTCGTTCAACGGCGCGATCGACAGCGTGCGTCTGACCAAGGGAGCCCTCGCGCCCTCACAGTTCCTGAACGCTGCCTCCGTGCCGCCCGAACGGACGGCGCCGGTGACGGTCGCCTACTGGAAGCTCGACAGCGACGGCACCGTGCTGGATGCGTCAAGTCAGGTCGAGCCCCGTTACTCGTTCATCGCCGACGGCTTCAGGCCGGACGGCTCCACCGAACAGTTCAGGCCCTTTGTGCCCTCGCCCGACACGAGCGCCGGCTTCCTCGGCGATGCGCGGGCGAACGCGGGCTCGGCCGCGTTCACGAACGACTACCTGCGTATCCAGAACCTCGGCGCGCGCGCCGAGCTGGACCGCGCGTTCACGGTCGAGGGCTGGCTCTATTGGAAAGGCGGCGCGGACGGTCAAGCCCAGACTCTGGCGGCGACGCGCTTCGACACGGGATACGGCTGGCGTCTGACCCTTGCCCGGCAGGGGGGCTCCGCCGAGTTCCACCTCACCTGCCGCACGCCCACGCAGACCGTCCTAGCCGATGATCCCTTTCCGGCGGATGCGGCGGGCCTGCTCGTCGGCTGGCATCATGTGGCGCTCGTCTATACGCCGCGGCGCGAGGACACCGGCACTTGGGAGCTGTTTGTGGACGGCGTGTCGGCGGGCACGGTGGCCAACCGGTATTATCCGGCGCTCGCCCACCAGAGCCACTGGTTCGCGCTCGGCGGACAGCTTGGCGGTACGTATCCCTTCAACGGCTATCTGGACTGCTGGCGTCTCTCTGACGGTGCGCTCACGCCGGCTGAGTTTCTCTATCTGGGCTTCAGCCGTGCCACCCTCATTCAGGTCCGGTAGCGGTTGGCGTGACGGGTCGGGAGTGGGGGGGGTTGGAGGTGCGAGGCGCGAGCGTTCGAGTAAAGGAAATTGGCAATGCGTGAACGGGCGGTAGGGGATTCAGAGTATTCGGAAGCGGCAGGTAGGGGGGGCAGACGGTGCGCGATCATGAGCGCCTGCCTCCTGCTGGCTGCCGCCCGCGGGGTGTCGGCGACGGCGTCGCAGCCGCTCGAAGGCCCGCGCGCAACGGTCGCCCTCTACGGCGACGGCGCGCCCGACACCTTCGCGCCCGGCGCGCGGCTCTTCACCGACCGCGAGTACACGGTCAAGGAGTGCCCCGAATGGCTGCGCGGCAAGACCTTCCTGCGCGGCAGCATCGAGTCGAGTTTCTTGCGCGTGACCCGCGACGGTGTGCTGACCTTCCTCACCCCCGAGCCGGTGCACCCGCGCGCCGCCACGCAGGTCAAGGCGCTGGAACGGCTCGGCTTCACGTGGATTCCGCAGCCGGAGCGCTTCCAGCTTTTCGGCGCGCAGCCGTTCGATCTGGCGCGAGTCTACCAGAAGCGCGTCAAGAAGGGCGACCGCCTGCGTCTCGGCAAGTGGGCCGTGGCGCTGGACTTCGAGGCCGCCGAAGTCCTCCCCGCTACGCCGCAGCCGTGGAGCGCGAACACGGGCGAACGCCTCTACAACGGCATCGTGCTCCCCGAGGAGTGGCCGCCGCAGACCCTCAGCCCGCGCGACACCGCGCCGATGGCCGTGCCCTACCTCTCGTGGCGCCCGCCCGTCGTGCCGATCGATGTCGGGCGGCAGCTTTTCGTCGATGACTTCCTCATCGAGACCTCCACCCTGAGGCGAGTCTTCCACATGCCGAAGAAGTACGCGGGCAACCCGGTCCTCAAGCCAGAGACGCCGCTGGAGCGGAACGGCGACAAGAACAGCGCCGCCGTGCCCAAGAGCGGCGGCGTGTGGTGGGATCCCGCCGAGAAGGTGTTCAAGATGTGGTACGAGGCCGGCTGGATCGGCACCATCTGCTACGCCACCAGCAAGGACGGCCTCGCGTGGGAGCGCCCCGCGCTGGACGTCGTCCCCGGCACGAATCAGGTGCTGCCGCCCGATCTCACGCCTGACTCGTGGACGGTCGTGCCGGACTGGCAGGCCGCCGACCCGACGCAACGCTACAAGATGTACATGCGCCCGCCCGGCGGCCAGATGCCCGGCGTGAGCATGACCTCGCCCGACGGTATCCACTGGACGAACCGCGTCTTCAGCGGTGACACCGGCGACCGCTCCACGATGTTCTACAACCCCTTCCGCAAGAAGTGGGTCTACAGCCTGCGCTCCGGCTTCCGCGGCCGCTCGCGCCACTATCTGGAGTGCGACGATTTCCTCGCCGGTGCGCGCTGGGAGCCCGACGGTCCCGTCGTCTGGGCCGCCGCCGACCGCGACGACCCGCCCGACCCGGAGGTCGGCAGAACCTGCCAGCTCTACAACCTCGACGCCGTCGCCTACGAAAGCCTCATGCTGGGAATCTACCAGATCCACCGCGGGCCGGAGAACAACGTGTGCGAGGGCCTCGGCATCCCCAAGATCACCGAGCTGAACTTCGCCTACAGCCGCGACGGCTTCCACTGGCACCGCCCCGACCGCCGCGCCCACATCCCGGCGGAACGCCGTGACGTGTGGGACCGCGCCTACGTGCAGTCCATCGGCAACATCTGCACCATTCAGGGCGACACGCTCTGGATCTACTACACCGGCTTTCAGGGCGACGCCTCGAAGACCAACAGTAACTGGCTCAAGAACGGCATGTACGACCGTGGCGCGACCGGCGTCGCCTTCCTGCGGCGCGACGGCTTCGCTTCGCTGGAGGCCGGTGACGGGGGCGGCATGCTCACCACGCGCCCCGTCGCCTTCTCCGGCAAACACCTCTTCGTGAACGCCTCGGGCACCGTTTCCGTCGAAATCCTCGACGCCGAAACCTTGCGCGTCCTGCGGCCGCCGTCCACGGCGGCCACCGTCGATTCGACCTGCCACGATCTCGGCGACGTCTCTGCGTTCTCGGGCAAGCCCGTCCGCTTGCGCTTCACCCTGCGCAACGGCGCGCTCTACGCCTTCTGGGTTAGCCGCGACGCCTCGGGCCGCAGCGACGGGTACGTCGCGGGCGGAGGCCCCGGCTACACCGGCCCCACCGACACCGTCGGGCGCGCTGCGCTCGGCGAGGCGAAGTGAGCGACACCCGAAAGGATCACCCATGAAGCACGCGCTTCTGGTCACCGCGCTCGCCGCCGCCGTCTCGACGGCGGCAGGCGGCGCACGGGCTGCCACACCGCAGACGGAAACGCCCATGCCCGTCATCGTCAACATGGCGGCGGACGGTGTGGTCAACTTCGTGTACCAGCAGTTCGTGCGGCAGGGCACGAACCTCACGGTCGCCGTGGCGGCGCTGGAGAAGGAAGTCGATCAGTATCAGCACACGGGCGTCACGCACCTCTTCTGGAACGTCAACTACCAACGGACGGGCTATGCCAGCGCGGTGTGGCCGAGCTACTGGGACGTGCCCGACCCCGAGACGCAGGTGACGGAATGGCCGCGCACCTATTACCTGCTCCACAAGCTGGGCATCGACGACGTCTTCGAGCGGCTGATTCCACGCACGCGCGAGAAGGGCCTCTCGCCCTGGGTGTCGCTGCGTATGAACGATCATCACTACCTCGGCGACTTCAGCCGGGTCAGCCCGCTGCTGTTCAACCACCCGGAGCTGCGCCTGAACAACGGCAAGGGGCTTTTCAACTACATGAAACCCGAAGTCCGTGACCACTACCTGCGGCTTGCCGCCGAGGTGCTCCAGCGTTACGACATCGACGGGCTGGAGCTGGACTGGATCCGTACGCCCAGCAATTTCCACGAGGCTGAGCTGGAGCAAGGCCGCGCGACCCTCACCGCGTTCATCAAGGACGTCCGCCACCTGACGCGGCAGGCCGCGCAACGCCGCGGTCATCCCGTGAGCCTCGCCGTCCGCGTGCCCGCCACGCCCGAGTTCGCGTGGGGCAAGGGCTTCGACGCAGAAGGCTGGGCTAAGTCCGGTCTGGTGGACATGCTCATCCCCTGCGACTGGTGGAGCGGTTTCAACGGCGCTATCCCCGTCGAGCTTTGGCGCGAGCGGCTGGGCGAGCAGGGCCGGGCCTGCCTGATCGTACCGGGCACCGCAGGCACTTACTCCTGCATCGCCAAAGGCCCGCAGATGAACCACAGCCTGGCCGCCATGCGCGGCTTCGCGGCCTCGATGTACGGTCGTGGCGCGGACGGGCTCTACCTCTTTAACCACTTCCATGCGGTGACTTCCACGGTACGGACCCGCACGCCGGAGGGCGCAAGCGTCGCCGAAGGCACGCTCGCCGACCTGCTCCGCGCCGCCGGGGATCGCGCGGCGGCCGTCCGCCTGCCGCGCGTACACGCCCTGACGCTGCACGACTGCCTGCCTACGAAGACCGCCTATCGTACGCCGCTGCCCGCCGCCGTCACGAACGGCGCGCCCGTCACGTTGCGTCTCCACACGGGGCCCCGTCCCGCCGCAGGCAGATGTGAGTTGCGCGTCGGCCTGAGCGACGCGGAGGGCCTCGCCAGCGCCCGCCTTGAGGCATGCGTCAACGGTATGCCCTGCCCCGCGCTGGCAGACTTCCCGCCGCCCGCGAAACCGCCCGCCAACGCTGACACGCCGCGCCAGCACGTCTGCGAGGTCGCGCCGCGCGTCGTTCGCTTCAACGTGCCGCTCGCGGCGCTTGCGGCAGGCGACAACACGGTCACGCTCGCCCTCGCGGAGGGGGTGCCGCAGACGGCGGTCTGGCTCGAAATGTCGATTGAACCGTGCGACACGCCCTGACGCGCCGCAAAGCCTTGCGCGCAACCGTTGATTTCAATATAACAAAAAAAGGGAGAACCGCATGAACCGCATCCACGCCGCCATCCTTCCGTTGCTCTACCTGCCGCTGCTTGCCGCCCAGGCGCAAGCGCCGGCGTTTGTCGCGCCGCCGCAATATGCCGGCCCGCCACAGCCGCAGCACGCCGTCACCAACCGCGCCTTTCAGGGCATCTCCAGCCTGGCGGTCTCGCCCGGCGGGCGTCTCTGGGTCAACTGGTACGCGGGCCTGACCCCCGGCGAGGACAAGAACAACTATGTTGTCCTCGCCACCAGCGGAGACAACGGCAAGACGTGGAAAGAGGTGCTCGTTGTCGATCCTGACGGAGAAGGGCCGGTGCGCACCTTCGACCCGGAACTCTGGATGGGGCCCGACGGCAAGCTGCGTCTCTTCTGGGCGCAGTCCGTGGGCCATGAGTGTACGCTCGGCGGGGTGTGGATGATGGAGACCGCCGAGCCCGAGGCCGAGCAGCCGAAGTGGAGGCCGCCCGTGCGTGTCGCGGACGGCGTGATGATGTGCAAGCCGCTCGTGCTCTCCACCGGCGAGTGGGTTCTGCCCACCTCCACCTGGCGCGCCACGGACTTCAGCGCGAAGATGACCGTCTCGGAGGACCAGGGCAGGACCTGGGCCACCCGCGGCGCGGCGAACGTGCCGAAAGGCGCCCGCGAGTTCGACGAGCACCTGTTCATCGAGCGTGGGGACGGCTCGCTCTGGATGCTGGTCCGCACCAAATACGGCATCGGCGAAAGTGTCTCCGTCGACCGCGGCAGGACATGGCCCGAGGTCACGCCCTCCGCGCTCGCCCATCCCAGCGCGCGCTTCTTCATCACGCGCCTTGTCTCCGGCAGCCTCCTGCTCGTCAAGCACGGGCCGCTCACTGAGAAGACCGGACGTTCGCACCTGACCGCCTTCATCTCGAAAGACGAGGGCAGGACGTGGGGCGGGGGGCTCCTGCTCGACGAGCGCAACGGCGTCTCCTACCCCGACGGCCAGCAGACCGCGGACGGCACGGTCATCATCACTTACGACTACAGCCGCACCGGCGCGCGACACATCCTTTTCGCCGCTTTCCGCGAGGAGGACGCGCTTGCGGGTAAGGACGTCTCGGGCGCGGTGCGCCTGCGGCAGCTTGTCAGCGAGGCCTCCGGCGGGCTCGAGAAACCCAAAGCGGGCGTGAACGCCAACGCCGACGGCACGCCGCTCGTCAGAGCCCCGGCGGGCGCGTTCGCCGCCGAGACCTACGAGTCGGCCGCATTCGAGAGGGAGGCCAAGCTATTCGCCGACCGCGGTTACATCTGCGCCGAGGCGCCCGAGGCGCTCCAGGGTTTCCGCTTCCTGCGTGTGCCGCTTGACGGCCGGAAGGCGTTGCGCTGCGCCCGCGCGGGCATGGTCTACCTGCTCACGCCCGTCCCGGAGCGCAACGCCGACAGCGTGGCGGCCGAACTCGTGGCGCAGGGGTTTCAGAAGGTGCGGCTGCCCGAGACGCGGCTTTTCGACGTCGCTAACCCGCGAAACTTCTGCACGCTCTACCAGAAGGCGTGCGTCGAGGGCGAGACCGTCGGCTTCGGCAAATGGGCCGTCCCGCTCTTCATCCAAGCCGCGGAGCGGTAGCCTCGTCCCAAGCGCTCCGCCCATATTAGACGCTTCGCTCCCGAACACCCCGTCTCCCACCCATGAGGCAGTTGACCCGACACGCGACATGACCCGTGCTGATTGCGAGCGTGCGACTGCGATATGGCGGTTGTCACGTCGCGGTGATGAGTGTTATAGTTGGCCCGTCTTATCAAGGTTCTGGTGAGCGGAGGCGTTTACCCTGCAAAGGATGAGCGCCGGTCTGCAGGATGTCTCGGGAGGATGGGTATGAGGAAGGTCTTCGGGGTGGCTCTGGCTGCGTTTTGGGTTGCGGTGGCGGCGCGCGGCGCGGACGGCATGTGGGCGGTGGACGCGAGCGGCGCCTGGGCGGAGCCGGGAAATTGGACGAACGGCGCGGTGGCGGGTGGCGTCGGCGCGCTGGCCTTCTTCACCAACAGCACGCTGGACCGTGTGGTGACCGTTCCCGCAGAGGGTGTGACGGTCGGGCGCATGGAGTTCCGCTCCGGTGCGGGTAACAACAACTGGACGTTCACCAACGGCGGCCCGGTGACGCTCGACGGTCCGCTGCGGCGGCTGACGATGGTGAAGGGCACGCAGAAGTTCTATGTGCCGGTCGTGGCGACGAACGGTTTTCAGAAGGAGCCTGCGGGCGGGGGCGGCACGGTGCAGTTTTTGCGGACGATGACCTCGACCGGGCGGGTGGATGCGCTGACCGGCTGGCTCATGGCGACGCCGGAGCTGGTCGAGGCGTCGGCGGCGGCTGCGCCGGTAATCGAGGATTTCTTCACGGCGGGCTCGCTCTATCTGACCTCGGGCTCGGCCAGCTTTTCCGCGGCGCCAGGCCGGGCCGCCAGCGTGTCGGTCTGGACGCTGGCGTCGGGCAGCCGGACGGTCACGGCGGCCTCGAGCACCAATACGGCTTCGATTGTGGCCGGGCAGCGTGTGACAGGCAGCGGCGTCCCTGCTGGCGCGTATGTGAGCCGGATCGTCAGCCCGGCCAGCTTCGAGCTGAGCGTGCCGGCGACGGCGGACGGCACGGCGGCGTTGGCGTTCGCCGCGTACCTGCCTGCCTCACGCACCCGCATCGGGAGCGTGAACACCGACAACAACCACATCGGCACCGCGGCCGAGCTTCAGGTCAACAACACCGGCACGCAGCCCCTGACGGTGGAGGTCGGTCGGCTGGAAGGCGGCGACAACCTGCGCAAGACCGGGGGCGGGACCCTGAAGGTCGGCGACCTCTCGGGTATGAACAGCTCGGTGCGTCTCGATGCGGGGACGCTGGCGGTGGACAATCCGCTGTTCGCCGAGCCAGTGCCCGCTGCGGCGCCCGCGCTGCACATGGACGCGTCGGCAGCGTCGACCGTGACGCTTGGAGCGGGCGGCACGGTGACGGAGTGGCGCGACGTGAATGGCTCGAACGTCGCCTCGGTGGTCGCGGGGATGAACGCGCCGACGCTGCTGGCGGGCGCGCTCAATGAGCGTGCGGCGATCGACTTCGGCGTTTTCGGAGGGGCGGGCGGATCGTTGGGGTGGGCGGCGCCGGTCAGCGACATCCGCGCGGTCTTCCTGGTGGTGGGCACGCAGGAGAAGGGCGGTTTCCTGTTGGGGTCATACGATACGGCGGGCTTCACCGGCATCTATGATTTTCATCGTGGCGGGCCGGACGGCCTGCAGGGCACGTCGGTGGCGCATCCTCTGGCGGCCGCGAATGCGTGCGCGGGTTTCCGCAGCGCGGCGCTTTACAGTGACGGGCAGCGGCTGTCGGCCACGGCGGACGGGGTCAGCGGGACTTACCAGTTGGTCGAGGTGCTGCTCACGGCTTCCGGACGGGCGAACGCCTTCTGCTTTGACCGGATCGCGGAGCGTAACCGGGCGGGCGGACAGCGGTTGTGCGAGGTGCTGGTCTACACCCGTGCGCTGAGCGAGACGGAGCGGCTGCAGACCCAGTCGTATCTGGCGCAGAAATGGTTCAACCGCACGCTCCGCGCGGCGCCGGGAAGCTCCGAGATGCATCAGGTGGTGGCGAAGAACGCGTCGCCGGTGGCGTTGCAGGTGACGCCCGGGACACGGCTGACGGTGGACGCCGTGGCGGGTATCAAGCGGGTTGAGTTCGGCGGCGGCGGCACGGCGGTGCTCAAGAACAACAGCCTTTCCGGTGCGCAGCTCGTGCTGCGCGACGGTACGGTGGAGCTGCCCTCGGCGGCGGGCGTGCCGGTGCCCGCGCACAATCCGATCTCCAACGCGTTTTTCCATGTTGACGCGAGCGCGCCGGGGACGGTGATCACGGACGCGGGCGGCCGCGTGCTGGAGTGGCGCGACGTGAACTATGCCCAGAACGGCAGGGCGGCTTCAGCGCCGCCGCCGCCAGCCACCACGGCCCACTATCCCGATTTCCGCGCGAACAGCCTCAACGGGTTGCCGGTGATCGACTGCGGGGCGCTCTACTCCGGCAAATGTCTGCTGTGGAACCACACGAACACCAATATCCGTGCGGTGTTTGTGGTGTACGGCTCGCTGGTGGACGACCTCGCCGCGTTTCTGATCGGCGACTGCGGCAACCCGCCGGTGTACGGCGGCACGCCGCACTTCCATCGCGGCATTGACGGCACGGTGTGGTACAGCGGCGCGCACAGCGTGTTCCGCACGGCCCCCGCGTTCTTTAACGGGCGGGTCGTTGATAACGGCGAGCGGTTCGTGATGCCTGAGACGCCGACGGTCTTCAGCACGGTGGCGGTCGACTATTCCGGTACGCCGACGGCCTCGGCCTTTGCTGTGGACCGGTGGCGCGCGGATAACCTGACGTGGCGCACCGGTGGGAGCACGCTGGCGGAGGTCATCATCTTCACCAACCGCCTGAGCTATAGCGAGAGGCGGGAGGTCGAGGCGTATCTGATGAGGAAGTGGCTTAACCAGCCTGCTCCCGGGTACACGCTCGCCGGTAACGTCCGTGACGGGCTGCCGGGGCTGGAGGTGCAGGCCACGAACCGGATCGCCGTGGCGGTGACGGGCACGGGGACGGTGGCGATACCGGAGGTCTCGGGTACGGGCGGTCTGGTCAAGAGGGGCGGCGGCACGCTCGTATTGGGGGACACGCGTAACCTCGCGGGCGCGGTTACGGCTGAGCAGGGGCGGCTGCGTCTGGGCGGCTACCGCCCTGTGCCTGCGGCTGCCGGGTTGCCCGGAGGCCTGGCGTTCCGCATGGACGCTTCGGCGGCGGAATGTCTGGTGACCGCGGAGTCGGGCGGTACGGTTTACGTGACACGGGCGAACGATGCCGATGGGCGCGGGTTTTATGCGTGGGCCACGAACGACGCGTCCCGGCCGGTGCTGGAGGCGGGCGCGCTGAACGGTCGGCCGGTGCTGGACTTCGGCGCTTATGGGAGCGGACGTTGCCTGCTGTGGTCGAATCTGGTGAGTACGGTGCGGACGGTCTTCTGGGTGGTCGGGTCACAGAGTGGCGGCGGCTTCCTGCTGAGCTGCGATCCGCGCTACGGCACGAGTGACGATTACACGCATTTTCACCGTGGCGACCCGTTCAACGCGGTGCAGGGCCGCCTGTGGCGCGGCAACGCATCCGCCTTTGTGCGTGGCGGTGTCACGCGGCTGAACGGCGTGGTGGTCAACGGCGAGATGGCGCCGCTGGGCGGAGGGTTTGACCTGATCTCGTTGGTGACGACGGACAACACGCGCGCCTCGATGTTCGCTGGCGACCGCAACTTCCCGGATCGTTCCGGCGGCCAGAAGCTTGCGGAGGTGTTGGTCTTTACGCGGGCGTTGTCGGCGCAGGAGGTTCGGGATGTGGAGGCCTATCTCTCGGAGAAGTGGTTCGGACGCGTTCCGGGCGGCTATGTCGGCGCGTCGCCTTCGGTGGGCGCGGTGATGACGGCGGAGGACGGTACGGTGGAGGTGGATGCGGCGGGCCTCACGGTCGGCGGCGTGGACGGCGGTGCGCAGTTCGTGAAGACCGGCGCGGGTGTGCTGACGGTCGGCGGACTCTCGACGGTGACGGGGCGTGTGGTCGTCGCCGAGGGCGGGCTGACGGTGGGCGGCACCCTCTACGCGGACGTTCCTGTGACGGGAGGGCGGATCTACCACATCGACCCTTCGCGCACGGAGACGCTGGTGTTCGCTCAAGACGGCTCGGTCACGTCGGTCTACTCGCTGGTCGGCAGCAACGTGGCGCGGCGCTGGGACTATTCCGTGAACTACAAGGGCGCGCTGTATGTTCAGGGGGCGCTGAACGGCCTGCCGGTGCTGGATTTCGGCGCGTTCGGGTCGCAGCGCTTCCTTGAGCTGGAGCAGCATGTCGAGAACGTGAGGTCCATCTTCATGGTTTTCGGCAGTCAGGGGGGGGGCGGCTGGCTGCTGGGCGATAAGATTGCGAATAACAGCCATCGGCAGTTCCACCGCAACAACACGGGCGGCTGGGGCGTTTACACGACGCCGATGTTCGAGGGCGGGTACGGCGAGAACGGCAACATCCATACCCTCGGCGTGACGCGGCAGGACGGGGTGATCGTGAACCCGCGGACGACCGGTTTTAACGGCGGGTACCAGCTTATCGAGGTGCACGCCTCCTCCTCGACCCACTTCCAGGGGCATGGGTTCGACCGTTCGCGCAGCGAGGCGAATCTCGATGTGCCGGACGGCAACCTACCCTCGCGCTCCGGCGGGCACCGGCTGGGCGAGGTGATCGCGTATGACCGTCTGCTGACGGCTGAGGAGCGGCAGCAGGTGTACGACTATCTGGCCACGAAGTGGATGGGGCGCGCGGTGGCGGGCGTTCGGCGCGTCGGTACGGCGGTGGCTCAGGAGATCAAGGTCTGTCAGGGAGCGTGGGCCGAGCTGGGTGGCGAGACGGTCACGGCGCTGGCGTTGACGGGCGGCGGCGCGCTGTCGAACGGCACGCTGGTCGTGACGGGTGTGCTGTCGCCCGGAGACGCGCCCGACGCGGTCGGGCTGTTGGGTGTCGGCAACCTCACGATGGCGACGGGCGCGCGCTATCGGGCGGACTACACGGCGGCGGGCAGCGACCGGGTTGAGGTGGCGGGGACGTTGTCGCTGCAAAGCGGTTGTGTGGTCGACCTCGGGCTGCATGAGCAGCCCAGGCCGATGAACGACATCGTCCTGTTCCGTTTTGACGCGCTCGAGGGGGCATCGCATCTCAGCACCTGGACGTTCGCGGGAGACGCGCCGGATCATTACGTGCCGCGGCTGACGCTGACGGCGGACACGGTGCGGGTGGTCTTTGTCCCGGACGGCACGATGATATTCGTCAAGTGAGGCGGGTCGCGATGTTGAGCCGTGCTGTCAAGACATGCGGGTTAGGTCTTCTGGTCGCGTCGGCCCTGTCGGCCGGGGAGCGCAACCCGGCCACGGACTGGATGGCGGAGGCCAGGATAGGCGCGTTCATGCATTTCCTGCCGGGGCCGGACACGTTTGGACGGGTGGATTCGTTTGACGTGCCTGCTGTCGCGCGGCAGTTGGCCGATGCCGGCGTCCGGTATTTCGTGTTCACTCTGGGGCAGAACTCGGGATACATGAATGCGCCGAACGCGGCCTATGACAGGGTTTCCGGATATGCGGCGGGAGAGCGTTGCGCGCGGCGCGACCTGCCGCTGGAGCTGTCTGCCGCATTGGCCCCGCACGGCATCCGGCTGCTGCTATACCTCCCGTGCCAGACGCCGAACCGCGACCTCCAGGCGCTTCAGGCGTTCGGCCTGTCCGAGAAGCCGGTAAACGGTGACCGCAAAATCGACCTGGCGTTTGCGCGGAAGTGGTCAGAGGTGATCCGCGAGTGGTCTGAGCGGTATGGCGCGCGTGTCAGCGGGTGGTGGTTCGACGGCGGGTACGCGCATGTCGGCTTTAACGGGGAGATCGCGGCGCTCTATGCGGCGGCGGCCAAGAGCGGGAACCCGGGTGCGGTGGTCACGTTCAATCCGGGTGTGGGACTCAAGCGCTGGACAGCGGCGGAGGACTATACGGCGGGCGAGCTGAATGAGCCGCTGACGGTTGCGTGTGAGGGGCGTTGGCTTGAAGGTTCGCAGTGGCATGTCCTGACCTATCTGGGCAAGACATGGGGGCGGCGCGACACGCGTTACACGGACGGGCAATGGGCCGCGTGGGCGGCTGCGGTGACGGCGCGTGGCGGTTGCGTGACGTTTGACCTTGGGCCGGCCGCTCATCCGTCGGACGGCCCGGTCGGCACGTTCGACGCCACGCAGTTACGGCAGCTCAAGGCTGTGGCGGCCGCCGTCGGACGTCAGGCAAAGTAAAGCGTTTGGTTGAGGCGTGGTGTCGCGGAAATCCCAATTCACTTCTCATGATAAGTGAATTGGGAGATTCTCGGAGACGGGCTGGCGAAGAGCGCGGTTTTGCGCTTGTGCGAGGCGTGGACAGGGTGAGCGGTATCGTGCGGATAAGTTGTGCGCAAGCGCGGGTACGGTGGCATGGGCGCTCGGCCAGGCCGTAGGGCATGCGCCTTTTAGCGGAGTGCGGCGGAGCCCCATGGATGGGCCCTCGGCCAGGCGGTAGGGCATGCGCCTTTTAGCGGAGTGCGGCGGAGCCCCATGGATGGGCCCTCGGCCAGGCGGTAGGGCATGCGCCTCTTAGCGGCGTGCGGCGGAGCCCCATGGATGGGCGCTCGGCCAGGCGGTAGGGCATGCGCCTCTTAGCGGCGTGCGGCGGAGCCCCATGAATGGGCTCTCAGCGTATCGGGCCGCGCTCAGGGGTGTAGGCGTCGTCGGCGCGGAGAGTGGTCTCGAGGATCTGTGTGCCGCATCCCCGGTCGATAAACGGGACGGGCACATCATAGAGCGCGGTACGCAGGAATAGCGTGCGGGAGGCGCGCTGGCTGACGCCCGCGCCATGGCGTGCGCCCGAGACCCAGTTGTTCTGCAGGACCGTGGCGATGATGCGGGCCGGGCCATTTGTGGCGCCGCCGGGCCTCACGCCGAGATCCATGGGGATCACGTTGAGTCCGGCCAGCACGTTGTCCCAGCCGCCGCCCCAGGTCCAGTTGGCGCCGTACTGCGCGCCGCTGAACGGTGTGACGTCCTGCACCTCGTTGTCAATGAACCGGTTTGCGAAGTTGGCGAGCGGGGCGGAGGGCTCGTCCTCCAGCGGGAGCCGCCCTCCGGCACCGCAGATGAGCCCGCCGCCGTGATGGACGCGGCAGTCCCGGAAGAGGTTGAAGAAGTCTGGCGCGGTCTCCCGTTCATCAGGACGCTCCTGCTGCCGGTCGTCATGCGTCATCAGCGTCACTCCGAGGGTGCGGTCGCAGAGGTGGCGGTCGATCACACAGTTGATGGCGCCCGCGCCGTAGAGGTAGAGGCCCTTGCCGCAGTCGGTCTCTTGATTATTGACAAAGACGGTGTCGATCAGGCCGTTCATGATCACCACGACGCTGGTGGGGTCGGGTGGGACGCGCCAGGGGCGGTCCATGCGGAGTTCGCGTTTTGCCGGATCACAGTCCGCGATGCGCCGCCATTGGCCGAGGCCGCGGCCGCGGGCAATGATCACGAAACGGCCGGTCACATCGTCCGCGGCGGCGGGCTTGCCGCGGAGCACTGGCCAGCCTACGGTGGTGAGCGCGCGGTCGGCGGCGTGCGACACGCGGCTTTCATATAGGAGCCCAGCCCCTTCGACGAGGTATGTTTCGCCTGCGTTCCCGCCGAGCACGGTGCGCTCGACGGTGTTTCCCGCGATGAAGTTCTGGTGGTTGACCCCGAAGTGGGTCTGCATGACGAAGCCGCGGGTATCGCCGGTGAGCAGGTTGTCCTCGAAGATCACGTGCTCGGCACCCCAGAACTTAAAGACATGGCCGCGCCAGCGGCGGTCGGTCTCAAAGCGGTTCTGGGCGAAGAGGCTGTCCTCGACCTTGCGCTCGCAACTGACCCCGCCTGGGCCGTAGGTCTCACAGCACACCATACTGAAGCGGCGCGCCTTCACGATGTTGAGCGGCCGGGCGCAGTATGCGTGGTCTTTGGCCAGCCCATAGTCCTGCTGGGTCTCGAACCGGACGCGGTAGAGGGAGACGTCCTCCGACCAGAGGGGGTCTTTGCCGATGCGCAGCGCGGAGCCGCTGGCGGGCATGAAGCGGAGCGTGAGGTCGCGAAGGGCGAAGTTCCGCATGCCGGTCAGGAGGTCGCGGCCGCGGAAAGCGGGCTGCGTGGCGGAGAGCGCATAGGGTTCGGTCGAGGGGTGCTGGAGGTTGGCGATGACCGTCTGCTGCAGGCCCGCGCCGAGCAGCACGAGGCCGTCGGGAAGCTCAAGCGTCCGGGAGAGGGAGTAGGTGCCTGCGGGTAAGAACAGGGTGCCGCCTGCGGCCTGCCTGATTGCGGCCTCAAGCGCGTCGGAGTCGTCGTTGAGGCCGTCGCCTTTGACGCCCAGGTCGCGGGCGTTGAAGGTGGGGCGACGTGCCGGAAGCGGGGCGACGGTGAGCGGCAGCGGCTCGGACCAGCCGTAGGCGCCTCCGTGACGGCCGTGTACGGCCAGCGTGTATTCGCCAGGGGGGAGATCCGGGGGGAGCCAGGCGCAGAGCGACCAGCGTTCGGTGTGGCCGTCCTCGTGGTGCTGGGCGGCCACGCGGAGCGGAATCGCGTTGGTGTCGCCCGCAGGGCGCAGGACGGCGAGGGCGTTGGGGAGGTGGTGCTGCCAGGAGAAGGTGCGGCCGAAGATGCGGACAACCTCTCCGGGTGCCTGTGTCCGGGGATAGAGCCAGTGGGCCTGCGGACGGTTCACCAGGTAGGTGCGGCTCCAGGTGGTGCCGTCGCCGACCCAGACCGCCGAGGTGAGCGGGGCGCGCACCCACGGCTGGGGCACACAGCGGAAACCGATTTGTACGTAGCCCTCGCCACGGCCATACACCGTGCATTCGTGTGCCTCGGGCGGGGGCGTGGCGGGAAGCGGGGGCGGATTCCCGATCGCGTCGAGAAGGGTCAACGGGTCTTGCGGGCACTTGCTGTCGTATGCGCCCAGGCAGTGCGCGACCACACGTAACCGCTCCGTCGGGAAACCCTCACCGGTCAGGACGGCGACTTCGCCGTTACAGGCGGGCTCGGTCATGAAGGCGATTTCCGGAGCGGCGCGGGCGATCACGGCCAGAAGGGCGAGACCGGCGATGGGCGGGAGCGGATGTTTGGGACGCATGGTGAGTATCCTGAGGGCGTTACGGTGGCCGCATGGCTGATCACAGCAGTCGGAAGATATTTTTGCAGGAACGGGTGGTGTGTGCAATGGGTTCTTGGAGGAGAATGATCCTGTGATGTTGGGGTGCTCGGCGCTTGCATCAGCGGCGCGTGTCAAGTAGTATACAGAACTTCCTGAATGGGGGTTTCTAGCCGGAGGGGTTATGTGTCATCTGTTTCAAGATAAAGGCGGTAGGGGGATGCGTGTGAAGCGGGGTCTGATGGGTGGCCGTCGGAACCGCCGTTGTGCCGGTGCGGTTGCCGGGGTGTGCGGCCTCGTGGCTTTTGCCGGTGTGAGCTTGGTGGGCGGTGCCGCGCGGGCCGAAATGTCCTTTTTCGCTTATGACGGCCAGATCCGCAGCGTATCCGAAATGGGGGGGGGCAAGGCGGTCGGCACGGGTGTGGTGGCCCAGACCGGTTCGCTGGCGGAGCGGAGGTTCGGCGGCGGGTGGAACATCGAGTTCTCCGGGACGATGGAAGTCGCGCAGGCGGGCAAATACGAGTTCACGGTCACGTCGGATGACGGCAGCGCGCTCTTTATCGACGGCAACGTGGTCGTGATGAACGACGGCCTTCACGGGCCGGTCGCTAGGAGCGGGTCGGCCCAGCTTGCGGCGGGCAAGCGTCAGGTCAACCTGCTGTATTTCAACAATAACGGCGGCCATGCCCTCAAGGCGGAGGTCACGGCGCCGGGAGGCCGTGCGGCGGATCTCGCTACGGTCTGTGTCCCGAGCGACAAGCGGCAGGACCTGGCGGTCGTGAAGCGCCACGTGGGGGTGCGGAGCGAGCCCGCGAAGCAGGCTGCGAAGCCGGCCGCGGAGTCGGTGCGGGCGCTGGTGCAGCTCTCGCCGCCCGAGGCGCTGGTGCGCTCGATCCGGCATATCCTGAAGACCAAGCCGCGTGATTACCGTAACGGGCGTGAGCTGTTGGCGCAGGCTGAGGCGTATGTGACATCGATGCCGGATATCTTGAGTAAGGTGGAGGCGGGCGACCCGCAGGCCAAGCAGGCGCTCGACGCGTTTTATGCGCTCAAGTTCCGCGCCCTGGTGGTCGAGAATCCGCTGATCGATTTCGATGAGGCGCTGGTTGTGGTTTCGGATAAGGTCGCCACCAAGTCCAACTGGCTGGGCACGCATGTGCTTGCGCCGAAAGGCTACAAGAATAAGATCGCGCGCTTCAACCTGCGGACCGGGAAGCTCACGGACGTGTATGCGCCTCAGGACGGCGCGTATGTCGGCGAGCTGGATCTGCATTACGAGGGCAAGCGGCTGCTGTTCACCTCGACGGACGGGGACAAGGTGTTCCAGGTGATGGAGGTCGGCGTGGACGGGGGCAGCCCGCGTACCGTCTCGACGATCACGGGCGAGTATGTCCACAACTACGGCGGCATCTATCTGCCGGACGATAAGATCATCTTCAGCTCCACGGCGCCGATGATCGGCGTGCCCTGCATCAGCGGCTCCCGGACAGTGCCCAACCTGTATGTGATGGGGCCCAACGGCGAGAACACGCGACAGCTCACGTTCGAGCAGGATGCGGACTGGTACCCGACCGTGCTGGCGGACGGCAAGGTCATGTATCTGCGCTGGGAATATACCGACATCATGCACTATTACTCGCGCATCATGATGACGATGAATCCGGACGGCAGCAACCAGCGTTCGATCTACGGGTCGCAGAGCCTCTGGCCGAACGCGATGTTCAACGCGCGTCCGCTGCCGGACGCGCCCGGACAGTTTGTGGCGGTCGTGACGGGTCATCACGGTGTCTCGGGGTCGGGCAAGCTGACGGTCTTCGACACCAACAAGGGGTACGCTCACGCCGACGGGGTGGTGCAGCATATCCCCGGTTTCGGAAAGAAGGTCACTCACGTCACGGTCGACCAGCTCTACCCCAAGGTCAAGAAGGAGCTGCTCGTCCAGTTTCCCGACTTGCAGGAGGTGGTCTCCAAGCTGATCCGGGAGCAGATGCCCGAGGCTTCCCAGCAGGGCAAGGACTACCATGAGCTGAATAACGACTTCTTCAACAAGTGTTACCCGCGGCTGCGCGACACCTATCCCGAGATGGCGCTCGACCTTGACCAGCTCGTGAACGGCGTGTACCCGCAATGCCTGCAGCCGTATCCGATCACCGCGCACTACTACCTGACGGTCGCCCAGGCGACGCCGCAGAGCCCGTGGCGCCTCTATCTGGTCGACACGTTCGACAATTTCGTGCCGCTGCAGCCCGAGTCGCTGGGCGAGTACCGGTATCTGGTGGAGCCGTATCCGCTGCGCGCGCGCAAGCGTCCGCCGGTGATCCCTTCGCGCATCAACCTGAAGGACAAGGAGGCGGTCTGCTACATCCAGAACGTCTATCGCGGCCCGGGGCTGAAAGGGGTGCCGCCCGGAACGGCGGATTCGCTGAGGATCTTCACCTATGCGTACGGGTATTTCAACACGGGCAACCATCATCATATCGGTGTCGAGAGCGGCTGGGACGTCAAGCGGATGCTGGGCACGGTGAAGGTCGAGAAGGACGGGTCCGCCATGTTCCGGATTCCGGCGAACACGACGATCTCGATCCAGCCGCTGGATAAGGAAGGGCGCGCGCTCCAACTGTTCCGGAGCTGGCTGGTGGCGATGCCCGGAGAGGAGCTGTCCTGCATCGGCTGCCACGAGCCGCCGACCGAGCCTCCGGTGACCAGCAAGACGATCGCCTCAGGCAAGCCTCCGCAGGCGATACGGCCGTATCGTCCGCGTGTCGAGGGCTTCGCGTTCGAGTCGGAGGTGCAGCCGGTTCTCGACGCCTACTGCGTGCGGTGCCATGACGGGAGCGACCCGCGAAAGCCGGACTTTAAGAATACGGCGAAGCTCGACACCAAGAAGGTCGAGGAGCATTACAGCAACGCCTACCACGCGTTCCACCGGTATTTCCGCCGGCCCGGCCCGGAGAGCAACGGGATCATGGGGATGCCGTACGAGTACCACGCCTCGACCTCTGAGGGTATCCAACTGCTTGAGAAGGGGCACCATGGCGTTAAGCTGGATGACGAGTCCTGGCGCCGCCTCTACACGTGGATCGACCTCAACGTCCCGTACTATGGGAGCTGGACGTCGGTGTACTCGATCGACGAGAAGCGCCGGAGCTGGACAACCAACATCTCGGCGCATGCGGCCGCCCTGCGCGCCCGTTATGCGGGGGTGCAGGACAATTGGGAGTACACGCCTGAGCAGCCGTATCCGGTCGCCGTGACCAAGGAGAAGGGCGAGGAACGCAGCGCGCCGGTGCAGGTGCGGGCGGCCGACTGGCCGTTCTCGGCTGAGGTTGCGGCCCAGCGCCAGCGGAAGCTGGGCGGTGACCTGAAGCGCGTCATCGAGCTTGGCGACGGCGTCTCGCTCACGCTGGTGCGCATCCCGGCGGGCGAGTTCGTGATGGGCAGCGACGACGAGACGCCGCAGGAGCAGCCGCGGCACCGCGTGGTGATCGAGAAACCGTTCTGGATCTCCGAATGTGAGATCAACAATGCGGCTTTCTTCACCTTCAAGCCGGATCATAACGCCAGTGTCTTTGACCAGCAGTGGAAGGACCACGTGCGGCTGGGGTACTACGCCAACTATGAGCTGCAGCCCGCCGTGCGCATGAGCTGGTCGGACGCGGACGCCTTTTGCGCCTGGCTCTCGAAGCGCGCCAAGCTGAAGGCGGCGCTCCCGACCGAAGCGCAGTGGGAGTGGGCGTGCCGCGCCGGTAGCGCGACGGAGTTCTCGTTCGGCGCGCTGGGTGCGGACTTCAGCC